>JAZQUG010000001.1:0-89939 GCA_045631225.1 Candidatus Fimenecus sp.
ATGAAAAAGTTATTGATTTTAGATGCAAACAGTATAGTGAACCGTGGATTTTATGCGGTACGCCCTCTTACAAACAAAGATGGGCTTAATACCAATGCGATTTTTGGATTTTTGAATATTTTCTTTAAATATTTTGACGAAATAAACCCCGACTATGTTGCGGCAGCTTTTGACGTATCGGCTCCTACTTTCCGTCACAAGATGTATGACGGATACAAGGCAAATCGTCACGGAATGCCGCCTGAATTGGCAGAACAGTTGCCTGTACTCAAGGAACTTTTGGTTGCCTTGGGTTATAAAATCATATCTCTTGAAGGCTATGAAGCTGACGATATTCTCGGTACAGTTGCAGAAATGTGTAAAGACGGTAATGAGTGCTATATTGCAACAGGCGACCGTGACTCATTCCAGTTAATCCGTGATAATGTTACAGTTTTACTTCCTCATACAAAAATGGGTACAACTACAACTGAAACATACACTCCTGCTCGAATTATGGATGAGTATGGCGTAACACCAATACAGATGATTGACATTAAGGCACTTCAGGGTGACGCGTCCGACTGTATCCCCGGTGTTGCAGGTGTTGGTCAGAAAACAGCAGGAGATTTGATTCAGAAATTCGGTACAATTAAAAATATCTACGATAATATTGACACTCTTGAAATCAAGGAAAACCTTAAAAACAAGCTTTTAAACGATAAAGAAAAAGCATTCTTAAGTTACACTCTCGGAACAATAATTAACAATGTACCTATTGAATGTGACCTTAATGATTTGCGTGTGCAGAATGTTGATGAACAAAAAGCAAGAGCAATGCTTGCTGACCTTGAAATGTTCAAAATTATTGAAAAACTTAATTTCTCAGCACCAACTTCTGTTGAGAAGAAAGAGGAAAAGACAAAAGAGCTTGAATTTGTTTCTGATTTTGATACAAACGACCTTTTAAACAAAATAAAAGCAGAAAACAGTGCGTATTTTACCGCTGATTATAAGGATTTGGACAACCCTCAATTCTGCTTCCTTTGTGATAATGCTGTATATCACCTTGAACCAATGCATTTTGGCTATTTTGAGTTTGTAAAGACAATTCTTGAAGATGAAAATATCAAGAAATATACAGATAATTCCAAACTCTTATACCGTTTTGCCTTTATGAATACCATTGAAATCAAGAGTATGGCACTTGATACATCTCTTGCAGGATATATTCTCAATCCGTCAGCAAACGGATACAATCCTTTACGACTTTGTGAGGAATACAAAGCACCAATTCCAAAGGTAAAAACCGAATTGCCACTTGCCGTTGACTGTGCAGTAATGAAATCTGTAAGCACACGACTTCTGACAGAAATTGAGGCAAACAGTCAGGAATATCTCCTTTACAATGTGGAAATGCCATTGGCAGAAGTATTGGCATCTATGGAACACCTTGGCTTTATGGTGGACCGTAAAGGAATTGCAGAATTTACAGAAAAAATCAGTGGAGAGCTAAAGAGTATTCAGAGTGAAATTTATGAACTTGCAGGTGAGGAGTTTAATATTAATTCACCAAAACAGCTTGGAGTAATTCTCTTTGAAAAAATGGGACTCCCTGCAAAGAAAAAGACAAAAAGCGGATATTCAACAAATGCAGATGTTTTAGAAAGCTTGCAGAATGAAAATCCTATAATCGATAAAATATTATGGTTCAGAACACTTTCAAAGCTCTATTCAACATATTGTGAAGGATTATTGAAAGTAATTGGTGAAGATGGAAGAATTCATTCATCATTTATTCAGACCGAAACGAGAACAGGACGAATTTCTTCAACTGAACCAAATCTTCAGAATATTCCTGTCCGTAAGGAAATCGGCAGAGAAATGAGAAAATTCTTCATAGCAAAAGAAGGTAGTCTTTTAGCAGACGCTGACTACTCACAGATTGAGCTTCGTGTACTTTCACATATTGCTGATGATGAAGAAATGCTCAAAGCCTTTAATGATGAGGTTGATATTCATACTGTAACTGCATCGCAGGTGTTCAATATGCCTGTCCAGATGGTTACACTACTTATGCGAAGTCGTGCAAAAGCAGTTAATTTCGGTATCGTTTACGGTATCGGTGCATTTTCCCTTGCAAAGGATATCGGTGTTACACGAAAAGAGGCTGATGAATATATCAAGGGATACCTTCGTCACTACGCAGGTGTTGACAAGTATATGGAAACAGTTGCAAATGATGCGAAAGAAAAAGGTTATGTTTCAACACTTTGGGGCAGAAGAAGATATTTGCCTGAACTCAATTCATCAAACGGAATGTTAAGAGCATTCGGTGAAAGAGTTGCAAGAAATATGCCTATTCAGGGCACAGCAGCAGATATTATCAAAATTGCCATGGTTAGAGTGTATAACCGTCTTAAAGAAGAAAAAATGGATGCAAAACTTATTTTACAGGTACACGACGAATTGATTGTTGAGGCACCTGAAAACGAAATAGAAAAAGCCGCTAAAATTCTTCAGGAAGAAATGGAAAATGCTTGTGAAATGAAGGTAAGACTTCGTGCAGATGTAAATACAGGCAAAACTTGGTACGATGCTAAGGATTAATTATGAAAAAAATAATGTTTATATGCAGTGGGAACACTTGCAGAAGTCCCTTGGCTGAGGGATTATTTAAGAAATATTTAAAAGAGAATAGTATAAATGATATCGAGGTAGGAAGTGCAGGGGTTGGTGCATTTCCCGGTGATGATGTGAGCATAAATTCAATTCTTGTTGCAGGTAGCAGAGGTGTTGATATTTCAGGTCACAGAGCAAGAAATATAAATCCTGAACATTTACTTACAACTGACTTGTTTTGTTGTATGAGTGATTCTCATAAGCAAGTTCTTTTAAGACATTGTGACGAAAACAAAATCGTTGTTCTGGATGTGGCTGACCCTTATGGCAGACCAATTGAAGCTTATGAGGAATGTGCAAAACAGATTGAAAGCAAATTTCCTGAAATTATTAAAAAGATTCAGAATACAGTTGTCATCCGTGAGATGCAGGAAAGTGACATAAAGGAAATTGCAGATCTAGAAAAAGAGTGTTTTTCTGAGCCTTGGAGTGAAGCATCATTAAGGGATGAGCTGACAAATGAAACTGCAAGATTTTATGTATTGCGTGATGATGAAAAGCTCCTTGGGTACATTGGGTCAAATAACATTTGCAACGAGGTTTATATCACAAATGTTGCAGTAAATAAGGAGTGTCGTGGTAAGGGCTACGGAAAAATTCTCGTGAATCACCTGATTAAACAAAGTGAAGTTGAAAAAGCATTTTTCATTACTCTTGAAGTGCGAAAATCCAATGAAAATGCAATAGCACTTTACGAAAAATGCGGATTTAAATTGATTGGTGAAAGAAAGAATTTCTATTCTAAACCAACTGAAAACGCCTTAATCTATACTTATTATTTAGAGGAATAACTATGAAAATTTTAGCAATTGAAAGTTCATGTGACGAAACTGCTGCTGCAGTTGTTGAGGATGGTAGAAATGTGTTGTCAAATGCAGTATCAACACAGATTGAAAAGCATAAAGTCTTTGGTGGTGTTGTGCCTGAAATCGCATCAAGATTACATACGGAAAACATTTCTGCAGTTGTTGAAAAAGCATTAAATGATGCTGACTGCAATCTCGATGATATTGACGGAATCGCAGTAACATATGCACCGGGACTTATAGGTGCTTTGCTTGTTGGTGTGAATTATGCAAAAGGTCTGTCATTGGCAAGCGGTAAACCATTGATTCCTGTGCACCATCTTCGTTCACATATTGCAGCAAATTACATTACTCATAAGGATTTGAAACCACCTTTTATGTGCCTTGTTGTATCAGGTGGTAACACATTGCTTTGCCAGGTAAATGACTATACGGATTTTGAAGTTGTGGGTCGTACTCGTGATGATGCAGCAGGTGAGGCTATGGATAAAGCAGCCCGTACATTGGGACTTCCATATCCCGGTGGTGTAAATCTTGATAAAATTTCAAAACATGGAGATAATACTAAGTATAAATTCCCAAAACCACGAGTTGATGGCAGTCCTCTTGATTTCAGCTTTTCAGGACTTAAAACATCCGTTATCAACCTTGTTCATAATGCAACACAAAAAGGTGAAACACTTGAAACAGCGGATGTTGGTGCATCATTTATAAACGCTGTTGTAAATTGTCTTGCTGATAACACTATCAAGGCTATGGAAATGCATAACGAAAAAACTCTTGTACTTGCAGGTGGTGTTTCTGCAAATTCTGTTCTTCGCAGTCGTATGGAAAAATTGGCAGAGGAAAAAGGCTGGGATTTATATTTGCCTGATTTATCTCTCTGTGGTGATAACGGTGCAATGGTAGGTGCACAAGGCTATTTTGAATTTTCAAAGGGTACGATTGCCCATATGGACTTAAATGGTAAGGCTACCGCTGATATAGAAAAAGACTACGAAAATTAAGTTTTTTATATATTTGTATATATTATATACAGAAAACGGTAACAGATTATTGACAAATTGTTATCATTTTAACTATTGAAAAAATGCAGGATTTGGTATATAATTATTCAAAATAGGTGAGATTGACTTATTTTGGTATCAATATGAAATTTATATAAAGGAGTTAACTATTATGGCACTCACAAAGAACAAGTCAATTCTTGAGTGGATTGACAAACAGGTAGAACTTGTTAAGCCAGACAACATCGTTTGGATTGACGGTAGTGAAGAACAGATTGAAGCTCTTCGTGCAGAAGCTTGCTCAACAGGCGAACTCGTAAAACTCAATCAGGAACTTCTTCCTGACTGCTACTATCATAAGACAGCAGTTAACGACGTTGCTCGAGTTGAAGACAGAACTCTTATCTGCTCAAAGAAAGAAGAAGATGCAGGTCCAACTAACCACTGGATGGACCCTGAAAAGGCATATGCTATGCTTTATGATATTGCTAAGGACAGCTACAAGGGCAGAACAATGTATGTTATCCCTTACTCAATGGGCCCTGTTGGTTCACCTCTTGCAAAAGTAGGTATCGAACTTACAGACTCAATCTACGTTGTTCTTAACATGGTAATCATGACTCGTGTTGGCGCAAAGGTTATGGAAGCTTTCGGTGACGAAAGCTACGACTGGGTTCGTGGTCTTCATTGCCGTTGCGACATCGACGCTGAAAAGAGATGGATTTGCCAGTTCCCTGAAGATAACACAATCATTTCAGTAAACTCAGGTTACGGCGGAAACGTTCTTCTTGGTAAAAAGTGCTTTGCTCTTCGTATTGCTTCATATCAGGGTAAGAACGAAGGTTGGCAGGCTGAACACATGCTTATCCTTGGTATCGAAAATCCAAAGGGTGAAGTTAAGTACATCTGTGCTGCTTTCCCATCAGCATGTGGTAAGACAAACCTTGCTATGCTTATTCCACCAGAAGGATACCTTTCAAAGGGTTACAAAGTATGGTGTGTAGGTGACGATATTTCTTGGATTAGAAAGGGTGCTGACGGTCGTCTTTACGCTATCAACCCTGAAAACGGTTTCTTCGGTGTTGCACCTGGTACAAATGTTAAGTCAAATCCAAATGCTCTTGCTTCAACAAAGAAGGGCACAATCTTCACAAACGTTGCTCGTAACCTTGATGACAATACAGTTTGGTGGGAAGGTCTTGACAAGAATCCTCCTGTAAATGCAGTTGAATGGACAGGTATCGAAACAAATGGTGTTGAATGGAAAGCAGAAGGTAAGAACCTTGCTCATCCAAACAGCCGTTTCACAGCTCCTGCTGTTAACTGTCCTTGCATCAGCTCTGAATTCGAAAATCCTGCAGGTGTTCCAATCTCAGCTTTCGTATTCGGTGGCCGTCGTGCAAAGCTTGCTCCACTCGTATATCAGTCACGTGACTGGAACCACGGTGTATTCGTTGGTTCAATCATGGCTTCTGAAACAACAGCAGCTGCAGCTGGTGCAGTAGGTGTTGTTCGTCGTGACCCAATGGCTATGCTTCCATTCTGTGGTTACAACATGGGTGACTACTGGCAGGACTGGATTAACATTGGTAAGACTCTTGATGCTGACAAGGCTCCAAAAATCTTCAATGTTAACTGGTTCAGAAAAGACGATGAAGGCAACTTCATGTGGCCAGGTTTCGGTGATAACCTTCGTGTTCTCGAATGGATTATCAAGCGTTGCGAAAACGAAGTAGATGCTCAGGAAACAGCTATCGGTTACCTTCCATACGCTAAGGATATCAATATCGAAGGTCTTGAAGGTGAAGTTTCACTCGAATCACTTGAAAGCATCCTTGACGTTGATAAGACTCTCTGGGCAAACGAAGCAGAAGGAATCGGAGAATTCTATGCTAAGTTCGGTGACAAGCTTCCTGAAACACTTAAGGAAGAACTTGAAACACTCAAGGCTAACCTTAAATAATTCGTTTATAAAAATATTTATGGCTCTCTCGTTAAATGCGAGGGAGCCTTTTTATATATGGTATGACAATTTATTCATAAGACTTTTATATTTTTGTTTACTTTTTTCGTGTTGTTATTTACATTTAATTATGATAAAATAACAATATTGAGGTGATATAATGGAACTTAAGTTCAATAATGGTAAATTCAGAATTATGCAGATTGCTGATGTTCAGGATACACAGAGAACATCAGATGCAACTGTACGATTTATACGTGAAGCACTCAAAATTGCTCAACCTGACCTTGTGGTATTTACAGGTGACCAGGTTAAGGGTTACGGCTTCAATCTTATGGGTGGCGACAATAAGAAAAAGGTTACAGAATGTATTAATAAATTCTTGACACCACTTGATGAAACAGGAATACCTTTTACGTTTGTATTTGGTAACCATGATGACCAGGCTTTTTCGATTTCAAAAAAAGAGCAGTTGGAGATTTATTCTTCTCATGAAAACTGTTTAGCTTTTAATGCGGATGACGAGATTGACGGATACTGCAACCATAATCTTGAAATAAAAGGTGAAGACGGTAAAACAAAGCTTAATGTTTACCTTTTAGATAGCCTTACAGCCACTATGGACGGCACTTGTGACAACGTGCATGAAAATCAGCTTGAATGGTATAAAAACACAAGAGACAGCCTTAGAGAGGTAAATGGTGACTATGTTCCTTCCGTTGTATTTCAGCACATTCCTGTAAATGAAATATATGAGCTTTTGATGGAAGTGCCTAAAGGAACTCCAAATAGTGCTCAAGGATTCCGTGAATGGGAAGGAAAATACTTTGCTATGAATCCTGAGAGAGTTCAAATAGATGAACGTTCATTTATAGGTGAAACACCAAGTGTTCCTAATGAAAATGGCGGAGAATTCAATGTAATGAACGAAAAAGGTGACGTCTTCCTGATGCTTTTCGGTCATGACCATAACAATTCATTTATTGGTGAGTATAACGGAATGAAATTGGGATACACTCAGGGTTGCGGATTCAATGTTTATGGTCCGGGCAAGAAAAGGGGAGTAAGACTCATTGATTTTAATGAGAATAATCCTGTTGATTTCACATCAACAACACTTACAGTTGATGATATTGAAAACTTTGATGTAGGCAATAAAATAAAGAACGTCTTTTATACGTATGCACCGACAAGTGTTGACGCAGTAAAGGATATTGCAAAGAAAAAAGTACTTCCTGTGATAGCTGCTGCAACAGCTGTTTATGGAGCGTATAAGTTAATTAGCAAAAAGAAATAATTAATATTCAGGCAAAAAAATCCCCTGTAATCATTGCGATTACGGGGGATTACTTTATTTAATTAGTGGTTGTGACCAGCGTGGCTATTACCAAGGTTGTTAACAATGATACTTGCAATATGGTCATTTTCTCTCTTGAGAGTCCAGTTTATAAAGAATGAGTCGATATCGATAGCTTTAGCAGCTTCATCAATAACATTAGCAACTTTTTCTTCAATTTCAGCACCAGCAAGAGCTGTTACGATTGCTGTTCTCCATTTTGTACCTGTTGACTTAACGTAGTACATAATGTGATAACCATATTCAGTTTCAACGATACCTGTGTCAGCTGGCTTACGTTTTTCATCAATTGACCAATCTGTGAAAGCCTTAACATACTGACCGTCATTCATAACACCTGCATAAAGACCGTCATAATTAGGGTTACCGTTTGTATCAACGTCGTCAGTATATTTCTTTGTGAGTTCTTTAAAGTTTGCTTCAGTAGGATTCTTAAGATATTCGTCAAGAATCTTCTGAGCTTCAGCCTTTGTTGCTTTCTTTGTTTCGTCAGTAATGTGAGATGATTGATTTCCGCTTTCGTCTGTTACAGTTGTAGCTGAACCATCAGTGTTTTTATCAGGGAACTTAACGAGGATATGTCTTACATCACTTGAATAGCTTGATGTGTCTTTAGTTGGAAGAGTCTTCATCATAACAACATAGAATGAACCATTTCCGCCATCAACAACTGCTGTTTCACCAGCTTTTCTTGCATCATCAAAAGCCCATTTTGAAACTGCCTCACTGTATGATGATGTGATTTCAGTATAAGACTTATTTTCAACAAGAGTTGTACCGTCAGGGTCTTTTGTGCTCTTGTTATCTGCTGACAAGATTGCAGCCTTTGCAGCAGCGATGAATGATTCTTCATCAGTTACCTTTTTAAGGAAATCATCAGCATTTGCTTTAGCCTTTGCTTCAGCTGCTGCATGTTCCTTTTCGTGTTCTTCGCCTTCTTCATGACTGTGATTGCTGCCTAAATCAGCTGCAAAAGCGTAAACACGAAGGTCAACAATATCGTACTTATCTTTATTAGCTGTATATTCTTCGTTAATCATTTCGTCTGTAACAGCATTTCTTGTATCTTCAGTTACTTTTTCATAATACTTTTCAGCAAGATATGAATCAGCGGTGATGTTTTTAATCATCTTTTCTGTTACACCATAACCGAGCTGTAAGCGGAGCCATCTGTTAAGAGAATAGTCATTGCTCTTAGCAGTGTTGCGGATTTCGTCAAGCTGCTGGTCGATTTCTTTCTCTTCATCTTCAGTAAGTTTGATACCAGCTTCTTTAGCTTTTTCAGCACCGTATTTGATGTAAACAAGCTGTGAAACAGCAGAATATGTAAATACATCCTGCCAAGTAGGGTTTTCGATTTCACCTAAATCTTCCATTGTTACACCGGCATACTGAACGTGCTCTTCGAGATATTCCTGTTTGTCAGGAGTCTGAGTGTAGTCAAAGCCTGTTTCCATGCCATACTGTTCATACTGCATAGTATTGCTGTATGACTGTGTCCATGTCTGGAAGTAGAAATAGTTGATTTCAGCAAGAGAAATCTTACTCTTGATACCATCGATTGAAATCTTGATTGCTTTCTGAGGTACATCAAAGAAGTTGAGTACACCAGCAACAGCACCAAAAGCAATAACAACTGCAAGAACAATTGAAATCACCTTTTTTGCAGTCTGTGTAGCCTTAATGCTCTGAGGACTTCTTTTTGCATTTTTAGCAGCAGCTTTTGCGAGTCTTTCTTTACGTTCTTCACGATAAAGCTCTGCCTGAGATTTGTTGTTGTTTTCCATGGGAAAAACCACCTTTTCGAACTTTTTTATTTTTGCTGATGAAAGTATGCAATACATAACATACTTTTTCACATTAACGCATATATTTTACACTATTTAAAGTAAATATACAAGAGTAAAATTAAAATTTAACATATTGTACAAAAAAGTAATGAGATTTTTGACATAAAAGAAAAGGGTAGTTGTGAACCACCCTTTTAAATCTTATTTTTGTGTTAATTATGTACCAATTGGCTGGTCTATTGAACCCACACTTACAGGGACAAGTTCTTTTTTCTTGCCTAATTTGCCTTCAAGTCTTAATACCTGGTCAGGTGTTGGACAATACATATCAAGATTATTACTTGTACCACCATGCATACGAAGCTGTAACTGGCCGAATGCAGGTATAACCATTGGAATTACTTTTCTGCCTGAAACAGAATTCCACATTGAAAAAGCAAAATATATACAGTTGAAAAATGGGTCCCAATGATTAGGATAGTCTTCTAATTTGTTGCTGAGCTTTTCCATTTCCTGTTCATCAAGGTCTGTTGTAATTGAAACAAGACCATCACCACCGTGAACATTACAGCAGTATGATTCAACATTATAGTAAATTCCTATACCATCATCACAGGTGAATGAGAAAAGTCCTACTGAAACACCTTGATAAGGAGGAAGCATATAGTGTCCAACCTTTAAAGTTTCATCTGTAAGATTTTCAACATAAATCCAAGCATGTCCGATTCCTTCTACTCTTGTAACAACCGAAAGATTTGCTACAATACGTGTTCCGTTGCCTGATTTTGTTTCATTTTCAGTATGTGTTTCAGCATAAGCCTCCATCATTTGAGCAGCTTTATCAATTTCTTCCTTGCTGTAACCATCTTCAATAAGTTCATCGTAAGGAATAGCTTCTCTGTCAAAAGATTCTGCTGCAAATGCAGTAGGTACGACAGAGAACAGAATAATGATTGAAAGAAGAACACTTGCAATCATTTTTGATGTTTTAGAAAAACACATAAAAATCACCTCAAATTTTCTCAATAAAAAAATTTTATCACTTTGATTCTTATATTTCAAGAACTTTTTTTCGTTACATATTGTAAAAAGAAAAGAAATACTATATAATTATACTGATTTTATATGCAGTTTATATTGCATAGGACAATAAGGAGATAGATTGTATGAGAATTATGGCGTTTGACGTTGGTGGCACAGCCATCAAATTTGGTTTGGTTGACGAAAATTTTGAAGTTCTTTTTTCAGAGGAGTTCCCAACAAACACATATAAAGATACTGATAATATGGTGTTGAGAGCTATGGAAGCAAAGCTCAAGGAATATGAAGGTCAGTATGATGCTATCGGCATTTCTACTGCAGGTCAGGTCAATTTTGAAACAAGTGAAATCAATGATGGTGTTGGTAATATTCCTAATTACAACCATACAAATCTTCGTAATGCTTTTGAGCCACAGTTCAATGTTCCTGTTGCAGTAGATAATGATGTTAATTGTGCTGCTATCGGTGAGGCTCATTTTGGTGCTGCTCGTGGTGAAAGCGACTTCCTTTGCCTTACTTATGGTACAGGTGTTGGTGGTTGTATTTATATCAATGGTGATGTTTACCGTGGTTCAAAATATGCCGGTGGTGAGTTTGGTCATATGGCTACTCATAAAGACGGCAGACCATGTACTTGCGGAAGAATAGGCTGTTATGAAGCTTATGCTGCTTGCAGAGTTTTCACTGCATCAGTTTCAGAGCGTATGGGCAAGCCAATGAATGGTCGAGAGATTTTTGAAGAAGAAAATCTCAAGAATCCAATTATTAAGGAAGAAATTGATAATTGGGAAGATGAAATCGCATTGGGACTTCGTAATCTTTGTTATATTTTCAATCCAAGTCTTATTGTTCTTGGTGGCGGAATTATGGCAGAGGATATGCTTATAAAGGATATCCGTGAAAAAGTTGATGCTCAGATTGAAGGTAACTATAAGCATGTAAGAATTGAAAAGGCGCAGCTTCGTAATAAGGCAGGTATGTTAGGTGCTGCGTGGCTTGCAAGTGAAAGATTAAAGAATTGGAAAAAAGACTAATTATGTTCTTTAGGAAAAATTTATTTCCGACAAAGGTTGATTATTATAAAATCCCTCAGGTGGATTTGAGTATTAAACCTGAAAACCTTTCTAAGGAATTGGAGTATCTTTTTGAATATTCAGTAGTTGATGACAATGCTGCTTATTTGGGACATCCTGATTCTGTACTTCTTAATAACGATGATATTCTGACATTTTACCCAAAGGGACATGGTAAAGGCGCCATTCTCTCAAAAATCAGTGATGACGGTGGAAAAACTTATAGCAAAACTATTGAAAATCAACCGGAGTCATGGGAGAAATCCCTTGAAACACCGACTGTTTACAGATTGCAGTTTAAGAATGGTGATGAAAAACTGATTCTTGTGTCAGCAAACTCAAAATGGCCCGGTATGTCAACTCCCGGTGGATTCAACAGTTCAATTTCTCTTGATGAAGGTGAAAACTGGACGGAATTTAAGCGTGTATGGGATAATGACAGTGAAATGCCATTAATTCCTATCGTTGCTATGGCATCGCTTACACGACTTAAAGAAAATGGAGAATTTGTTGATAAGTGGATGGGTATTTTCCACGATGGTAGTTTTGTCAACTATAAAACTATTCTCACATTTAATGAGAACGGTGATTATAATTGGTCAAAGCCTGAACCTTATCTTGCAGCTTATCGTAAATATGAAACATATTCGGGAATTTGTGAGGTCGAATGCATCCGTTCTGATTGCGGAAAAGGTGATGAGCTTTGTCTTATCGCACGTTGCAATAAAAAGAAAAATACAAGCCTTTTGTTCTTTTCAACTGATGAGGGAAAAACCTGGTCAAAGCCTGTTGAGGCTCCGGTCACTCTTAATGGTGAACGTCATAAAGCAGAATATACTGATGATGGCAGACTTTTTATCACATTTCGTTCTATTGAACGGAACAAGAAAATGGTAAAAAAGATGCGTCGTAATGGTGGAAATAAAACTTGGTATTCTGAAGGATGGATTGCTTGGGTAGGTACTTATGACGATCTAAAAAAAGGTACAGAAGGACAATATAGAATTAAGATTGCTCATACATACCTTGACCACCAAAGTGAGCCATCGCTCAGTGCTAACGCAGATACAGGCTATTGCGGAAATGTAGTACTTAAAGATGGTACAATCGTTACTTCATCCTATGGCGTGTTTTCGCCTGAAGAGAAGAAAAAAGGTAACTATGATACAGATAAAGGGAAACAAAAGAGAAAGACTTTTATTATATCAAAATGCATTAAACTTTCAGATGTTGAGAAACTTATAAAATAAGAACCCGACCCGTCAACGCATTCAAAATGCGGACGGGTACCCCGGAACCTTGTTGTTTCACAATAAAAAACTGTCGGTTACAAAAGTAATCGGCAGTTTTTGTCTGTTTAAAATAAAATGGCGTTGTGCTTATAAACACAACGCCTGTTTTAATTGGTTAAATTTATGATACCTTTGCTTTTTTTACTCCGATTTTCTGGATGATAAATACAACTGCAATAAGAGCAAGACCGACAGCATCTGTTGCAATGCCTGGGATAATCATGCAAAGGCCACCTACAAGGGCGAGAATTCTTTCAATCCATGACATATTTTTATACATATATCCTTCCATTCCGGCAGAAATAATGTAAATACCGCAAAGTGCTGTTATAACGAGAAGCACGATTTCGTACCAAGGCTTATCCGAGCCGATAATAAGCATTTCAGGGCTGAAAGCGAAGATATATGGAACAATAAATGCTGTGATAGCAAGTCTTGTAGCAGTAACACCTGTTTTAAGAGGATTTGATTTTGCGATAGCAGAACCTGCATAAGCTGCAAGAGCAACAGGAGGAGTAATGTCAGCCACAATACCGAAATAGAACACGAACATGTGTGCAGCAAGAACAGGAAGACTAAGACTACGCATAAGGATAGGAGCAACCATTGATGCCATGATAACATAGTTTGCTGTTGTTGGAACACCCATACCAAGAACGATACACATAAGCATTGTAAGCAACAATGCGAAAATTGGATGAAGCTGTGATGCAGACTGTACTAATGATGAAAGTACATTAGCAAGACCTGTTTGCTGAACCATTGCAGAAATGCATCCTGCAACTGCACAAGCAAGAGCAACACCGATAGCATTCTTTGTGCCGTTGGCAAGTGACTGAATATAAAGAGAAACATCAAATTCCCATTTCTTGTGAACAATTGATTTAATGATACCTTCAATAAATTTTACACCGATTGCAACAAGAATAGCAAAAATCGCAGCTTTTGCAGGAGAAAAATGATTCATTGCAACAACAAGAGCAACAACAGGGAGAAGGAGATAACCCTTTGTGAAAACAAGCTTAAAGAAATTAGGGATAGATTCCTTAGGAAGACCCTTAAGACCAAGCTTCTTTGCTTCAAAGTGAATCATCATAAAGATTCCTGTAAAGTAAAGAACAGCAGGAAGAATTGCAGCAATAGCAATCTGTGCATAAGGTAAACCGGTGTATTCAGTCATAAGGAAAGCAGCAGCGCCCATAATAGGTGGCATAATCTGACCACCTGTTGAAGCAGCGGCCTCAACCGCAGCGGCAAATTCAGGTTTATATCCACAACGCTTCATTGTAGGGATTGTAACTGAACCGCTACCAACTGTGTTTGCAACAGATGAACCTGAATACATACCTTCCATAGCACTTGAAATAACAGCAACCTTAGCAGGACCACCAACTGATTTACCTGCGATTGAGTTAGCAAGGTCAACGAAGAATGCACCGATACCTGATTGCTCAAGGAAGGATGCGAAAATAATGAAAAGAACAATAAAGGATGCACATACATTAAGTGGTGTACCGGCAATACCTTCTGTTGTATAAAAAAGTTTATAAACAATAATTCTAAGCGGATTTCTGTTTACAACGAAGAAAGCATAAGCAATAAATATTGATGAAACAATAACAATAGGTAAGCCTACAACTCTTCGACAAGCTTCGAATAACAGGATTATACCAATGATTGCGATTGCAATATCAAGCTCGTTAATTCTTGATGCTCTGTCAACAATAGCCTGACAGTTAATTGTGTAATAGAAGAATGCACCGGAACCAATAATTGCAAAAATCCAATCGTAAATTGGTACATAATTAGGTTTCTTTTTCTCTTTTTTATGACTTGGGAAGATAATAAAAGCAAGAAAAACGATTATACCGATAAACAATGACATTTTCTGTCTTTCTTCCATTGTTCCTGTCCAACCATCAATCATAACATAAAGGGAAAAAAACACCATAGCCGCTTTAATTATCTTCTGGAAGATGCCTGTGAAGTGACGTATATTAGATTCCTTGTCAAATTCCGCCATAATTTTGTCGACGTCAACAACTTCTTCATCAGCTTCCATTGTAACTGGTTTTGTGTTTATATCTGACATTAACTACAACAATCCTTTCGTCAGAATTTCGAATGGTGTGGCAATTTCAAAAACAACCTTTGCATTCCTTCCGCAAAGGTCACGAAGGCTGATTTCCTTGCCATCAATAGTGAGAATATGGTCAGAAACCGTTCCCACAATATATCTTAACGGGTCATAAGTGATATCAAAACCCGTAATGACCATATTTCCATTTTTGTCATAGGTCATTGTTTGTCCTTCTTCCAGTGCAGTCTGTACACCTGCACCAAAGGAACGATAGGTAGTAGAATAAGCCCTTATCTGATTATCCTCAATAATATATGTATCTTTTAAGGGAGTCTGGTTAACTGAGTGAATAAATTCAACTGAAAACATAAGTCCCTCTTCTGCTTTTTGTGTTATATACCTTGCGTTTGTGTCGTCAACATACATAACAAGATAAGGGGTAGATAAAAGACTTATTAAAACAGCAGCCGCTGTAATGATTATCATTAAAACGGCTGCTACAATTAACCTTTTTTTAGAGCTTTTCAAGGTTGCTTGGCTCATTATTTAATAGCGCCAACTTCTTTGAAGTATTTTTCTGCACCTGGGTGGAATGGAACTGAAATGCTTGAAACAGCATATTCAAGGTTCATTTCCTTAGCCTTATCGTGTGAATAGTCATCTATATTTTCATAGACAGCTTTTGTAAGATTATAAACAGTATCTTCGCTAAGGTCGTTGCTTACGATAAATGTAGCTTTAACAGCAACTGTCTGAGCATCCTTATCAATTCCGTTGTATGTACCTGCAGGAACAGTGTAAGCAGCATAGAAACCGTAATCCTTCTGAAGCTTTGCAAGATGTTCGTTATCGATTTCAACAAGAACGATACCTGTAGTTGTTGAAAGGTCTGTAATAGCAACTGTTGGAGCACCTGCTGTGCAGAAGAAAGCATCAATCTTACCATCCTTAAGAGCATCAGCTGATGCCTGGAAACTAAGGTTTTGCTTATTAATATCTTCAAATGTGATGTCATATGCGCCGAGAATCTGCTGTGCGTTGAATTCAACACCTGAACCACTGTCACCAACAGAAACCTTCTTACCCTTAAGGTCAGCAACTGTCTTGATATCTGAATCAGCACGAGCAACAATCTGACAAACCTCAGCATAAACAGCACCAAGAGTTGAGAATGACTTGATAGCACCGTCACTTTCAAAAAGTGATGTTCCGTTGTAAGCATAGTCCATAACGTCATTCTGAACAATAGCCATCTCAACAACACCATCATCGATATCAAGAATATTAGCCTTTGAAGCACCTGATGACTGAACTGTAAGATTCATGTCAGTTTTTTCGTTGATAACAGTAGCAACGACATTACAGAAACCATAGTATGTACCTGTTGTACCACCTGAACCGATATTGATTTCTGTTGTTGCTGTGTCACCCTTGTTGTTGTCGCCACAGCCTGCAAAGAAAACAGATGTGAAAGCGAGAATAACTGCAAGAACTACTACTAATCTTTTTTTCATCTTATATTTCCTCCTTTTTCGATTTGCAAAATAATTTTTTACAAATTCTAATTGGTATTATTATACATTGAAAATAAAAAATATGCAAGTATTATGAATAATTTTGTTTTTTTTATAACTAATAAAGTTAATTTTTACCCCTTTCAAATCCTCAATAATCTGATTCTTAAGTTTCTTTATATTAATTTTCATTATTACCTTCTAAAGGATTACTATATATAATTAGTATAACATAAAAATATATTCTACACAAATCAGCACATTAAAAAATATCTTATAACTGTATTGATTTTATTGATTTAATGTGATAAAATTGTTTATGGTGATAATTTTGGAAAAGAAGAATACATATAAAGCTGCCTATAAAGCGGCGTTTCCACATACAATACCGGTAATGACGGGCTATCTTTTTATTGGAATAGCTTTTGGTGTTATGTTTGCTGATAAAGGGTATAATTTCCTTTGGGCGGGGCTTATGAGCGCCCTTGTCTATGCCGGCTCGGGACAATATCTTGCTGTTAATTTTTTTGAACCATCGGTAAGTCTTTTTCAAGTGGTATTTTTAACATTTATGGTGAATGTCCGTCATATTTTTTACGGACTCTCATTACTCGATAAGTTCAAAGTGTCAGGAAAGAAAAAGCCATATATGATATTTTCGTTGACTGACGAAACATATTCACTTTATTTTCTGACAAAAACACCACCTGATGTTGATGAAGGTAAATTCCTGTTTGCATTGGCAACTCTTGACCAGTCGTATTGGATAATCGGGTCGATGATTGGTGCAATTGCAGGTTCGCTTATTCCTTTTGATTCAACAGGTATTGATTTTGCGATGACAGCACTTTTTATCGTGATTTTTGTTGAACAATGGTTTGAAAAGAATAATCGGTTTCCGGCAATTGTAGGTGTGATTGCAAGTGCAATCAGCCTTCTTGTGTTTGGTAAGGACAGCTTTATTCTACCGGCTATGATAATTATTATGATTGTTCTTCTTTCTAATCATCGTATTGAAGACAAGAAGAATAAAACAGGGGAGGAAAAAGAAAATGAATGAGCTTCCCGTTTCTTTCTGGCGTTCTGTTGTAATCATTCTGTTGGTAGCTTTAACCACCCTTGCAACGCGAGCAATTCCATTTATACTTTTCCCTGAAGGTAAAAAGATTCCAAAAGCAGTACAGTATCTCGGAAAGGTTCTTCCTCCTGCTGTAATAGGTATGCTTGTTGTCTATTGCTTTAAAAGTGTGGAAATAACTTCTGCTCCTTTCGGATTGCCTGAAATAATTGCAGGTCTCGCAGTTGTTTTGTTGCATGTATGGAAAAGGAACAACCTTTTAAGCATTGGTACAGGAACGATTCTTTATATGGTGCTTGTACAGTATATTTTTGTATAATTTGTTTATTTTAAACAAATCATTTTTGACGAGGTTAATTCCTCGTCAATTTTTTTATGAAATTTTACTCAAAAAAGCCCTATATATAATAGTATAGGAAAATAATGTATATTTTTATGAATATGTGCATAAAATACATACGAAAAATATGATGTTTGGCTTGAATTTACATTAAATTTGTAACCAATTTGTAATATTTTAAAAAAATTTTACTTTTCTTACAAAAAAAATAATGAAAAGATTGTAAAAACCCCAATATATTGTGGTTTTACAGTCTTGATTTGTCTATTAAGTCAAAAATTGACTTTGTTTTTTGTGAAATGTACACAAAAAATGAAAATTTAAAAATTTGACTTTTCATATTGCTATGAATATAATCTTCAAGGTCACAAAGCGAGAATAACGGTCGCAGTTTTAGGTGAGGATTGATTCGGCTTTTCTAAGTATTGAATTGAAACGAGCCCTTTAAACAAAATAAAGGTTAACGCGGCTTATTAAAGGAGCAGAATGATGAATCAAAACATTAAAGGGCAGGTAAGAGCAACCCAGAAAACAGCTTTCAGGGTAACTGCAATTATAATGGCAATTGTCATTTTATGTGCAGGAACAGCTTTTGCAGCCACAAGTGAGGCTTCAGCTTATATCGTTGAGATTTATGAAGGCTCACAGGTAACAAAAATTGAAACTACCCAAACAGTAGCGGAAAAGGTTGTTGCCGAAGCAGGAATTCAGTTGTCCCAAGATGATAAACTTTTACTTGATGGGTTTAATCCCGGCGAGGACAGCAGAATCGTAATTTATCGTGCAAGTTTAGTAACATTCGTGCACACAAACGGAAAAACATTAAAAACAATGTTTGCAGGAACAGTAGCAGAACTTATTGAAAGTCAAGGAGTAGCCCTTACTGACAAAATCTTCTCAAGTGTCAACGTAAACGCTGTTGTGACAGACAATTTAAAGGTTGAACTTATTAGCGCTTATGACATTTTAATCAACGTTGATGGTGAGCAGAAATCAGTAAAGACTAAAGTGCGTACAGTAGGTGAATTGCTTGAGGAACAGGGAATTGTTCTTGATGAGAATGATGAAGTAGTTCCAACAGCAGATACAGTTCTTTCAAATGATTTGGTTGTTGACATTCTTCGTGTTGAATTTGTAACACGTGAAGAAAGTGAAAGCATACCATTTACATCTGAAAAGGTGAATTCTTCGGCATTCCAGAAGGGTGTTCAGAAGACAACTCAGAAGGGTGTTAATGGTAAAAAAATAGTTACCTATATGGACAAGGTTGTTAATGGTGCTGTTGAAACAACAGAAGTGGTTGGTGAAACAGTTACTAAAGAACCTGTAAAAGAGATTATCAAGGTTGGTACTCTTGTAAAAGAATCTTCAACTAAATTAGGTAACAACAAGATTGAAAAGAATGGTAAGCCAATTTCAGAAATCCAGCTTTCATCACAATACACAATTGGTGACAACAATGTCCCAACTGCGTATAAGTACACAATTGAAGGCAGAGCTTCTGCATATTGCATTCCTGGTGGTATAACATCAACAGGTAAGTTAGCACAGCCTGGTTATATCGCAGTTAATCCAAATCAGATTCCATATGGTACAGAAATGTGGATAGTATCAAACGATGGTGTTGTTTACGGTTATGCAATCGCAGCTGACACAGGTGGATTCATAAAAAGAGGTTATTTTACATGTGACCTTTATATGAACAGCACAGAGCAGTGTCTCCAGTGGGGCGACAGAGGCGTTACAATATACGTATTATAATTTGTTAAAAGAGTTCTTCGGAACTCTTTTTTATTTGCATTTTGGTATGTTTGTGATAAAATAGAAATATACTGTTTATGTCAGGGTGTGAGTAAATGAGAGTATTAACTGTTGAAAATGTAAAGAAGATAGAAGCAATTGCAAATGAAAGTGGTATTTCCTATCTTCAGCTTATGGAAAACGCAGGTTCATATTGTGCGAGAATTATCCGTAAAACTTTTGAGAAGTCAGATAAGAAAAATGTTCTCATTGTCTGTGGCAAAGGGAGAAATGGTGGCGATGGCTTTGTAATTGCAAGAAAACTTCAAGAAAGCAATTATAATGTAACGGTAATGATGGCTATGGGTTTACCGAATGATGATGTTTCTTCACAGATGTTGTCTCGTGTCCGTGCCTTGAATATTCCTGTTATTTATTATGAAAATAATGGAATAACAGACAAGTTTTTTGAAAGTGCAGAAATCATTGTTGATTGTATTTTCGGTATAGGATTTCACGGTGAACCTGATGCTATTACTCAATCCTTGTTCTCAAAAATAAATTCATCTTCTGCTACAACTGTCAGTATTGACATTCCGAGCGGTCTTGAGGGTGATAGTGGTAAAATAAACGGAATTATCGTAGTTGCTGATATTACCATTGCAATTCTTACATTAAAGCCTGTTCATGTGCTTAAACCATCGTTGGAAAGCTGTGGAAAAGTAGTTTTAGCACCAATTGGGATTCCTGATAGATGCTTCCAAAAGGTTAAAGCTTCACTTTTTACTGTGGATACAGAAGAAGTTAAGCAATTTTTTACCAAAAGGGACTCTACAAGTCATAAGGGTACATTCGGAACTGTTCTCGTAATTGGTGGCAGTTACGAAATGCCGAATGCCATATATTTTGCATCTCAGGGTGCAGTGAATTGTGGAGCAGGACTTGTGAAAGTTGCATTTCCATCAGTTGCATATAGCGCTATTGCTCCTAAAACTTATGAGCAAACTCTTGTACCACTTGAAAGTAATCAGTCAGGACGAATTTCTCAGAATTCTTTCAAACGTCTTGAAAAAGAAATGAAAAAGGCTTCTTGTGTCATTGTCGGCTGTGGTATGGGTAAGGATGAAGATACAAAAGCTGTTACAAAATTTGTAATAGAAAATTCACAAGTGCCTGTTGTAATTGATGCTGACGGAATCAATTGTCTTAAGGATAATATAGATATAATAGATAGTGCAAAAGCACCTGTGATATTAACGCCACATCCAAAAGAAATGTCACGAATTGCCGGAGTGACTGTTGAGGAAATTGAGGAAAACAGAGGAGCCGTCGTTAAAGCTTTTACAAAAGCACATAATTGTATACTTGTGCTTAAAGGTGCATCAACTCTTGTCGGAAGTAGTGCTTATGAAGATATGTATGTTAACTCTTCCGGTAATGCAGGAATGGCAACAGGTGGTAGTGGTGATGTGTTAAGTGGCATAATTGCTTCGTTTATTTCTCAGGGTATGGACTCTTTCAGAAGTGCTGTTGCAGGTGTCTATGTTCATGGTATGGCAGGTGACGATGTAACTCGAAAATATTCTATGATGGGGAATACACCATCACTTATTTTGAAAGAATTACCAACAACGCTTGGGAAAATTGAAAAGGTATAACAATGAAAAAACTTCTTTGTATTTTTGCTTGTGTTTTGCTTTGCGCAGGATGCCAAAAAAATCCAAAGGAAGTAAAAAATGAAATTCCTGATTTTTACGGATTCAGAACGGATGTTAATACAATAGTCAATGATGTAAATGTTTCTGCAAATGCTGAATATACAGAACTTGACGGATTTGTTATCACATTAACATCTCCTGAATCTGTCAATGGAATGATTATAAAAATTAAGGACAACGAATGTGAGATACTGTATCACTCGTTGTCTTTTTTTGTGCCTGTTAATAGTATGCCTTTTGACGCTCTTTGTGTAGGTCTTAATTCCTGTGCGAAAAATGCCAAAACTGCAATATATCAGAATGACAATTACGTTTATTCATACGATGGAAATACATATCATTTATACATTGATAACGAAACAAATCATTTTCATAAAATAAGTGTAAATGAAAATGAAATCATTACATTTGAAAATTTTGAGTTTATATACGGGACAGACTGATTGAAAAAAGAATAGTATGTATTACTCCCTGATTTTTAACCTTTGATGTTTATTTTTGAAAAATTAAGGTAAAAATAAAAATGTAAGGAGTGATACAAAAATGAATATAAAAAGAGGGGACATATATTACGCTGATTTAAGTCCTGTTGTAGGCTCTGAACAAGGTGGAGTCAGACCTGTACTTATAGTGCAAAACGATGTAGGTAACAAATACAGTCCTACTGTTATTGCTGCAGCAATTACAAGTCAGCAGGATAAATCAAGAATGCCCACACATATAAATGTAAACGGAGATACCTGTGGACTCAGTAAGGATTCTGTTGTGTTACTTGAACAGGTGCGGACAATAGATAAACAACGATTGAAAGAAAGAATGGGGAATCTTTCGATAGCTGATATGAATAAAATCAATAAAGCATTGACAGTTTCATTCGGATTAATATAAATAACACAGGATATGGTTCTCGGCTCCCCTGAAAGGGGAGCTGTCACCATTAGGTGACTGAGGGGCTATCGTTATTAATAATTTATGAAATATTTATTAATTTTACATAAAACACTTGATTTTAAAGGAAAAACTTGCTAAAATTAAATTAGCACTCGAGAGGGTAGAGTGCTAAAATTGTATTTAATAACTTTCAGGAGGTAATATAAAATGACTATTAAACCACTTGCAGACAGAGTTGTACTCAAGTCTTGTGAAATGGAAGAAACAACAAAAAGCGGTATCGTTCTCGCTTCATCTGCACAGGAAAAACCACAGGTTGCTGAAGTTGTTGCAGTAGGTCCCGGTGGACTTGTTGATGGTAACGAAGTTAAAATGTATGTTAAGGTTGGCGATAAGGTAATTATCGGCAAATATTCAGGGCAGGAAGTTAAGATGGATAAAGAGGAATATACAATTGTCCGTCAGGCAGAAATTCTTGCAATCGTTGAATAAGGGAGGGCTTATTAATGGCTAAACAGATTATTTATGGTGAAGAGGCAAGAAAAGCTCTTCAGAATGGTATCGATAAATTAAGCAATACAGTTAAAATCACACTCGGACCAAAAGGCAGAAACGTAGTTCTTGACAGAAAATACGGCGGTCCGCTCATCACAAATGATGGTGTTACAATCGCAAAGGAAATCGAGCTTGAAGATGCATTCGAAAATATGGGTGCACAGCTTGTTAAAGAAGTTGCAACAAAGACAAATGATGTTGCCGGTGACGGTACAACAACTGCTACACTTTTAGCACAGGCCCTTGTTCGTGAAGGCATGAAGAATGTTGCTGCAGGTGCTAACCCAATGGTTGTTAAAAAGGGTATGAAAGCAGCTGTTGACGCTGTTGTTGCAGAAGTACTTAACAATGCAAAGCCTGTTGCTTCTTCAGAAGATATTGCAAGAGTTGCTACAGTTTCTGCTGCTGATGAATATGTTGGTAACCTTATTGCTGATGCTATGGCAAAGGTTACTGCTGACGGTGTTATCACAATTGAAGAATCAAAGACAAGCGAAACATACTCAGATGTAGTTGAAGGTATGCAGTTTGACCGTGGTTACATCTCACCATATATGGTAACAGATACAGATAAGATGGAAGCAGTTATCGACGATGCACTTATTCTTATTACAGATAAGAAAATCGGTAACATTCAGGAAATTCTTCCTATCCTTGAACAGATTGTTCAGTCAGGTAAAAAACTTGTTATCGTTGCTGAAGATGTTGAGGGTGAAGCACTTTCAACTCTCCTTGTAAATAAACTTCGTGGTACATTCACTTGTGTTGCAGTTAAAGCACCTGGTTTCGGTGACAGAAGAAAAGAAATGCTTCAGGATATTGCAATTCTTACAGGTGGTCAGGTTATCACATCTGATTTAGGTCTTGAACTTAAAGATACACAGCTTATGCAGTTAGGTCGTGCAAAGCAGGTTAAGATTTCTAAGGAAAACACAATCATCGTTGACGGTGCTGGTGAAGTTGATGCAATCAAGGGCAGAATTAATCAGATTAAGGCTCAGATTGCAGAAACAACATCTGATTTTGACCGTGAAAAGCTTCAGGAAAGACTTGCAAAGCTTGCAGGTGGTGTTGCAGTTATCCGTGTTGGTGCTGCTACTGAAACTGAAATGAAAGAAAAGAAACTTCGTATTGAAGATGCTCTTGCTGCAACAAAGGCTGCTGTTGAAGAAGGTACAGTTGCAGGTGGTGGCGTTGCTCTCCTCGGTGCTATCAAGGCTGCAGAAGCACTCCTCGACACAGAAGATGCAGATTTCAAGACAGGTGTTAAGATTGTTCTTAAGGCTATTGAAGAACCGGTTCGTCAGATTGCAGCAAATGCAGGTCTTGAAGGCTCAGTCATCGTAAACGAAATCGTTAATGCAAACAAGGTTGGTTACGGCTTCAACTTCGCAACAAGCGAATATGTTGATATGTTTGAAGCAGGTATCCTTGACCCTGCAAAGGTAACACGTTCAGCACTTCAGAACGCATCTTCAGTTGCTGCTATGGTTCTTACAACAGAATCTCTCGTAGCAGATATTCCTGACCCTGCAGCTGAAGCAGCAGCTGCTGCGGCAATGGCTCAGGCAGGCGGCGGAATGTATTAATAAGCATAAACCTTAAAAAGTATAATAATCAATAGGGTGAGGTCTTGACCTTGCCCTTTTGTTTTTTATTGGCATATCAATAGTGATTTTTTTGCGCGTGCGACTGTAAGATGCAGAATAAGTCATAAAAGAATTTAACTTGCAATTTTTACTTGGTATGTTATAATCAAAAGTAAAGATAACCATAAGGGGATGTGGTTATGGTCAAAAAGAATAAGACAAGTCCTTAAACTAATAAAAAATATTTATAGGAGATTGGAAATGAAAAACGAAATAATCAATTTAAGAAAGAATGTTTATCGTTCGACGTCCATAATGTTCGTTGTTCAGCTTTTCGGGGCATTGGGTGCGGGTTTCTTTTTTGTAATACAGAATTTGTTTGGTGTTGAACATATTCTTGACGCAGCTGAAAAAGGTAATGAACAGATTTTGTGGTTTATACTTTTTTGGGCAACTGACTTTTTCTTTATTGCATTTACAACAGTAACCTGTTATTTAATTGCAGGCTTACCTGCAGTTGCACCATCATTGGCTTTGAGTATATATTTCTGCCATTTTGCAGGAAATCCTGTACCGGCAAACCAAATGTATGTGGCTTATTTCGCAACACCGCTTAATAATGGCGGTGGCGCAAATATCGGATATATGGGTTATTTGATAATGGCAATTGCATTGTCCTTGCTTATCAAGTATCTTTACATAGCATGGGATAATATTAAAGAAAATTTAGGCAAAAAACTCGATAAGCCATTGAGTAAAATCAAACTTATTCCTGAAGGCTTTGGTGGAATAGAGCTTCTTGAACAAATCGATTTGATTGTTCTTGTTCTTATTCTTCCTGTTGCCTCCTGTGCACTTACATTCTTGCTTATCCGTTACGGAATTCAGTTGCCTTTCAATGCATTGGGTGAAGCTCTTGTAGAACCACTGACAAATCTTGCAAATTCAAGTGTTGTCCTTTGTGGTATTGTTATGGGACTTATGGTTGGCTTTGACCTTATCGGACCTGTTTCTATGGCTGCATTTTCAGTTGCAGTTGCAATGCTTCTTTCAGGTGATGCAAGATTTATGACAATTTATGGTGCTTGTTTTATAAGTCTTGGATGGATTCCTCTTTTTGCTATGATATTCCGTGGATTTATCAAGAAAAAGAGCTTTAAACTCGATACTGACGATAATAACCTTGCAATAACAGGACCGATTAATGCTTTTTTTGAAAACGTCAAGTTAACAGTTTCATTTTCAATGACAAATGCATACAGAAGTCCACTCACAATTATTCCGGGCTATATGATTGGCTCAGCGGTAACAGGCCTTTTAGTAGCACTTTTCAAAATTACAAATACTGCATATCTTAACGAGCTTCCGAAATACGGAAACGGATATACATTCCGGGAACTTTTCGAAATGGGCGAGTATTACATATCATTTACATTGCCACTTCGTTCAGGTGATTGGCTTACTTGCAGAATCCCGCTTTTCTTTATAATTCTTGGTGGTGCTGCAGTTGGTGGTTTGTTTATTGTAATCTTCCGCCATCTTGCATTTAAAGCTCAGGAAAAGAAGGGAACAAATATTGAAACCGATGGTGATATTGTTCTTGAAATGAGAAAATGGGCACAAAAACTTTCTGAAAATCCCAAAGCAGAATAAATTGCAAACAGCGTGATTTAATATCACGCTGTTTTTATATGATAATATGAATATTGATTTTTTTGCATTAAGGATATATAATTGACTTGTAATCAAAGGAGTTGATATTATGAAAATCGCAGTAACTTATGAAAATGAACAGGTATTTCAGCATTTCGGTCATACAGAAAAATTCAAAATTTACGAAGTGCAGAATGATGAAATAGTAAATATGCAGATTGTAAACACAAATGGTAGTGGCCACGGTGCATTATCAGGATTTTTAAAGGATAATGGCGTAGATGTACTTATCTGTGGTGGTATCGGTGGCGGTGCACAGAACGCACTTAAAGAAGTTGGTATTAAATGGTACGGTGGAGTAAAAGGTGATTGCAATCAGGCAGTTATCTCATATCTTGTAGGAAAACTTGATTATAACCCTGATGCTAAATGCGACCACCACGACCACGAACACGGCGAAGGACATACATGCGGAGAACACGGCTGTAAATAAATGTAAAATGATTTACAAAAATTACGGAGATGATTTTATGAAAAGAATCAGTAAAGCTCTTTCAGTTATTTTGTCCTTAATGATGATAATCTTTTCAATTCCATTAACTGTAAATGCAGAAACAGTAACAGGAGCTTGTGGAGATAACCTTATCTGGACTTTTGACAATTCTACATATGTGCTGACCATTTCAGGTGCAGGTGCTATGAATAATTTTACATCAGGCAATTGTCCTTGGAATTCGCATAAAAATGAAATAAAGGAAGTTTGTATTGCTGATGGTGTCACAACAATAGGCAATTATGCATTTGCGAACTGTACAAACCTTGAAAGTGTAGCAATTCCTGAGAGTGTGACAACAATAGGCATTGGTTCATTTTCTTATTGCCAGAATCTTGAAGCGATAACAATACCTGATAGTGTAACTTTAATCAATCTCGGTGCATTCTCATATTGTTACAGTCTCGAAGCTATAGTAGTTGATAGCACTAATCAATATTATTCAAGTGATGAGTATGGTGTGCTTTTCAACAAGGACAAAACATCTCTTATACAGTATCCTATAGGTAATTCAAGAGCTGATTATACTGTTCCTGATGGTGTTGTAACAATTGGTGATATATCATTTGCTTATTCTCAGAATCTTGTATCAGTAACCATTTCTGACGGTGTAACAAAAATTGGCGATGGTGCATTTGCTTATGGCGATAGCTTTGCAAATATAACAATCCCTGATAGTGTAAAAATAATCGGTGGTGCAGCATTTGATTATTGTGAGGACTTTACAGATGTATATTATTCAGGTTCAGCAGAAGAGTGGAATGAAATATCGATAAATAATTTTAATGAATATCTTTTTAATGCAAAGGTTTATTATAATTATCACGAGCATGCTTATAGTTCGGTTATAATTGCACCAACTTGTACAGAACAAGGTTATGCAACATATACCTGCGACTGCGGTGACAGCTATGTTGAATATGCAGATGCAATCGGACATAAAGATGTTCACAATGACGGAATATGTGATAATTGTGAAACACAACTATGTGACCACACTTGTCATAAAGAGGGAATAACAGGCTTCTTCTGGAGAATAGTCAATGTGTTTAATATGCTTTTCGGCTTAAATAAAACTTGTGGTTGTGGTGTAGCGCATTATTGATTTAATATATAAATATTTGACGGGGTCGTAGGGCTCCGTCATTTTTATGTGTTTGTATTCAAATTATAATTTGTCGGGGAGATTAAATTTTTATATACAATCGGTAGGGCGGGGTCTTGACCCCGCCGTTTTATTAGTCATTATTATCTTCAAAATAGTGTTTGACAAATGTATTTTGAAGTGATATTTTAAAAGTAAAAAGGAGGCGTAATTATGAAGAGAACTCTTTTACAAAAAATATCAAATGTTTCATTTTATATTTTGCTAATTGTTTCTTGTTACTTAGCGTCGTGTTCTACATTTGCTCGGTGGGATGATTATGCAACATTATTAAACTTCACCAGATATGCGTTGATTTTCTTTTCAGGATTTTTCCACCATGTTTCATATAAATATAATTCCTTATGGATTTTAAGTGCAATCATACTTGTATTACACGGAATAACTGCCGCTATTTTTTCTGTTGTAAATGAAGGGATGCTTATATTTGAAATTATTGTTTTTGTAATACTGTTAATTGCTCATTTTCTTTCTTGTGGAAAATTTGATGGTGAAATAAAAATTCACGAGTTTGATGTTAAAAGAGAAGATGGCAAATATGTAAAAGTATCTTTTAAAGAAAAAATACCCAACAGTTCAGTTGGAATAGATGTAAAAACCATATTAAAAGAAATTCTTATAAGTATTTTAATATTGTTTATTGTTCTTGTGTTTTTAGCAGTTGCTTGGATGGTGCTGGTGGTAGTTGAGAGCAAAACAGATCATAAGAAAGAATTAAAGGATTTGCCTACTGAAATAGTATCACAAGAATATTTTGCTGAGTTTGATTCAAGTGACTATATAAGACTTGAATGGGATAGTTTATATATCGAGAAAGACAACTGTTATTATAATAATGATGGAGAATATATTGTTGTATCAGAGCCAACAAGAATGATATCTGAAACAGGCAAAGCTACTGAAGGTACTTATTGGCAGATGGGTGACAACAAAAACTTTATAACAAAGCTTGTTGATGAGGACTTTGGCAACTGGACAAGAGCATATTATATGCGCAAGGATTGTGTTTTGCCAAATGAAAACAATAAAATTATAAAAGTAACAACTCGACATGATGGAGAGTTTAATTTCAGTGAAAAGCAAATTGGCTATATTAAAAAGTTGATTAAAAACTTTGATAATGATTTAATAGTCAAACCCGAAACCGATTTTTTAAATGAAAATGGCTTTTTAGATGATTACGATTTAGTCTTCTGTTTTGAAGGAATTGATGATATACGTCTTACTTGTTGTAGTATTGTAAAAGAGAAAAATGGTCAATGGTATTTTTATAATGATTATTATCAATATAACGGAGAAGTTAGGTTTTATGATTTAGAAGAACTACCACAGGATATTTGTGACACAATAAATGAATCATTAAAATAAATACAAAGAAAAAACGGACATCAAAACGATGTCCGTTAATTTTCATGAATTAGCTTTTGAATTAAACTGCTCTTTCAACCTTACCTGAGCGAAGGCAACGAGTGCAAGCATAAACTCTCTTAGGAGAGCCGTTTACAACTGCCTTAACTCTCTTAACGTTTGGCTTCCATGTTCTGTTTGAACGTCTGTGTGAGTGAGAAACCTTAATACCGAAAGCTACGTCTTTACCACAATATTCGCATTTTGCCATTTCAAAGGCACCTCCTTGTATACGGGGATAAATAATCAAATTACAACAAGAGACATTGTAACAGAAACTTTATCATTTTGCAAGTGTTTTTTCAAAAATATTTTAAATAAATTAAAGAAAAATACTTGCATTTTGTAAATGAATGATATATAATACATTCAAACGAACATTTGTGCGATAGCGAGGTAATAAAAATGGCTGATAAAAAGAAAGCACTTGAAACTGCATTATTGCAAATAGAAAAGAATTATGGTAAAGGTGCCGTTATGCGTCTTGGTGAAAATAGCTCACTTAATGTTGAAGCTATTTCAACCGGTTCAATTTCACTTGACCATGCAACAGGTATCGGTGGACTCCCGAGAGGCAGAATTGTTGAGATTTACGGACCTGAGTCTTCAGGTAAAACAACTCTTGCTTTACAGGTTGTTGCCGAGGCTCAGAAATTAGGTGGCGAGGCTGCATTTATCGACGCTGAACACGCTCTTGACCCTGAATATGCTGAGGCACTTGGTGTTGACATCAATTCACTTCTCGTTTCACAGCCTGACAATGGTGAACAGGCTCATGAAATTGCAGAGGCACTTGCTCGTTCAGGTGCTCTTGATGTAATTATCGTTGACTCTGTTGCAGCTCTCGTTCCTCGTGCAGAAATTGAGGGTGACATGGGTGACAGCCACGTTGGTCTTCATGCTCGTCTTATGTCACAGGCTCTTCGTAAGCTTGCAGGTGTAATCAATAAGTCAAATACGGTTGTTATTTTTATTAACCAGCTTCGTGAAAAGGTTGGTGTTGTTTACGGTAATCCTGAGGTTACAACAGGTGGTCGTGCACTTAAGTTCTATTCAACTATCCGAATTGATGTTCGTCGTACAGAACAGCTTAAGGGTGCAGGAAATGAGTTTATAGGCTCAAGAACAAGAGCGAAGATTGTTAAAAACAAGGTTGCTCCTCCGTTCAAAGAGGCTGAATTCGATATTATGTATGGTGAAGGTATCTCTAAAATCGGCGAAATCGTTGACCTTGGTGTTAAATTCGATATCCTTAAAAAGAGCGGTGCTTGGTTCTACTATGGTGAACAGCGTCTTGGTCAGGGTAGAGAAAATGTAAAACTTCTCTTCAAACAGGATGAAGTTCTTGCAAACGATATTGAAAAGCAGATTCGTGAAAAAATGCAGGAAGTTTCAAATACTAAAAAAGGTGTTACTCCGATTGAACAGCCTGAAATCGTAAAAATTCCAACTACAAGAGCAGCGGCTCGTGCAACACTCGATATTGCAGTTGATGACGACGAATAATGAAACTTGCTGTTAAAGAGGGGAAAGCCAACAAGATTCATATCTATGTTGACGAAGAATACCGTGCCACTGTTGACAGTGATTATTGGTATTCTGAAAAATACAGAAATTATAAAGAAATTAATGAAGAAGAACTGACTGAGTTACTTGACTCGGTCAGTTTTCGTCGTGCTTATAACAAAGGACTTGATTATTTATCCCGCAGACCTTATGGTACAAAGGAACTCATAAAAAAACTTTGCGAAAAAGGTCATGAAAAAGAAGCATCACAAAAGGCTTGTGAACGACTTCTTGAATTAGGACTTCTTAATGATGAAGAGTATGCAAGAATACTTTCTGATGACTTAATTAATCGTAAAAATTATGGTATCAAGCGTGTTAAACAGGAATTGGCTTATCGTGGAATATCAAGGGAAATAATAGAAAATACCGTTGATAGTCTTGACAATGATACTGAAAACCGTATTATATTAGTAATCAAGAAAAAATATCTTAATAAATTAGATGACGAAAAAGGCAGAAAAAGGGCTATTGATGGTCTTATGCGACTTGGATTTTCCTATTCTGATATAAAATCTGCCTTAAATCAGATTGCTGAATTTACAGAGGAAGAATACTATGAGTAAAAAAGTTGGAATGATTTCATTAGGTTGTCCTAAAAACCAGGTTGATGCTGAAATAATGCTTTCAAAACTTCAGAATGGTGGCTTCGAAATTGTAAGTGACCCTGCTGAGGCTGATGTTGTTATTGTAAATACCTGTGGTTTTATTGAAGATGCAAAGCGTGAATCAATCGAAAATATCCTTGATATGGTTTCATATAAGGAAGATTGTGAAAACCTTAAAGTCCTTGTAACAGGTTGCCTTGCAGAAAGATATCAGGCAGAAATTTTTAAGGAAATTCCTGAAACCGATGCTGTAATCGGTATCGGTGCAAATGAAGATATCTGTGAAATCTGCAACAGAATCATAGATGGTGAAAAAGTTGAGTCATTCCCACCAAAAACAGACCTTAAAATTGAGGGTGACAGAATTCTTACAACACCTCCATATTCAGCATACCTTAAAATTGCTGAAGGTTGTTCAAATCACTGTACATACTGTGCTATCCCGTCTATCCGTGGTTCGTTCCGTAGTCGTCCAAGTGAAAGTATCCTTAAAGAGGCACAGAAGCTTGCAAGTGAGGGTGTAAAGGAACTTGTTGTTGTTGCACAGGATACAACACGATATGGTGAGGATTTATATGGTAAAAATGCCCTTGTGCCATTGTTAAAAGCACTCTCAATGGTAGATGGAATCGAATGGATTCGTCTTCTTTACCTTTACCCTGAAAGAATTGACGATGCACTTATTGATGAAATCGCAAATAACGAAAAAATCGTAAAATATATGGATATTCCACTTCAGCATTGTAACAAAAATGTGCTGAAAAGAATGAATAGACATGGTGACAGAGAGAGCCTTACAGAACTTCTCAATAAAATCCGTGAAAAAATCGATGGTGTTACAATCCGTACAACATTTATTGCAGGTTTTCCGGGAGAAACAAAGGAAGAATTCAATGAACTCTGCGAATTTGTTGATGAAATGCGATTCGAAAGAATGGGCTGTTTTGCTTATTCTGAGGAAGAGGGTACACCTGCTGCAAAGCTTGACGGCATGATGGATTTTGAAATTCGTCAGGAAAGAGCAGATATTATCAATGAACGACAGAATATGATTCTTGATGAAATCAATGATTCATTAATTGATAATATTCTTCCGACAATTGTTGAGGGATATGACCCATATACAGATTCATATTATGGCAGAACATATATGGATGCGCCTGAAATTGATACTCAGATTTATTTTACCTGTGGATTTGAACTTGATGACGGTGAAATTGTAGATGTAAATGTAATAAACGTCATCGACGGAGAATTGACAGGAGAAGTTGTATGAAATTAAATCTCCCGAATATTATAACAGTTGCAAGAATTATCATTACACCGGTATTTTTGGCAGTAATTCTGATGGATTCATTAACGCATAGGTTTTTAATAGCGTGTATTATATTCACAATTGCCTCAATAAGTGATGCACTTGACGGTCATCTTGCAAGAAAAAATAATCAGATAACGAACTTTGGTAAGTTTTTAGACCCGATTGCTGATAAGGTGCTTACAACATCAGCGTTATTAGCGTTTATGTCAATGGGACTTTGTAATATCTGGATTGTGATGGTTGTTCTTACTCGTGAATTTGCAATTGCATCGGTCAGAATGATTGCTGCAACAAACGGAGTTGTAATACCTGCGAATATCTGGGGTAAAATCAAGACTATAAGTCAGATGGTATTTACAATCTTAATTATGCTTTTAGGTGAAGTGTATTATATAGTTGAAAAATCACACACAGATTTGTTTGCAAAATTACCTGATTTATCGCTCATTTCTAACGGATTGTTGTGGGTGACCGGAATTCTTACTGTAATTTCAGGCTGGATTTATCTTAATGAAAGTAAAAAAATAATTGATTTCACAAAATAATTGCATTTTGTAAATTTATGTGGTAGAATACATAATATATTATTAAAAAGACTGTGACCGAAAAGAGTAGCAGAAGAATTTTTATCAGAGATTACGGGTCGTCGGCTGAAAGCCTGTATTAAAAAGATTTTTGTGAAGTGCATTCGTGAGTCGATGTGGGGAAATACACATCCGTGTTGTTACGTTACAAGCTAATCGAGTTATAAATCGAAGTGGAACCGCGATTATTCGCCTTCGTCTGTTTGTGCAGATGGAGGCGTTTTTATTTTCTATGGAGGAGAGTAAATTTGTTCAAACGACTGATTGAAGATATACAGACGGTAAAAGACCGTGACCCTGCGGCTACCAGTATTCTTGAAATCCTGTTTTTGTATCCGGGATTAAAAGCTATAAGGATGCACAGAGTTGCTCATTGGTTTTTCCGTCATAAAATGAAATTTATTGCACGTGCAATTTCTCAACATGCAGTAAAAAAGACTAATATTGAAATTCATCCCGGTGCTACAATCGGTAAACGCTTTTTCATCGACCATGGAACAGGCGTTGTAATCGGTGAAACTGCTGAAATCGGTGATGATGTAACAATCTATCAGGGAGTTACATTGGGTGGTACAGGTAAGGATACAGGAAAACGACATCCAACAATCGGTAACGGAGTTATGATTGGCTCGGGTGCAAAGGTTTTAGGACCTTTCAAGGTTGGCGATAATTCAAACATTGCTTCAGGTGCCGTTGTTCTTGATGAAATCCCACCAAACTCAACTGCAGTGGGTGTTCCTGCAAGAGTTGTTAAGCGAAACGGTAAACGAGTTGACAATCTTGACCAGGTTCATATTCCTGACCCTGTTTCACAGGAATTCTGCAGACTTAATGCAAAAATTGAAAGACTTGAAAAAGAACTTACAAAATATAAAGAAAAGGAAGAAAAAGGTGAGTAATTATGAAAATTTTTAACACTCTCACAAGAAGAAAAGAAGAACTTAAAACAATCACACCAAACGAATTAAAGGTTTACGCTTGCGGACCAACAGTTTATAACTATATCCATATCGGTAATGCTCGTCCTCTTTGTGTATTTGATACATTCAGAAGATATATGGAATATCGTGGATATAAAGTTAATTTTGTCCAGAACTTTACTGATATTGACGACAAAATCATCCGTCGTGCAAATGAAGAGGGCACAGACTACAAAACAGTTTCTGAAAAGTATATTGAAGAATTCTGGACAGATGCAAAGGGTATGAACGTTCGTGAAGCAACTGTTCATCCAAAAGCAACTGAAAATATTGATGAAATTATCAATATTGTAAGCACTCTTATCGAAAAAGGGTATGCTTATGCAGTAGATAATGGTGATGTTTATTTCAGCCCAAAACAGTTCGAGGAATATGGTAAGCTTTCACATCAGCCACTTGAGGACCTTGAAGCAGGTGCTCGTATCAATATCGGTGAAGTAAAGCGTGAACCAATGGACTTTGCTCTCTGGAAGAGTGCAAAACCAGGGGAGCCATACTGGGAATCACCTTGGGGACACGGAAGACCAGGTTGGCATATTGAATGTTCAGCAATGGTAAGAAGATATCTTGGTGAAACTATTGATATTCACTGTGGTGGTCAGGACCTTGTTTTCCCTCACCATGAAAACGAAATCGCACAGAGTGAATGTTGTAACGGTGTTCCTTTTGCAAACTACTGGATGCATAACGGATTTATCAGCGTTGATAACGTTAAAATGTCAAAGTCATTGGGCAACTTCTTCACAGTTCGTGATGTTGCTAATGAATATGGTTATGAACCAATCCGTTATTTCCTTATTTCTTCTCATTACAGAAGCCCAATCAACTATAGTGTTGATATTATCGAACAGTGTAAAGCTTCTCTTGTTCGTCTTTATAACTGTCGTGAAAGCCTTGATTTTGCACTTAAAAATGCACTTGATACAGTTCCTGCAGATGCAGAAGATATCAAGAAAGCTCTTGATGGTCGTCGTGAACAGTTTATCCGTGTTATGGATGACGACCTTAATACCGCTGACGCTATTACAGCAGTGTTTGAACTTGTTAAGGACATTAACACAAAGGTTATTAATGATGAACCATCAAAGGAACTTGTAGAATATGCAACAAACCTCTTTGATGAGCTTACAGGTGTTCTTGGTCTTGTTTATAACAGAAAGACAGAAAGCCTTGATGATGAAATCGAAAAGCTTATTGAAGCTCGTACTCAGGCTCGTAAGGACAGAAACTGGGCTGAAGCTGACAGAATCCGTGACGAACTCAAAGCACAGGGTATCGTTCTTGAGGATACACCACAGGGTGTTAAGTGGCACAGAGAATAATCCTGAATTAATCACTGATTAAATCTTGTCACAGAAAAAAGTAATGGAATAGTCGTTGCTTACAATTGTATATTTATATCTGCCGACGGTGATTACTGAGTTTCCGTCGGCAAATTTTATTTTATCAGAGAAAAATTCAGAGTCGCTAAATATTTTCAGCTGATTTTCATAATTATTACCGGTTAATATACTGCACATCTGACAGTATAATTTCTTACTGTTTTCTATGTTGCTATCAGCGGTTATGAGGAGAGAAATTCCGTTTATATTATTGTCTTTATCCAGCATAAGAGTAATCATATCGCTTTCTCTTGTTAGAAAAAGAATGTTTTCGTCATTTTTTTCACTTAACATAAATTCATTTGTGTTATAATCTGTTTCAAATGCTTTATTCATTCTCTCAACAAATTGCTGTACTCCGAATTTACTTTCCTTAGAACAAGAACAGAGTAATAAGGTTATAAAAACCATTAAAATTGCCAATAATTTCTTCATGCATATTCCACCTTGTAAATAGTTGTTGATAATATATATGAATGGAATAAGAAATTTACAATTTTTTAACAATTTTAATATTGGAAATTTCTTTATTATGTAGTAAAATATAGAATGAAAAATAATGTGCAAAGGATAGTGATTTCCTTGTTAAAAAATTTTAAAAAGAAAAGTCCGCAGGCAAAAGCAGGTATTATAGCATTTATCGTTGTTATGGCATTGCTTATCTTTTATGTGCTTTATTCTAACTTAAAGCCTGAGCCACCTGCAGAATATGAGATTGCTGATGTTTCTTACGGAACTATGACAGATTATCTTGATGTAAGTGGTACTGTTGAATCAGGTGTTACTGAAGACTTACTTGCAATCGAAGGTGTGTTCGTTGAAGAGGTTTTTGTGAACGTTGGTGACACTGTCAAAAAAGGTGATAAGCTTGCAACATTCAATGTGTCAGGTGCGAGTAGCTACCTTGCAGAAGCTAAGAATGCTTATGATAAGGCAATGAGTGAGTATAATGAAACAAAGAACTCTGCTTCATCAAATGCTAACAGAAAAACAGAAATAGCATCTGAAATTGAAAAACTCAGCGGAAAAATTGCTGCAAAGCAAAGTGAAATTGATACATTGAAAAAAGAACTTGAAGCAAATGGACCAACAGAAACCGCACCAATTCCTGATGAACAGATTAACCAGATTGCAATGCAGATGCTTGCAAATGGCTCAAACCTGATGCAGATAAAAGCATTCAAGGAAGCAGCATCAACTGTAGAATTGCCTGTTGTTGATGAAGCGTCTTCAGCAATGCAGCAGGAACTTATGCAGAAAAATCTTGAACTTGCACAGCTCAACTCTGAACTTTCAGCACTTTATGCAGAGGATACTGCAACAATTGTTGCTGATGACTCAGTTTTAAAGGCGCTTAAATCTGTTGCTGACAGTAAAAAAGTTGAATATGACAGAATTAAAAAAGCTTATGATAAGATGTCATCAGGCTGGGTTGCAGACAATAATGGTATTGTAACTCAGGTTAATATTAAAGCTGGTGAAAAGTTTGTTCCTGTAAAAGAGGCAACATCTTCATCAGCTATTGATATTTCTTCACTTTTAGGTGCAAGTGTTGATGAAGAAACCGTAGGTCTTATTTCGTCACTTATGGGCAATTCTTCTGCACCAATGGGAACAGGTATCAAGCTTGAAAGCTATGAAGATATGATTGTTTCCGTTACAGTTGGTAAGTCAGACCTTCTTAAAATCAAGGTTGGTATGGAAGCAATTATCACGAGTCTTGATTCTGAATATAAGGGTGAAGTTGTATATGTAAGTGCAACTGCATCTGAATCATCAGGTGGTCTTGATATAGGTTCAATCGCAGGTTCACTTATGGGAACAGGAGCAGGAGCAACAGGAGCTGAAGTTAAAATTAAGATTCATAATCCTGATGAAAAAATTGTAATTGGTTTCGATGTTGATATTAAGGTTGTTCTTGATACTATTGAGGATGTTCTTAAAGTTCCTGTTGAATCAGTAATCTACAACAGTGGAATATATTCAGTTTTCGTTTATGATGAGGAAGAAGAAACAGTATCAAAACGTACTATTACAAAGGGTTCCCTTGATGATACAAGTTATGAGGTTGTTGCTGGTCTTGTTGAAGGCGAAAAAGTAGTGAAGAGTCCTGACCCGAATATGGAAGATGGTACTAAAATCGCAAAGAAAAATGCGTAATTTCAATGTTTTTTAAATTGAGGTGTGAACTTTGAATATCCGAGAAAATATACGCATTGCCGTTTTCAGTATCAGAACTAACCTGATGCGTTCTCTTCTTACAATGCTTGGTATTATCATCGGTGTTTCCTCTGTTATTGCAATTGTTACTGTCGGTAATGGTGGTCGTGACTATATTGTCGGTATGATTCGTGACATGGGTAATAGTGCGATTTCACTGACTGTCAATGCTACTTATGCTGATGAAGAGGACTATTTCACTGATGAGGATATTGCTGCAATCAAAAAGCTTGATGGTGTGCAGTATGCGTCAATGCAGTCAATTGCTATGTGTCAGATGACATCAAATGATAAAACGGGTATCCTTATGGGTATCGGTTGTAATACTGATATGGCTATGCTTATGCGAACACCATTGTTATATGGCAGATTTTTTACCGAAGAAGAATATATGGAAGGTAAAAATGTAGGCGTTATTGATGTGGGTAGTGCATTGCAATTATATGGCAAAAAAGATGTGGTAGGCGAGTATGTTTATTGTACATCCAATGACCTTACCATTTCAGTTAAAATTGTCGGTGTTGTTGATATTATGGCAAGCATGAATATGGATACTGAAGAAATGATGAGCAGTATGGGCGCCATGATGGGAAATATGCAGATGACAAGCTGTATGCTTCTTATGCCTGCATCTGTTACTGCAACCATAAATGGTGTAAGTAATAACCGATATGATATGCTTCAGATTACGGCTTATGATGAAGCGATGCTTGATGGAATCGGTACTGCTGCAATAAACTATGTCCGTTCACTTCATGACAACTATGAGAAGGATTGTTATGCAGTTACAAATATGGCAACATATATTGACCTTCTTGATACGGTTATCAATGTGTTTACAATATTCATTGCTGCTGTTAGTGCAATATCACTTGTTGTTGGTGGTATCGGTGTTATGAATATTATGCTGGTTTCGATTACAGAGCGTACTCGAGAAATCGGTATCAGAAAGGCACTTGGTGCAAAAACAGGTACAATTATGTTCCAGTTCCTGACAGAATCAATTATCCTTTGTCTTATAGGTGGTATAATTGGTCTGTTGCTTGGTGTTGCTGCAGCCGCCTTTGTGTCGTATATTATGAAAGTGCCACTGTTTGTTGAACCATCAACCATTCTTTTGGCAGTTGGTTTCTCATCAGCAATTGGTATTATCTTTGGTGTCTATCCTGCTAAACGAGCAGCAAATCTCCCACCAATTGAAGCACTTCGTAGAGATTAATATGTATTTTGAATCCCTGGAAGAATACTTCTGGGGATTTTGAATTTTATCCTTCATTTTTTGATGATGTATATGCATTTGTATATACATCTTTTTTATATTAAAAAATCAAGTGTAAAGCGTTTGCCTTTACAAAAACTAATAAAAAATAGTCTGCAAAGCCTTGAAAATGCGACTTTTAAACATTTTCAACAAAGTTTTCAACAATTTCAATGTTCAAATCCATGTTAAAAATAAACTCAGAAATAATTTGAATAGTCAAAAAGTAACTGAATATTTTTAATTTTTATGCATAAAAAATGCAGGAAAAAATTTCTGTTTCGTCATTTTTATATTTTTAATTGCAAAATTTAAGATTTTAAGTCGATATTTTTTGTCGAAAAGTTTTCAAAAGTAATTTTTAAAAAAACTATTGCCATAAATTACCAAATATGGTAAAATATGGCAGAAATAAGAAATCAGAAAAATGATTTTCAATAAAAATGGAGGTTTTCAAGAAATGGGAAACAGTATTAAAGTGTTATTAACAGGTGACGGAACAGAATTTGGAAGAAATTGTTCAAGTGTTCTGCGTTCATCAGGATGTGATGTGACTTTGATTGCAAAGGACGGAACAGTTGCGCTGTCAGAAATAATGTCAGGATTTTACGATGTGGCTATAATTGATGCTTTTATGACGAATCTTGATGCATTGGGTGTTGTAAATGGTGTTGCCAAGAAAAAGAGTAAACCATTTATTATGATAATGTCAGGTTCTGACAATCAACGATTTGAACAGGAAATTCTCTCTGCAGGTGCTGATTATTATTTTCTTAAACCATTTGATGTGAATATTCTTGCACAGCGAGTAACACAATTGACAAATTGGTCAAAAAGCAAACCCGATACAGGGAATATAAAAGAATCAAATGATTTGATTGTAACAGTAAGTGAAATAATGCATCAGCTTGGTGTTCCGGCTCATATTAAAGGATATCTATACCTCAGAGAAGCAATAATACTTTCAATAAATGATAGTGAGATGATGAGCTCAGTTACTAAAGTGTTGTATCCTACAGTTGCTAAAAGATACGCTACAACATCCTCAAGAGTTGAAAGAGCAATCCGTCATGCAATTGAAGTGGCATGGGATAGGGGAGACGTTGATGTTCTCAGTTCATATTTTGGATATACAATTCATAATGAAAGAGGTAAACCGACAAACTCAGAATTTATCGCAATGATAAGTGATAAGCTTCGACTTGGCATGAAAATTTCATAATCTGCATTACCTTGACATAAAAGTGCTGTAGTGGTATCATTTTAATGTCTTAGTAGTATAAGGCTCATGTTTTGTCATGAGTCTTTTTTATAGGAGTAATTTATGTCAGAATTAGTAATTATAGCAGTAGGTCTTGCCATGGATGCTTTTGCAGTGGCTATTTGTAAAGGTTTGAATATGAGAAAGCTTGATTATAAGCAAACTGCACTCATAGCATTGTTCTTTGGTGGGTTTCAGGCAGGTATGCCTCTTATAGGTTGGTTTATAGGTTCAAAATTTGCTGATTACATAACAAGCATTGACCATTGGGTTACATTCATTCTTCTTGGAATTATCGGTGGTAAAATGATTTATGAGTCGTTCCACGGTGATGATGAGTGTGAATGCTGTGATAGTAAACTCGATATAAAAGAACTTACTGCATTGGCTATCGCAACAAGTATTGATGCACTTGCAGTTGGTGTTGCCTTTGCATTGACTTATGAACAAAAAGAAGTATTTATTGCAGTTGCTCTTATTGGTGTGATTACTGCCGTACTTTCTGCTATTGGTGTATTTATAGGTCATAAATTCGGTGCAAAATACAAAAATAAAGCAGAACTTGCAGGCGGTCTTGTTCTTGTGCTTATGGGCGTTAAATTTCTTCTGGAAGGTCTAGGAGTAATAGGTGGTTAATATGATTAAAACATTACTTTGGGATGTTGATGGTACTTTATTGGACTTCGGTAAAGCAGAGGAATATGGCATCAGAAAATGCTTTGAGATTTTCTCTTTAGGTGAATGTACGGATGAGATGTTATCACGCTATTCAGTAATTAACAGAAAATATTGGGAGATGCTTGAGCGTGGAGAACTTACGAAACCACAGGTGCTTCGTGGCAGGTTTGAAGAGTTCTTTGAAACAGAAGGCATAAAGTTCGATAAAATTGACGACTTCAACCTTGAATATCAATACCGACTTGGTGATAAAGTTTTTTTCTGTGACAACGCTCTTGAAACTGTGCAATTTCTTAAAGGTAAAATTAAGCAATATGCAGTTACAAACGGCACATTTGTAGCTCAGGACAGAAAACTTAAACAGTCGGGACTCGACAAGATTTTTGACGGAGTATTTATTTCAGATAAAATCGGTTTTGAAAAACCATCAATTGAGTTTTTTGATGCAGTTCAGGATGAAATCGGCAATTTCAATCATGATGAAGTAATGATTATCGGTGATTCACTTACAAGTGATATCAAGGGCGGTAACAATGCGGATATTCTTTGTTGTTGGTACAATTCTCATGGTGCGGAAAATAAAGATAATCTGAGAATTGACTATGAAATCAAAGATATTGCTCAGGTGCTCGAGATAATTAAAAAATAAATGAATTAAGGGATTATTGCATAAGCAGTAATCCCTTTTTTTGTTTATAATGTACAAAGAAAAAATAAATGATAAAACGACATTGTTATTAGAAGGTATTCGTGGTATAATTAGTCAATTATATTAAGAAAGGGAGAGTGAAAAATGAGTGTACTTGATAAAGTAAAAGATTTCACCACTGAAATCAAAACTCATTGGAACACACCGGCAGAAGGTAAGTACGTTCCTTATAAAGAATATAAAGACGTTGTTATCGGTGTCGGCGCAAACTACACAGGTGCAAAAACACTTGAGTATATCGGCTTTTGGTCAAGCTGTTTCCTCATTATGCACCACTATAAGTTGCCCTATCTCACATTCTCAGTTATCGGGCTTTTAAATATGCCTCTTGGTTATATTACAGCTCTTATCTGGTGGTATGTTTGTGATAACCTGGGCTTCTTACCAAAGAAACAAGAAAGAAAAGTATACCTTGTATATGGTCTTATGATGATTTTCGGCATATCAACATTGATATTCGACTATTCAAGATTATTTGACCAGTCAAGTTCTTTTATAACAATGCTTAACAGCTTTGAGGGTATGAATGCCACGGCATGTTTTAAGACCTTTGGTACACACTTCCTGTATTCAGGTTGGGTTGGTGCTCGTAATATTTTCTGGCGTAAAAAGCTTATTCCTAAATACGGCAGATATAAGTACGGCCTTTACTGTGACGTTATTCCAAAGTGTGTAATGGTTATTCTTATTGGTTGGCTTCCTGTTTATAACATAGCTGACGTTGCTACTCGTGTATGGGTTGCAAACCTTCTCTTCGCTACATACAATGTATTCGGATTTGGTAATGTTCTTGAAGAATGTTCAAAGAGAATCAGTCCAAACCTTCAGGAAAGAATTCTTGTTCGTAGCTATCCTGTAAAACTTTCTCATATTTTCAACTCAATTCTTGCAATTATTCTTCCTGCAATTGTTGGTATGCTTCGTCATGAATGGGCAGATATTAACTTCTACAGATGGGTTATTCCTGTAACATTCTGCATTTCAGCAGCATTTACAATGGGTCTTGCAGGTAGAATTAAGGAAAGAATTCCACAGCCACCTATTGAAGAAAAAGTTCAGATTAAGTTCTGGGACGGTATGCTTGGTGTTCTTAAGAATAAGTATTTGCTTATTAATACAATCGTTGGTCTTATTGACTCACTTGGTAACGGTATGTTGCCATTCGCAACAATCCTTTACTTCTATACATTCCGTTTGAGTGGTCTTCCATACTCATTGTTGGTAGCACTGGTTTCATTCGCAGGTACTCCACCTGATTTGTTATCTCCATATTTCCTTAAGAGATTCTCATATAAGCAGATTATGATTTTCTACCAGTTAAGCCGTGCAATCGGTAATGCTATTATCGCTATTGCAATGTGGACTCTTGGTGATAACCTTGCACTTTGCGGTACAATCTGTATCGTTGTTCTCTTCTTCATGGAAATGACAAAGACAGTTCCTACAACAGCAGGTCACGATATGGGTGTTCGTATCAGTGACTATCAGATGTACCTTTCAGGTGAACGTCTTGAAAGCTTCACAGGTATCTTCGGTTGGTTTACAGGACCTATTACATCGTTCGTTGGTCTTATCATTCCTATCTTCTTGCTCAAATACGGTTTCAACAGTAACTGGGAAATCCTTTTCTTTGACGGCTCAAGAAGAAACATCGTTGTTGTTCCGATTATCGTTGACGCAATCGGTTTCTTCCTTATGACAATTCCATATCTCTTCTGGGACTATGACAACAAGAAACAGAACCTTGTTATGGAAGTTCTTAAGCGTCGTGCAGAAGTTACTGAAAAACAGGCACAAGAAGCTGGTAAATCAACAGCCGGTAGCTATAAGGGTTAATGGGAGGTGAGTTTTTATGAGTAAAAAAGAAAAGAAAGTAAAGGGTACTGCTTTACAAGAAGATATTAAGCTCGACATTCCTGAGGACGAAATATGGACTTATCAGGTAGATGGTCTTGCTGCACCTCATATTAACAAGCCTTACAAATACTATAATTTGAAAAAGACAGTATTTGTAGTTGTAATTGTTATTTCTGTTTTCCTTTCAATGCTTTTCTCCGTTCTTGCATTACAGAATGAGACATTTGAATATACAGAATTGGAAAACGGATATCAGTTCTCAAAATTCAGTAACACAGGCTATCTTTATGAGCTTGAAATCGACTATGTTTCTGATATTGAGTATATTCCTGGTAATAATGACCCTGCTACAAACTTCAAGGTTGTTAAGGATGAATCAAAGCCTATTACATCTGTAAGACAGTTTACTCTTAACTGTGATGATAAAATCAAAACTATCACAATCGGTCCTGATGTTCTTGACATCGATGGCAAGGCATTCTATTCTTGCTGGGCATTACAGAATATCGAGGTTGATGAAAACAACCCTAACTATTGTGACGTCGATGGCGTTCTTTACAACAAGGATAAGACAGAAGTTCTCTGTTATCCATGTGACCACGATGAATACCTCAGACAGAAATATGGTTATGAAAGAGAGCTTTACAGAGACGAAGTTACTCCTGAATATGAAAGAGATATTCAGACTTATGTTGTGCCTTCAACAGTAACAAAGCTTGGTGAAATGTGTTTCAACTACGCAAACCTACGAGTGATTTATCTTCCGGAAGGTCTTGAAATAATTGAAACTCTTGCAGTATTCAAGCTTCATGAACGTGTTGACCAGTGGGGAACAACCCCATCACTCTCAAATATTTATACATATAAGGGCGAGGCAACAGATTCACATTTCACAACACAGGATGCACTTGGTGAAGTTTATCTTTCACTTCCTGAAGGACTTAAATTTATTGGTTCTGACGCTTTCAGTTATAACCAGAATTTACAGTATGTTTACATTCCATCATCTATTACACACGTTGGCCATCATGCTTTCTGGGACACTTGTTATAAAGAAGACGGTGAACTTAAGGGCGTTACAGTTGCTAACGTTGCTGTCAATGAAGATGATTTTGCAGCATTGGAAATCGGTGATGACTGGATTCCAAAGTATGATTACTTGTTATTCAAGAAAGCAATAGATGTAAATTATTCAGCTGAAAGACAGCCAATGCCATAAAATAATTAACCTCCACATCAATCGGTGTGGAGGTTTTTTTAATGTGTAAATTATTTAATTATTGAATCAATATCCATTTCCCAGATATCTTTGTTAATCTCTTTTGCATCAGCGTAAGTCTGTGCTCCTGATTCGAAGATAATGTAAAGCTTACCGTTGTAATAATCAAGGCCTTCCATTAAAGTTGGCATTTTAAAGCTTAATACTCTGTTCTTTTTCTTTGACACATAAAGAGTAACTTCTTTATCAAATACGTTTACTGTGTTTGTGTCCCATTCAGCATAATTTTCAAAAACATACATTTTTGAGTTGTTTCTTCTTCCGTAAGAAGTGCTGAAAATAACTTCACCATCAGTATTTATTGCCATTCCCTGAACCTTGTCAGGAACAGAAAGAATAACATCAGGAACAAGCTTTTCCTTTGCTGAATAATCAACTTCAACAGGTAAATCATAACCACAGGACCAAGCATGATTTGAACCATAGTGATGTGAATCGTTTACTTTGTTATCACTGTTGTAAAATTCAGTAACCCAAAGTTTGTCATCATCACAATAAAGTACAGAACCCTTTACAGGAACAGAAAAATATCCGTCATAACTCACTTCAGAACCACTTTCAACTTTGAACATATCAAGTGTAAAGTGATAAATTTTACCATTTGTAGTTTCACTTCCGCCTGATGAAATCCATAAGTCATTTCCGTTACAAGCAATTCCACCTGCGTGACCTGTATAATCATCAATTATAAACATTTTACTTTCGTTAGTATCAGGGTTTATAAAATAAATTCTTGAAAATTGCTCATTTCCATCACTATCTTCAGGCATATAACCACTTATTGCAAACACACCCATGCTTTCAACAAAGCAAAGTCCTTGCGGAATAAAGCCATCGTCAAGTCCGGGAACTTCACAAGGATATTCTGTATAGTTTTCATAGTCAATACGTTTATCACCATCAAGGAAACCAATGAAAGTGTCAAATGCATTTTTTACAATATAAAAAAGATTAACAAATCCGTCAGTAATAGAATGAGTAGTAACAAAATTATCACTGATTGCAGATGAAGATAAAGGGATTGCAGTAAAAATTAAAACAACTGCAAGAAAAATACTTAAAAATCTTTTCATAAAATCATTCCTTTGTATTATTTTATCTGAATATTTGCATAATAACACAAAAACCATAGTATTTCAACATTTTCCAATATTGAATTTTTTAAGGTTGTATAGTATAATAATTAAGTTATATTCATTTAAGTTGAAAGGAAAGATTTCAATGAAAATTACTCCTACAAGTACTCTGAAAGATGTATTGAACACTCCTGTAGGCAACGATCTTATTGAAATGATTGCATATCATACGGGTATTCCAAATGCCGTTATCCACAACCCATTGGTTGGCAAAATGAAGCTTACAGCTATTCCAAAGCTTCTTGGTGATAAATTCCCAATAGAAACAGTTGAGCATCTTTGCAACCTTTTAAGCTATACACCTGAAAAAGTTGTCACAAAAAACGAAGTTGACCCAAAATGGTGGAAAGAATCAGTTATTTATCAGATTTATCCTCGTTCATTTATGGACTCAAATGGTGATGGTATCGGTGATTTACAGGGTATTATCTCAAAACTCGATTACCTTAAGGACTTGGGTGTTGATGTGCTCTGGCTCAGCCCTATTTACGACTCACCAAATGACGATATGGGTTACGATATCCGTGATTATCGCAAAATTATGACTGAATTCGGCACAATGGACGATTTTGACCAGATGCTGGAAGAAATCCATAAGCGTGGAATGAAGCTTGTTATGGACCTTGTTGTGAACCATACATCAGACGAACATGAATGGTTCCAGAAAGCTCTTGCAGGTGATGAAAAGTATAAAGATTATTACATATTCAGAAAAGGTAAGGGTGAGGGAATTCCACCAAATAACTGGACATCAGTTTTCTCAGGTTCAGCGTGGAATTATTATCCTGAACTTGACGAATGGGCAATGCATATCTTCTCATCAAAGCAGATGGATTTGAACTGGGAAAATCCTGATATGAGAAAAGAAATTGCTGAAATGGTTTGCTGGTGGCTCGAGAAGGGCGTTGATGGTTTCAGAATGGACGTTATCAACCTTATTTCAAAGGTAGAAGGACTTCCTGATGGTAACCCACTTGTTGGTGAGTTCATCGGATATGGTGGTGAACATTATTTCTGGGGACCAAGACTTCATGAGTATCTCCACGAACTTAATGAAAACTCATTCAAGAAATTCCATGAATCATTCTGTGTTGGTGAAACAGGTGGTATCGGTGTTGAAATGGCAAAGTATCTTGTTGATGATTCCCGTGAAGAAATCAGAGAAACTTTCCTTTTTGACCAGCTTGAACCTCGTGGAAAGCAGAGATGGGATGACTATAAATATGATCTTAAGTATTTAAAGGAAATGTTTACAAAGTATCAGCTTTCTCTCTATGGCTCATCATGGCCAACACTTGTTATTGAAAATCACGATAATCCTCGAATGACTTCAAAGGTAAATCCTGACCCTAAGTTCAGAAAACCACTTTCAAAGCTAATCGGTGCAATGCTTCTTACAGGTCGTGCAACACCATATATCTTCCAGGGTGAAGAACTTGGTATGATGAACTGTGCATTCAACGATATGAGCGAACTTCGTGACGTTGAATCAATTAATAAGTATGCTGAAATGATTGAAAAGGGTAGTACACCTGAAGATGCCTGGAAAGTAATTATGGCTGGTAGCCGTGACCATTCAAGAACTCCTATTTGTTGGGACGACAGCGAAAATGCAGGCTTCACAACTGGTACACCTTGGATTCGTGTAAATGGCGACTATAAAGAGTGTAATGCAAAAGCACAGATTGAGGATAAGACAAGTCCGTTCAATTACTACAAAGCACTTATGACACTCCGTAAGGAAAATAAGGCAACACTTGTTTACGGTGACTTTAAGCCACTTAAGACAAATGATAAAACATTCTGTCTTTACAGAGAAAGTGCAGAAGGTAAGTTCTATATTGAAATGAACCTTACAGAAGAGATTGTTAAACGCCCAAGAAATGCAGAAGGCGAATGTGTTCTTTCAAACTATCCTGTAACAGCAGATAAACTCCGTGCATACGAAGTAAACATCTACAAAGTGAAATAAAGAATGTTTTTGTAATTTCGGCTCCCCTGAAAGGGGAGCTGTCATTTTGAAAAAATAACTGAGGAGTTTCTGTATTATCATTTAATATCAAAATTATTTCAATTCTCATATTGACAATTCTTAAATCATAATATATAATAATAAGGCTGTTAAAACAGTATGCTGGTGTGGCGAAATCGGCAGACGCAAGGGACTTAAAATCCCTCGGTAGCAATACCGTACCGGTTCAAGTCCGGTCACCAGCACCAAAAGCTCAAATCTTTAGGGATTTGGGCTTTTATTTTTTCACTATTAACTATTCACTCTTCACTAAAAAAGTAAATTTCTTATGAACGCTCGCACCAAAAAGAGAAATCACAATTGTGGTTTCTCTTTTTTATAAATTTTTTTAAATGTCATTTCCACCAAAAAATATTTATAAATTACCATTTAAACTGTCATTTTTAATCTTGAATTTCATTAGTCCAAGTGCTAAAATGTTAAGCGTTTTAATATGTATATTCAGAGGCGAATTTTATGGAAACTTTACTTTGTTTGTCAATTGCACTTTTTGCCGGACTTATGCTTTCTCGTGTGGCAAAAATCTTTAAACTTCCTGCTGTTACAGCATATTTGATAGCAGGTATCCTTGTTGGTCCTTATTTCCTTGGTTCATTCGGACTTGATGGATTCGGGTTTACAAGTATGGAGAATATTGATGCTTACGACATTATTCCTGATGTTGCACTTGGATTCATCGCATTTTCAATCGGTAATGAATTCAGACTTTCACAGCTTAAGCAAATCGGTAAACAGGCTACTGTTATCGGTATTTTTCAGGCCTTGGCAACATGCTTGATTGTTGACGTTGCATTGCTTGCAGTGCATTTTATTGCACCTGATAAACTTTCATTACCGGCAGCTATTGTTCTTGGTGCTGTTGCAACAGCAACTGCTCCTGCTGCAACACTTATGGTTGTAAAACAGTATAAGGCAAAAGGTCCTCTTACAAGTTTGCTTCTTCCTATCGTTGCTCTTGACGATGCTGTTGGCTTGATGGTGTTTGCAGTTTCATTTGGTATTGCTAAAGCGCTTATCGTGGGTAGTGTGGACATAGTTTCAATTATCGTTGAACCGCTTCTTGAAGTAGTTCTTTCACTTTTACTTGGTGCAGTTATGGGATACTTATTCACATTCTGCGAAAAGTTCTTCCATTCAAGGTCAAAACGACTTGCAATGTCAGTAACATTTGTGTTCCTTACAGTTTCATTGTCAATGCTTAAGTTTGAGATTGGTGGAGTTCATGTTGCGTTTTCATCATTATTATCTTGTATGATGCTCGGAACTGTATTCTGTAACATCTGTGATTTCTCAGAAGAACTTATGGATAGAGTTGACAGATGGACAGCACCATTGTTAATCTTGTTCTTTGTAATAAGTGGTGCAGAGCTCGAGTTATCAACATTTAAAGATATTGGTATTGTAATTATCGGTCTTGTTTACATAGTGTTCAGATGTATCGGTAAGTATTTCGGTGCATCAATCAGTTCGAAAGCAACAAAATGTGATAAGAATATTGTTAAATATCTTGGTATCACTCTTTTCCCACAAGCCGGTGTTGCTCTTGGTATGGCAATCAAAGCTCATGAATTGGGAACTGAGGGTGCTATCGTTGCAAATATCACTCTCTTTGCAGTGCTCATTTATGAGATTATTGGTCCATTCCTTACTAAGGTATCATTGCTTAAAGCAGGTGAAATCAATCCTGAAGAAAAGGTTAGTGCAAGAGATACAGCAAAAGCAAAAGAATAATAAGATAATTAAAACCAAAGATGTAATATCTTTGGTTTTTTTGTTGCTAAATTTTCCATTGTATGATAAAATTATTTTATCTATATATAAGACGGAGGTCTTTTCATGAAATACATAATTAACACAGACAATTTCAGAAATTTTGACGTAGCTGAAATAAATAAACTTTCACCTCGCGCATATTTCATTCCATATTCTAGTATGGAAAAACTTTGTGAACAGGATGTTCTTACAGAACGTTACAATAGTGATATGGTAACTGTCCTTAACGGTGAATGGGAATTTAAATACTATGAAAAGGATATGCTTATCCCAAAAGAATTCTATACAGAAAGAGTTCAGTTTGATAAGGTAACTGTGCCATCTACATGGCAGAGGACAGGCTATCGTGAACCTTGTTATCTTAATACTCGTTATGAATTTAATGCAAAGCTTTATCCCGGAATTCCTGAAGAAGTACCAATGGGTATTTATAAAAAAGTTATAAACATCGAAAACCTTGAAAAAGTATATATTCTTACTTTCATGGGTGTTATTTCATCTCTTGATCTCTATATTAATGGCGAATTTGTAGGTTATAGCGAAGGTGCTCACAATTCTGCTGAATTCAATATTTCAAAATACCTCCAAAAAGGTGAAAATGAGATTCTTGCCGTTGTAAGCAAATGGTCAACAGGTACATACCTTGAATGTCAGGATATGTTCCGTGAAAATGGTATTTTCCGTGATGTTTTATTGACAGAACTTGATAAAACATATCTTTATGATTTCTGTATTGATACCGAGAAAAAAGACAATACATACGATTTAACTGTCTCCTTCACTATTAAGGGAGACAAAGAGGGTTGTTCAGTTTCAGCGGAACTTCTTGATGGTGATAAAATTCTTGCAAAAGAAACTGCAGATGCTCGTGCAAAGTCAAAAATCACATTCTCGAACCTTGATGTTATAGAATGGAATGCGGAAGAACCATATACTTATGACCTTTTCATTACATTCGAGGATGCAAAAGGCAACAAAACTTGTGTTAAAAATGTTACAGGCTTCAAGACAGTTGAAATCAAAGGTAATGTGTTCTATTTCAACGGTATGCCGATTAAATTCAAGGGTGTAAATCATCACGATACAAATATGAAGAACGGATATGTTCTTACAGGTGAAGAAATCAAGGCTGAACTTGAATTGATGAAGAAACTTAACATCAACTCTATCCGTACTTCTCACTATCCACCTGACCCAACACTCATAACTCTTGCTGATTTAATGGGATTCTATATTGTTGACGAAGCTGATATTGAAACTCATGGTGCGTGGCACATTAAGGCTCCGGCCGGTGATAACTGTACAATCAGCCATGACTTTAAATGGGAAGGCAGATATGTTGACAGAGTAAGTCGCATGGTTTGTCGTGACAGAAACCATCCAAGTATCACTATGTGGTCTCTCGGTAATGAAGCTTGGGGCTATAATTGTCAGGATTCCTGCTATGATTACATAAAGAACAGTGGCTCAAAAATTCCTGTGCATTATGAAAGTGTAATTCATACAAAGCGTTTTGCTTATGATGTTATTTCAGAAATGTATCCAACTCAAGAAAATGTGGCAAAATATGGTTCACAGACTGCAAAAGATAAGAGATATCATGAAAAACCATACTTTATGTGTGAATATGTTCATGCTATGGGTGTAGGTCCTGGTGCGGTTGAAGAATATTGGGAGAGTATCTATGCACACGATAACCTTATGGGTGGTTGTGTATGGGAATGGGCTGACCACGCAGTTTATCATGATGGTACAGATAAGTATAAGTATAAATATACTTATGGTGGTGATCACGGTGAAGAAAAGCACGACAGCAATTTCTGTGTTGACGGTATGCTTTATCCTGACAAAACACCACATACAGGTGCTTATACTATAAAAGCAGTTTACAGACCGATAAGAAGTAAACATATCAGCGGAAAATGCTTTGAATTTACTAATACAAACAGATTCAAGAACAGTAAATATTTAAAGGTTATCTGGACTCAGCTTGTAAATGGTGCAGAGGTTAAATCAGGTGAATTGACACTTGATATTGAGCCAATGCAGACAAAGACTTATGAGATTCCTTATGACTATTTCAATGCCGACAAGGATTGTCATATCAATATTGCTTATTACGATGGTGATAATCGTTGTGCTATGGAGCAGAGTGTGTTAAGTGATGCTGCAAAGTTTACAAATGATATTGCAATTCAAGGAGAATTTGCGATTTACGATGAAAATAAGGTAGTTACAGTATCATTTGATAACGGTAGTATTTCGTTTGATAAAAATACCGGTGAAATTATCAGTTATAAGAAGAATGACTGTGAATTCTTCAATATGAGTCCTGCAACCGGTAAAAAAGGCTTTATTCCAAATGTTGTAAGAGCTTCACTTGATAATGACTCTTACGGACAGAAGGAACCTTGGGCAAAAATTAATCTTCATGATGCAGATATTGTCCTTAGCGATTTCCGTTATGTTAATAAGTCTATTTACGCTCTTGTTGGTGTATCATATTCAATCAAGAAGGGATTCAAAAAATTCTTCCGTGCAGATGTTATCTATAAGATTTTCGGCAACGGATGTGTTGAGGTTGAATGCAAACTGGATAAAGCATTGTTCGGATGTAATCAGCTTCAGCGTTTTGGTGTAACATTGGAGCTTGATTCAGCATTCAGGAACATTGAGTTCTATGGCAGAGGTTCAGATGAAAAAATGGAAAACATCTGCGATATGAAGGACCATGCATATATAGGCATCTGGAAAACAACAGTAGAAGAAATGCATGAACCATATGTTATGCCACAGGATAACGGCAACTGTGGTGCAGTAAAATACCTTAAACTTGCAAATGAAAACGGTAATGTTTTCACAGTTTGTGGTGTACCTAAGTTCAGCTTCTCTGCTCATAACTATACACAGAAATCTCTTCACGATGCAAAACATCAGGAAGACCTTGAATTTGTAGATTCAACAATTCTTAATCTTGATGGTTATATGAGGGGTACAGGTACAAACACCTGTGGTCCTGATACAATGGAAAAATACTGTGTTAAGGCAGATAAGCCACTTGGCTTTAAATTTACATTTAAAGGTGAATAATAATGTTGGAATATAAATGGTTTGATGCGGGAATTATCGACGATTCTTTCCGAAACTTAAGAATTGATATTTTCGTAAAAGAACAGGGTGTTCCTGTGGAAAATGAGTTTGATGATTTTGATATGCAAGTGCCACATCTTGTGATTTTCTCAGATGGTGAAGCAGTTGCAACAGGACGAGTGATTCCTTACGGTGAAGATACTGTTAAAATTGGAAGAATTGCTGTAAAGAAAGAAAAAAGAGGCCTTCACCTTGGTGAGAAAATCGTTCATGAACTTTTGCGTAAATCAAAAGAAGACGGAGCAAAGGTTGTGCGTGTGGGTGCACAGACTCACGCTGTTGGTTTTTATGAAAAATGTGGGTTCAGGCTTTTAGGAACTCCTGAATATATGGAAGAAAATATACCTCATTATGATATGATTTTAAACTTTTAAGGTGATATTATGAAACTTTTTTACAATAAGCCACCATCAAAAATGAAGCTCAAAAAAGCATATTTTCGTGGTTTTGAAAATCTCTGGGAACAGACATCGTTGCCAATTGGTAATGGTAGCCTTGGTATGGGTATTATCGGTAATATTAAATCAGATAAAATTGTCCTTAATCATAAGACTCTTTGGGCAGGTGGTCCATCACCAAAAAGACCTGATTATTGCGGTGGTAACATAACAAAACCTGATAAAGACGGTAAATTGCCTGTTGATTATTATAAGGAAATCTATACTGCATTTAAAAATGGTGAAAACGAAAAAGCTCATAACCTTTGCGAAAAGTTAGTGGGCATTATGGATGGCTACGGTGGATATCGTTGCTGGGGTACATTCGATTTTGATTTCGGATGTATCAGAAATGAATATAATTATCGTCGTGAACTTGATATGAGTAACGGTGTGTGTACTGTTTCTTACGGTGCAAAAATGGGATTTACAAAAAGACTTAATGACAAAAGACTTGCTTTTGTTTCTCATTCTGATAATTGTGGTGTTATTCATTTTAAAAGAGATGGTGAACCATTAAGTACAGAGATTAAACTTTCTTCAGCACATGGAAATGCAGTGTATGAGAATCACAAAATCATTCATCAGGGTGAGTTAGAAGACAATGCTCTTAAATTCTGCCTTGTGGCAAATATTATAACTGATGGTACTGCAGCAGCAACTGAAAAAAGCATAAAAATTAAAGATGCAACTGAATTTACAATTATTTTCTCAGCGGATACAGATTATATGGACACTTATCCTGTTTACAGAACGGGTGAAAGTGCTGAGGAGCTTTTCGATAGAGTAGATAATACTGTTAAATCTGCAACTGAAAAAGGAATCGATAATCTATTGGCTATACATAAAGAAGATTTCAGCAAACTTATGAATCGAGTTGCAATTGACCTTAATGGTGCAGAAGATGTGTCAGCAGACACTCTGTTATACAATTATTCTAATAATGACTCATACAGAAAAAATGCTGCAGAATTGCTTTATCAGTACGGTAGATATATGACAGTATCATCTTCCCGTGAAAGTGATGTGTTGCCATCAAATTTACAGGGTATTTGGAACGTATCAAATAATCCTAAATGGAGTAGTGACTTCCACACAAATGTAAATCTTCAGATGAACTACTGGCCTGCATTTAACGGAAATCTCGCAGAATGTTCAAAACCATTAATCCGATATATCAAATCAATGGTTGAGCCGGGAAGAATTACTGCAAAGTATTATACAGGTATTGAAAGCAAAGATGGCGAACAGAATGGTTTCTTATTCCATACTCAATGTACACCATTTGGCTGGACCTGTCCCGGTTGGAGCTTTGACTGGGGTTGGTCACCGGCTGCGATGCCTTGGATTTTACATAATTGCTTTGAACATTATGAATATACTCTCGATAAGGAAGTGCTTCGTGAAGATATATATCCAATGTTAAAAGAGTGTGCAAAATATTTTTCACAACTTTTAGTTGAGGATAACGGCAGACTTGTAACATATCCTTGCTATTCTCCTGAACACGGACCTCGAACAATGGGTAACACTTATGAACAGGCTCTTTTGTGGCAGTTATATGATGACGCAATAAGAAGTGCATCTGCATTGGATGTTGATGCTGATTTAATTGAGAAATGGCAGGATATTCAAAGCAAATTAAAGGTTTATGAAATCGGTGAGGATGGTCAGATTAAAGAATGGTACCACGAAAAGAAATTGGGTGAATTCGGTCAATTCCACCATCGTCATATGTCACACCTTCTTGGTCTTTTCCCTTGTAATGTAATGAATAAGTTCGAAAATCCTGAACTTATTGATGCTTCAATTGTTTCAATGAATCATCGTACCGATAAGAGTACAGGTTGGTCAATGGGACAGAAAATCAATACCTGGGCAAGAGTAGGCGATGGCGACAGAGTTCTTAAAATCATCGGTGACTTGTTCAAGAATGGTATTTATCCTAATTTCTTTGACTATCATCCACCATTCCAGATTGATGGTAACTTCGGCTTTACATCAGGTGTGAATGAAATGCTTATGCAGAGTAATTACGGATGCGTTGAGTTATTACCTGCATTACCGACAGAATGGGATAAGGGTAGTATTAAAGGAATTATTGCCCGTGGCAATTTCACTCTCGATATTGAGTGGGAAAATAACAGCCTTAAATCTGCGACAATCACATCAAATGCAGGTGGTATATGTAAACTATACTATGCGAAGGGTGATTTCCAGGTTGACGGAAATATGTCCACAAACGGCATCCTTGAAATTAACACAGAAAAAGGTAAAACATATAACATAACAGTATAACAAATATTCCGCTTTGGATTAATTCCAAGGCGGTAATTTTTTATAAATTTACATAATATGCTTGACAATTGAATATACATTCAACTATAATAACAGTTGAATAGATATTCAACTAAAAGGAGAATTTATATGCCTAAAAATGAATATATATGTGATTGTAATATGGTGCATAAAGAAATGGTGCAGAATACCTTATCAAAAATGCCTGAAAATGAAACTCTCCATAATCTTGCGGATTTATTCAAGATTATGGGGGACACAACAAGATGTAAACTGTTGTTTGCTCTTTTGCAAAATGAAATGTGTGTTTGTGATTTGGCAAATGTTTTATCAATGACAAAATCGTCAATTTCACATCAGTTAAGTAAAATGAAAGAAGTTGGACTTGTAAAATGTCGTAAAGAGGGTAAAACGGTTTATTATTCACTTGATGACTGCCATATTTCCGAAATTTTCGAAGTTGGTTTAAAACATATCAATCATAAAAACGAAAGGTAAAATCTATGAAAACAGAAAAGAATATTTTAATTGCATTTATATTAAATCTTTCATTTTCAATATTTGAATTTATAGGTGGCATGTTTACAGGTAGTGTTGCTATTCTTTCTGATGCAGTTCACGATATCGGTGATGCTGTAAGTATTGGATTTTCATATTTTCTTGAAAAGAAAAGTAAAAAACAGCCTGATGAGATATACACCTATGGGTATGCTCGATTTTCTGTAATGGGTGGCGTAATTACAACGCTGATTCTACTTTTTGGTTCCTGTGCAGTTATTTACAATGCTGTAATCCGAATTTTCAATCCTGTGGAAATAAATTACAACGGAATGATTGTTTTTGCAGTTGTTGGTGTATTGATAAACTTTTTTGCAGCATATTTTACTAAAGACGGAGATTCACTTAATCAGAAAGCTGTTAATCTTCATATGCTTGAAGATGTACTTGGTTGGCTTGTAGTCCTTGTTGGAGCAATAATAATGCGATTTACTGACATAAGAATTATTGACCCGATTATGTCGATGGGAGTTGCCGTTTTTATATTTATCAATGCAGTTAAGAATCTGAAAGAAGTTCTTGATTTGTTTCTTGAAAAAATTCCACATGATATAAGTATTGAGGAAATTAAAGAGCACATCACAGAAATTGATGGAGTAAAGGGTGTTCATCATATTCATATATGGAGTATGGATGGTCATCAGAATTATGCTACGATGCATGTCGTAGTTAATGGTGATGCCCACAGAATTAAAGATAATATACGAGAAGAACTTCGTGAACACAGAATAGGTCACGCAACACTTGAGCTTGAAAGCGAAAACGAGCATTGTCACGAAGAAAATTGCCATATTCACTATGAAAATTCATCAGGTCATTATCACCATCATCATCACCATTAATTATGAAAGAAATAGATTTAATAGAATTTGTAAATTACACAAAAAAAGAAGAAAAACTTAATACAATAACCCATATTTTTGGTGCACTCTTAACACTGTTTGCAACTATATTCTGTATAGTCCGTTCAACCACTCTCGGAAGAAATGACTATCTTGCAATCGGACTTGTTTATTGCCTTTCAATGCTGATGGTTTTTGTTTGTTCATCAGTTTATCATGGATTGCCACGTTGCAGAGCAAAAAAAGTAATGCGAATGATTGATTACACGGCTATTTATTTTATGCTTATGGGTACAATTACACCTTATATGTTGCTTTCAGTTGCGAAAATTAACTATAAATTAGGTTGGATTTTATTCACGCTTTGCCTTATAGCAACTATAATATCAATTATCCTTACATTGACAGCTTTCAGCAAAACAAAGTCTATAAGAATGGTATTATATATCGTAATAGGCTTATGTGCATTTTCATCAATATTCATAATCGGAGATAAGGTCAACCCTGATGCAGTAAAACTTGTGCTGTTAGGTAATGGTGCGTATATATTAGGATTGATTTTATTTGCAATAGGTGCTAAAAAGCCTTATTTCCATACAGTATTTCACATTATGGTTGTTTTTGGAGCATCTATACACTTTATTAATTTATTTGTGTATATTTTTGTGTAATCAGTATTGAATTAGTTAAAACAATATGCTATTATTATAGATAAATAAAAGGGGATGGAACTTATGAAAAGAATAAGTAAATTATTATCTGTCATTTTGGCTCTTGTATTGACACTTGCAATAATTCCGGTGTCATCAATAACTGCAAATGCTGTTATGGTTGCTCCTGAGATTAAGCTTGTACCTAATAAAGCTGCGACTCAGGTTGGTGAAGTGATTTCAGTTGCGGTAACTGTATCAGAAAATTCAAGACTTTGTGGTCTTACACTCGACATCATTTATGACAAAACAAATTTTGAGTTGATTGAGGCTACATCAGAATATGAATTTGATGTTGATATGCTTAATCCAACATTCACTGACCACACAGTAAGATTTGTCGGAACTGATACAACTTATATTGCTGATGATGCTGAGACGATTTTTACTGTTAGCTTTAAGGTGCTCAAGAATTGTCGCGAATTATATACAGTCATTAAAGAGGCTTATGTTGTTGATGAAAATGATAAGAACATAGATGTTACAATGGATGCAAATTTCCTTTCTGTTCCTCTCGTAATTCATCAGTCAGGTGATGAAAATCTTATTCTTGCACCAACATGTACTGATACAGGATATAAGACATATAATTGTCCTTGTGGTGAGTTCGTTGAAGAAATAACACCTAAGTTACCTCATAATTACAAAAACGGTACATGTGTTGTTTGCGGTGAAAAAGCACCTAAAGAAAATATTACTGTTGCAATACGTGAACCATCAATGACAGAAATCCGTAATGAGGACGGTATTGTTCTTTCTGCATCTGTTAATGGTGATACAACCGGTAGAACTGTTGTGTGGAGTGCAAGCAGTGATAAATGCTTTGACACAGAAGTATCTGGCAATGAAATTACAATTATTGCTAAGAAAAAAGGATACACAACATTTACAGCATCTGTTTATGGAGATAATGGAGAGTTGTTGTCATCAGCAAGTGTTGAAATGTATTCAAAATCAGGCTTCTTTGACAGAATAGGTGGATTTTTCCGTAAGTTGTTCAGAACAAATGTAATTCATTCATATTAATTGAATAAAAGAATAACAAAGCGTGATAACTCAAATGGTTATCACGCTATTTTTATATCATTTTATCAAGTTTTGTTTCCTTGATTACCTTATATAAAGGTAATCCCAATCCGTAGCACATAGCAAACTGTCCTATTGCAATCTGCATAGCGTTAATGAGAAATGCTTGTAGCTTGAAGCCTTCAGGCATAAATATGGTAATTTCAATTCCCACAATTATTGCATTTGCAATTACAGGAAAGAATGCTGAAAGTAAAGGGAAATCCTTAAACTTTATATTTCGCGTTTTGTAACTGAGAATTGCAGCAATAAATGTTGCCAATGTTCCACATATAATATCGATTATTCCGTAAGGACTTGTAATATTGCCTAAAAAGCAACCGATAGTAAGCCCTGGGATAGCAGCAGGGGATATGGCACCCAAAATGGTAAGCGCTTCAGAAAACCTGAACTGAATACTACCATAGGCCAAGTTTAGCATACTTGCTGCGTAAGTTAATCCTGCATAAAGTGCTGCAATAACAGCGGATTGTACTACAAAAACCGTCTTTTTCTTATTCATTTTTATCACTCCATAGTTTTGATTTTTGTCAGGATGGTTTCGAACTGACATTTTTATTAATCAGCAGAAGTAGAGTCATCGTCACTTCTGATTGATTTTATTTTTTCAAAGGTACTTTTGATAATTCTCTTTGGTGTTGTTAAAATCGTATCCTTTGCAGATGGGAAAATATTGCCAAGAAATTTAAGCAAAAAGCTTCTGATTTCAGGGTCTAAATCCTTGATTGTATCGAAGAAAAGAGAGGTATTCTCCTTAAGATATTCACTCCATTCGATAAAACTTTCAGCTCTTTGTTCATTAGTAGCTTCAATTATATCAAAAATTCCGTCAACAAAAAGTTCTCTTTGATCGTGACTGTAGTTGTTCATCCATTCCTTGAATGTATTTGTAACAAGCTTTGCACTTGTATGTATTTTTTCGCCTGTGACAAAATCGTTATCCTCAACAATCCATAAAAATGGGTCGTGCTGATGAATTCCTTCACCTTCACTTTTAACAATACGATATGAGTCAGTATTGCTTAAAAGCATACCAATCATAGATTCCTCAGGAACAAATTTGACTATTTTATCCTCCATCTGAAGATATGCTTCTGATGTTACAAAATCTTCTGTAAATCCGGGACTGTCAAAACTTTGTACCTCAACAATCTTTTCTTTTGCCTTAGGTGAACACATAACACTTGAATAAATCGCAAGGTTGCCACCTTTTGAGTGCCCTACAACAGTTATTTTACCTTTGATTTTGCTTGCAACCTTATTAAGGTATTTTACGCTTAATACCTGTGCAGGAACTGTGTCATTATAAAGCATATCAAAGTTTTCACGCCAACCTGTAATTGTTGAGTCAGTGCCTCTGAATGAAACACAAGCATTTCCATCAGGTAAAAGGAATGTTGTTGCCGAAAACTGTATTGCCATTTCAGGGTCAAAAACATTTTCGTGATAATTTATTCGTACTTTGTTATATCTTTTGCTGTATGCCAATGAATTGAACAGCAAAAGATTCTTTCTTGCTGTTCTTTCAATAGGAAAGAGGTTTTCAAAACCATCTTGCTCTGCAATCTTTGAAAAGGTAATACCTCTTGCGAACAACTGTTTATCAGGAACGAATTCATTGTAATCAAGATATGCCAACTGGGCAAAAATCAGCCCATCGACCTTTGAAAAAGGCAAAGCATTAAAATCCTTATGAGCATTCATAAGTGAGTAATCTATGATGCCTGACATAAAAAGAATTCAACTCCTTAAAAAATAACCGGAATTAAGTTCTGCACTCAATTCCGGTTTTATGATTATAATTTGAGAGATGCAATATCAGTAAGACTCATCTTTCCGTCCGGAACAACGAATGTACTTCTCATAACACTGAGTGCTGCGTCAAGAGATGTAAGACAAGATGTACCTGATTCAACTGCAAGACGACGAAGCTTGAAACCGTCACGGTTTGCAAGACGACCGTGTGTAGGTGTGTTGATGATAAGTGAAACCTCACCATTCTGAAGCATTTCCATAATGTTAGGTGACTGACCTGTAAGTGGATTAACTTCTTTACACTCGATTCCTGCTTCACGGATAACCTTACATGTACCCGGAGTTGCATAGAATTCAAAGTCAGAATCTTTAAATTCCTTAAGCATTTCCCCTACTTCTTTCTTATCCTTGTCACGAACTGTAACAACAATCTTTGCATCCTTAGGCATTGAAACACCGCCACCTTCAAATGCTTTAAGAAGTGCTTCGTTATAGTCTGTTGAGATACCGAGAACTTCACCGGTAGATTTCATTTCAGGACCAAGAGAAGTATCAGCACCGATAATCTTTTCAAATGAGAATACAGGAAGCTTGATTGCATAATAACCACTGTTCTTGTAAAGACCTGTACCGTATCCCATATCAGCAATTCGTTCTCCTAACATTGCTCTTGTTGCAAGGCTGATAGCAGGAATACCTGTAACCTTACTGATATAAGGAACAGTTCTTGAAGAACGAGGGTTAACTTCGATAATATAAACTGTTTCACGAAGTACAATAAATTGTATGTTCATCATACCAACAACATGCAAAGCAGATGCAAGTCGTTTTGTGTAATCAACGATTGTTTTCTGAACTTTTTCAGAAAGAGTAACTGCAGGATAAACTGAAATTGAGTCACCTGAGTGAATACCCGCACGGTCGATATGTTCCATAATACCAGGAATAAGAATATCTTTGCCATCACAGATAGCATCAACTTCAACTTCCTGACCCATAAGGTATTTGTCAACAAGAACAGGGTGCTCTGAAAGGTCAGGGATTGTTCTTGTGATAATATCCATAAATTCAAGAATGTCTTCGTCACTTGCAGCAATCTGCATACCCTGACCACCAAGAACATAGCTTGGACGAACAAGAACAGGATAACCAAGTGAATGAGCAGCAGCGATAGCTTCCTGAGCTGTGAATACTGTCTGTCCCTTTGGACGAGCTATGTCACAGAATTCAAGGATTTCATCGAATCTTTCTCTGTCTTCAGCAGCGTCAACGTGGTCAGCATCAGTACCGAGAATCTTAACACCTAAATCGTTAAGTGTTTTTGTAAGCTTGATAGCAGTCTGTCCACCGAACTGAACGATAGCACCATCAGGATTTTCAAGCTCAACAATGCTTGTAACGTATTCAGGTGTAAGTGGCTCAAAGTAAAGTTTATCAGAAACGTCAAAGTCAGTTGAAACTGTTTCAGGGTTGTTGTTTACAATAATTGCTTCACAACCGGCCTTCTTAAGTGCCCAGACTGAATGAACTGAACAGTAGTCAAATTCAACACCCTGACCGATACGGATAGGACCTGAACCCAATACCATAATCTTTTTCTTGTCAGTTTTTGGATTTACTTCGTTTGCAATACCATAATCTGAATAGTAGTATGGAGTCTGTGCTTTGAATTCAGCAGCACAAGTATCAACGATTGAGAATGATGGCATGATGTCCCAGAGCTTTCTCATATGCTTGATAGCACTCTTTGTTGTACCAACATTCTTTGCAATAACATTATCAGTAAAGCCCATTTTTTTAGCAGCGAAAAGAGTTTCTTTGTCGCATCTGCCTGATTTAAGAACTTTTTCCATATCAACAATGTTTTTGATTTTATTTAAGAACCACATATCAATCTTTGTGATTTCGTGGATTTCTTCTAATTCAATTCCCTTGTAGATTGCAACTGCGATAGCGTAAACACGAAGGTTATCAACATTGTAAAGTGCTTCGTGTACTTCTTCAGTTGACATTTCCATAAATGAATCAAGAAGAAGTGATTCTTTATTTTCTTCAAGAGAATGGAGTGACTTGTGAAGAGCAGCTTCGAATGTACGAGCAATTGACATTACTTCACCGGTAGCCTTCATCTGTGTACCAAGTGTCTTCTTTGCAGTAACAAACTTGTCAAATGGCCACTTAGGGAACTTACATACGATATAGTCGATTGTAGGTTCAAATGATGCAAAAGTCTTACCTGTAACGGCATTAGGAATTTCATCAAGACCAAGACCGAGAGCAATTTTAGATGCAACTCTCGCAATCGGGAAACCTGTTGCCTTTGAAGCCAATGCTGATGAACGAGAAACTCGGGGGTTAACTTCAATAACAGCATATTTGAATGATGTTGGGTGAAGAGCAAACTGAACGTTACAACCACCCTGAATATCAAGTGCATCAATAATGTTAAGAGCAGCATTACGAAGCATTGAATATTCTTTATCCATAAGTGTCTGTGCAGGAGCAACAACGATTGAGTCACCTGTATGAATACCAACAGGGTCCATATTTTCCATTGAACAGATTGTAATGCAGTTACCCTTTGAGTCACGCATTGTTTCAAATTCAATTTCTTTCCAACCTGAAATACATTTTTCAATAAGAACCTGATTTACACGTGAAAGACGAATACCATTTGATGCGATTTCAAACAATTGCTTTTCGTCATAAGCGATACCACCGCCTGTACCACCAAGTGTGTATGCAGGACGAACGATAACAGGGTAGCCGATTTTAGCTGAGAAATCGAGAGCATCCTCAACTGTTTCAACAACAAGAGATTCAATACAAGGCTCACCGATTGCTTCCATTGTATCCTTGAATTCCTGTCTGTCTTCAGCCTTTTTGATTGATTCGGCATTGATACCGATAAGTCGAACATTATTTTCTTTAAGAATACCTAACTCATTAAGCTCCATAGCAAGGTTAAGACCTGTCTGTCCGCCAAGTGAAGGGAGGAGGGAGTCCGGCTTTTCTTTTTCAATAATTTTTGTAAGTGTAGGAATTGTGAGAGGTTCAATATAAACCTTATCTGCAATATCACCATCAGTCATAATAGTAGCAGGGTTTGAGTTTACAAGAACAACTTCAACACCTTCTTCTTTAAGAGAGCGGCAAGCCTGTGTACCGGCATAGTCAAATTCAGCAGCCTGACCGATAATAATTGGACCTGAACCGATAACCATTACTTTTTTAATGCTTTTATCCAACATCTCATTTGCCCTCCTTAATCAAATTTTTAAAATCTTCAAACAAGAAAGCTGTGTTAGGACCTTTAGCTGTGTCAGGAATAAACTGAACAGTCATAACAGGCTTGTCCTGATATTTAAGTCCTTCAATTGTCTTGTCATTAACATTTATGCAAAGCACATCTGCGTTTGCAGGAACTTCTGTAACTGCAAAACCATGGTTGTGTGCTGTAATATATGTCTTATCCTTATCATTAAATCTTACAGGGTAGTTGCAGCCTCTGTGACCGTGAAGCATTTTTTTTACCTTGCCGCCATTTGCAAGGGCAACGAGCTGGTGACCGAGACCGATTGCAAAAATTGGCATATTTTTATCCATAAGTTTCTTGATTTCTTCTATTGTGTCAGCAAATACATTGTGGTCCTCAACACCGTTTGAAATCACAATACCCTCAAAACCACCTGCAAAAATATCATCTGCATTAAGCTTAGAGAATTTAGTAACGGCATAACCGCACTGAGCAAAAGCATTTACAAAGCTCTTTCTTGCACCAAGGTCGATAAATGCAACCTTGATACCGTCTTCAGAAATTGTTTCGTCAACACCTTTGTAGTCATTTTTAAGCTCAAAAGACTTGATTTTATCGAGTAATGCATCTTTGTCAGAAATATCATCTGTGATGATTGCCTTCATAGCACCGTTTTCACGGACATTCATAACGATTGCACGATTGTCAAGTCCTGTTACACAAGGAATGTCATGCTTTATAAGGAACTCCTCAAGAGTCATTTCACATCTGAAATTAGAAGGAGTATCGCAAAGTTCGTGAACTAACAATGCAGCAGGGTAGAGCTTGTCGCTTTCCATATCTTCAAGACAAACACCATAGTTTCCGATAAGTGGGTATGTCATAACAACACCCAGACCTGCATTTGATGGGTCAGAAAGCATCTCAACATATCCGGTCATTGATGTGTTGAAGATTACTTCACATACAGTTTCTTTGAATTTTCCGGCAGCCTGTCCTTCAAAAACAGCACCGTTTTCAAGCATTAAATACGCTTTCAAAATTCACACCAGCCTTTCATTTATTGTCAATTGATTATTATACTATATTATTTTAAACAGTTCAATAAATTTTGCTAATTTTTTGCAAAAAAATAACGACGGGAAAACCGTCGTTTAAAAATTAAAAACTGAAAAAGAAGCACATCCGATAGAAATAAGAGTGCCTTGACAATTACAAGAAGAAATAACAATGCCGTCAGTTTTGAAAGTTTTATGAACTAACAAATTGTACTGCTTCAACACTGTCCTCACTCCTTGAATTTACTTTAGAAATTTTACCATAAAACTCATTTTTCGTCAACACGATTTTACAAGAAAAAATATATTTGTTCAATATAATGATTACACAGTAAGAAAAACAGAATAAAAATATAAATATTGCCAAAATTGAGCGTAGAACAAATTTGTAAATGCAAAACACTAAACAGATTAACAAATTATAATTGTCGGGGAGATGAAACCATTCCGCCCCATCTCCGAGGGGGTGTCACGAGCATTGCGAGTGATTGGGGAGTAACTCCCTCAGTCTGCTTCGCAGCCAGCTTCTTTACAGTGGGAGCTGATTGTCTTAGTGTGTCGTTTTGCACTTCCCGTTAACCTCCGATTTTTTGATTAAAGAGTTGACAAAATTTTTAAAGAGAATTATAATTAAGGTAATATTTTAAATAGCTAAAGTGGAGGAATGAAAATGAAAAGGATTAACAAGTTTTTATCAGTCTTTTTGGCATTAATAATGGTGATTACTATTATTCCAATGTCAGCTATTACTGTTGGTGCAACGGAAAGTGCACCATTGAAAGTTGAGGTTTCAACTGATAAATCAAGCTATAAGGCAACAGGTATAGCTGAAATTACAGTTAAAATCACAAATACAAGTGATGAAGCTGTAAGTAATATAAGTGCAGAGGTAGTTTTTGATGACCTTGCACCTGTTAAGAAAAAAAAGAGTGTAACTTTTAAAGAAGTTGATAATTTACAACCTTCAGATAGCTTTGAATTTGAATATAAAGCAACAATAAACGCTGATGGAATGAAAGTTGGCTTTTTTGATAAGATTGGTCTTTGGTTTGTTAGATTGTTTAATGGTGGGTATAGTGCATCAAGCCATAATACAACAGCATTAATCCAAGAGATAACTGTAATTGAATTTGGTAAATATTCTGCAGAAAATGTTGTTGTCGTTGATTACGATGGAAAAGAAATCTGCGAGGAATATGAAGAGTTAATCAAAGATGTTGATATTGATGAAGTTTATGAACACAGCGATGAAGATGTTTCTTTTGATGAAGATACAGAAACAACTTTTATTAACAATGTTGTTATTATTAATTTTGATTGGGATTGTTCAAATGAAAGAAAAGCAGAAATTGTCAATTCTATCAACGGAAAAGTTGTTGGTGGAATTGATGGCTATAATGAATTACATGTAAAAATTAATAAATCTTCTTTTGAAGAACTTGAAGTGCTAATTGAAGAACTTAACAAAAATGAAGATATTTATGCACATTATGATGAATTCACTGATATTTCATTTAACAGTGCTCCAACCAATGATGAATGGGATAATAGAGCAAATTGGGAAGAGGTAAATAATGACTATGCTAATTGGTGGGTTGTTGCAACAAAAACACATTTAGCATGGGAATATGAAGAATATTTTAAAAAAATTAATATTGGAATTGTTGATGACGGTTTTAAAAGTGACCATGAAGATGTAAAAATTCAAACAATTTCAGAAGAAAATGTAGAGAAAAATCATGGTACTCATGTATCGGGAATTATAGGTGCAAAACATAATAACGGAAAAGGTATAGCTGGTGTTGTCGATAAGTGCTCGTTATATGGATATAGTGTAGGAAAAGAAGAAAAGGAAGAGTTAAAAAAAGATAGTGAAATATATAAAGGTATAGAAACCTTAGTTGCTGACTATGAATGCAAAATTATAAATTTATCTTTAGGTAAACAACTAAAAAGCTTAAAGGCTGCAAAAAAACATGGTAAAAAAACATCTGAAAAAATAGGTCGTTTTCTTGAAATATGTAAAGAAACTGATAAGGATTTTGTAATAATACAAGCAGCAGGAAACGGCGAAAAGAACGATGATGGTGAGCCTTTAGGAATAGATGCTGTTTTTAATGGCTTTTTCGCATCAATAACAAGAGAAGAATGTTATAGCAGTGATAGAATTGCTGTTGATGATATAATGAATAGAGTTATTGTAGTTGGTGCTGCTTATAAAACATGGGAAAAGGAAAACACATACGAGATGACAACTTTTTCAAATGCTGGTAGTTGTGTTGATATTGTAGCTCCTGGATATAACATTTACAGTACAGTAGCTGGTAAATACCAGGAAGATGAAATTGGGAATGTAATAGTTGAAGAAGGAAAAAAATATAGACAATTAAATGGTACTTCACAGGCTGCACCTATTGTTGCCGGTATTGCAGGGTTAGTATGGTCTGTTGATGAAAATCTTAGTGGTGCGGATGTAAAAGATATTATTCTTAAATCTGCTAAAGCTGGTAATGTGAAAGCGTATGACAACCCATATTCACCAACAACAGGCGATTTTTATATGGTAAATGCAAAACTTGCTGTTGAGGAAGCTTTAAGATGGACTTATGGGGATTTGGCAACTATTTCAGGTACTGTGACAGATAAAAATACAGGTGACCCGATTTCAGATGTTAGTGTAGAATTTATTGATAATGAAGGCGATAGTTTTGAGCCTATAATGACTACAACAACAGATGCAGACGGAAAATATTTCGTAAAACTTCCAAATGGTTCATATTCAGTTTCTTTCAACCACAGTAATTATGATTATTATGGCACTTCAATTGATACAATTGAAAATTCCAATATGATTAATGCATCTCTTACACTGAAAAATGGTGATGATAACGGAGACGACAACGAAGGTGGAGATGATAACGGTGGAAATTGTGATGATAATGGTGGGAATAGTGATGATAATGGTGGGAATAGTGATGATAACGGTGGAAATGAAGAATTTATGACAGAAGTAGTGGCAAATAGCAATATCGGAGATATTATTGAGTTCGGTTCATATCCACAAGCAGAAGTAACAGATTCTACCCTTATTTCCACATTAAATTCTCTTGTAACATCCTGGACATCCTATGACTATTACACAGGTACAGGTAACTGGTATGACGGTAAAATGGCACCAAGTGATTATATGAAATATACTGATGTTATATATAATAACACAAAATATCGCGGTGTTTATTTTACGGCCTATAGACCATATTGCACAGGTTATATATCTTCACCGAGCAACACATATCAGGACGATAACGATTATTATACAAATACAACCTATTGGTTTAAGTACGAACCTCTCAATTGGCGTATTCTTGACCCAAATGAAGGCTATGTAATGTGTGAAAGCATTATAGATTCGCAAGCCTATCAAAACACTGTATATCGAAGCGAAAGCGGTGGGTATGGCGGTAGTTATTATCAAGATGCAACACGTACAACGTTGGCAGATGATTATGCGGCAAGCTCGCTCAGGGAATGGCTTAATGATGATTTTTATAATACAGCATTCACATCAAGCGAAAAAGCACAAATAGGCACAACAAATGAGTATAAAATTTTTATACTCTCTAATGACATTCGCAACAACGAATACGGATTCAGTTCAAGACCAGGCTATGACAAAGCAAGGGAAGCTCAAGGTACCGACTATGCAAAATGTCAGGGATTGTATGTATATGACGGCAATTCTATTGCATATCAGGGAAATTCACGATGGTGGTTCCACAGTTCAGACGATGGAGCCTACTCAGAGTTTGCGGCAGGAATTGACTACTACGGTTCTGTCGGTGCATACTACGACCACTATGTCAATTTCACCCACATTGGTGTTCGTCCTGCATTTAAATTTAATCCGAAATCTTTAATTTCTTAACTATAAGAATCCTCGATTCAAAATATTGACATTATGGAAAACGCTCTTGCCGTTACATTAGTTGGTGTGCAGACGAATGATACGACAGCACGAATTGTCAAAATATAACATTAAAAATATTTAAAATTAGGTTTCTTTGATATAATTAGTGATTTTTTTTCGTAATTTATTAGAAAGTATAAAGATTCATTAATATTAATTAAACACTCCTGATAGTGTAACAACAATTGGTGAGTAAGCATTTTCTTCTTGTGATAGTTTGACAAGTGTAACAATCGGTGACAGTGTAACAAGAATTGGTAGGTATGCTTTTTTTGGCTACGAAAGTCTTACAGATGTATATTATTCAGGAATGGAAACACAATGGAATGCAATTTCATTTGGTTCAGGTAACAAAAAATTACTTAATGCAACAAGACATTATATTTAGAGTCTAAAATGTTGAATATCAGCGAAAATAGAGTCGGTGGGCTTTAACCTACCGACTTTTTGCTTGTGCTCCATATAAATTTGTTAGATGAACTCGGAATTTTCTTTTAATTGTTTCCAAATTTTAAATTTTTAAAAATTCTCTTGTTTATCTGAAAAAAATGATGTATAATCAATACGATTTTAAACATCACCTATTGGAGGTATATTATGAGTAAAAAAGTTTTAGCGGTATTACTTGCCCTAATTATTATCGTTTTTACATTCGTATCATGTAAAAAGGAAAAGGAGCCTGATTCATATTTTGTTGATGATGAAGGTAATACACAACTTGTTGTTAAAGATGACGAGGGTAAATATGTTGTTACAGATGATGAAGGCAACACATCTGTAGTTGACGACCAGAACAAAATTGACCAGATTGAACAGAACAAAGAAAATGAAGAAGTTCAGTCAATCCTTAATGAAATAAACACAGACCCTGATAAAATTATGGAAGATGCTGATGAAAACGTAGGTCTTGAGATGTCAGATGACCTTGTTGAAGAGCCTCTTGTTACTGTTGCTCCTGATAAAGGTCAGTCAGAGGCGTCAAAGCGTTTAGAGTCATATAAAAAGATTCTCAGCACAAACAAATTCACAATTACAGCTACAATCAAAGAGGTTGGTGCAGAAACAGTAGAATATCCGTTTACATATATTCGTAGCGGTAACGGTGCTTATATTGAAACTGCAGTTCCTTTTGAAGAAGGAAAGGTAATCAAGGCTAATATGATTATTAAAGATGGTGTGACATATTGCGAAATTCCGTCACTCAAATCATACATGGTAGTTGATGATATGAGTATTGAGGATTTGGCTGCAGGTACTTTTGACGGAAACGAACTTTCAATATATACTTATATTGAAACAGGAACAGTCACTCTTAACGGTAAAAAATACACTTGCGATGTATATAAAATAGATGGCGATACTGTTAAGTATTATTTCGATTCAAATGACAATTTAGTAAGAATTGAGAGAATAGGCAAGAATGATTCTGTTATTACAGAGATTGCATCAATAAAGAACACTGCTGATGAATCAAAAATCAAGAAGCCATCAGGCTTTGATATCTCAAAATTAGTTGAGTAATCGTATAAAGTAACCTGTTTTATTGCAGGTTACTTTTTTTATTAGTTGACTAATGGTAAATTATGTAATAAAATATAAAGATAAGAAAAAGTATAGCCTATTGGATTTGGGGTGAGTTTTTGGAGGAAACTTTAAGGGAATTTCAATTGAAAGAACTGGAAATGCTGAAAGCAATGGCTGAACAGCTTGAAAAAGCTAATGTAAGATTCTATCTTATAGGTGGTAGTAGCATAGGTGCATTAAGACATCAAGGATTTATTCCTTGGGATGATGATGTTGATATTGCTATTATGCGAAGTGATTTTAAAAAGGCGGAAACAGCTCTTGCAAAGCTCAATAAGCTGTTTCTTTATGATCCGGTAGAAAATCATATTGTTCCTGACGCACCGTTAGGTCACATTTATCTTAACGATGGCAGACCGTTTGAGGAGTCACCGAGATTAGATGTTTTCGCAATTGATAATGTGCCTGATTCAGCTTTTTGGGAAAAGATACAGAAACTTTGTGCAATGATTTACCATGTGTGCGTGTTGCGAAGACCGGCTGAAAATCGTGGAAAATTGAAAAAAATGTTTACATATGCAATCTGTAAGTTTTGCCCGGGCTTCTTGCTCGATTTCATTCAGAAACTTGCATACAAGGGCGTTACAAAATGGAAAGATGTACCCACAAAATATGTCTGTAATATTTATGGAGTCAGTGGCGATAAAGAAAAAGTTCCTGCTGCATTTTATGGTGTGCCAAGATATGTTGCTTTCGAGGATACTATGATGCCGATTCCTGAAAAAGCAGAAGAATACAATACACAGATATACGGCAATTACATGGAATATCCACCTGAAGAATTGCGTGTACCATCTCATTTTGCAAAAGTGGTTAAATAGAGGATATGGAGGATTTAAAAAATGGATAGATTGATTCTTGAAGACGAATTGTCAGAAATAACCGGGTTTTATAAAAAACTTACAGGCTCATATATGCACCCGCCAAAGTTTGTTGGTATCAGTAAAAAGGGAAGATTTCTTTATGAAAATGCAGTCATTGTAAGCGATTCAAACCCATTGGGCAATCTTATGCTTCCTGCAATGGCAACTGTTAAAGAAAAAGGTTTGATAAGTTCCGTTAAAGGATACTCTGTATATGACGGAATTGTTAAATTTGAAGATTTTGAATATGATGAAACAGAAATTGCTCATGTGGAAAGCATTGATACTGCAGCTGCCGTAAATAAATGTGCTTTTATGCTCTGTCTTGATTGTCAGAAGACAGAAACAAAAGAAGCATGGCTTGATGCTATTAAGAAAGTAACAGAATATGCATCAAAAGGTAAGGATAATAAATGCACAGTTCTTGCTATACTTCCTGAGTATCCTGAAATTCCTGACGATGAAATCAATAGTCTTTCAGAGCGTGAATTCGGATATTTTATGGAAAAATGTCTTGAAAATCCTACTGATGCACAGAAGTATTATGTTGAGATAGAATCTCTTTGCCGTGAAATCGTAAATGGCGGATATGAAAATCTCAACCTTATCCGTGTTGATAATCTTTTTGGACCTGATGCAAATCAGATTCGTATTTTTGATATTGAAAATTGTATAAAAGACGCTTTTGCAACCGGCGTTATGAACATCACAACAAGTGATTATGAAAATGTAATTTCTGTTTCATACATAAGAGATGCAATTTGTTTTGCAATCCAGACTCTCTATTGCGGACGTAAGGGACAGGTTTATAATTTCTGTTCACATCTTACAACAATTGCAAATATTAAGAATACAATAAGAAATAATTTCAAAGAACAGTTATCTCTTAATGTTCAGTCAGCTTCTGTTGAAAAAACATACTATCGTTGTCTTAATACACTTAAGTTCTTCCAGTCAGGATGGAAAAAAGCAAAACATGTTCCTTTGGCAGATGCTTTATACAGAACTGTGTGTAACATAACAGGGGAGAAGGACAACAACAAGAATAATATTGCTATATATTCAGGTAAGCTTACTCGTATCAAGGATCTTGAACTTATGATGCTTAAGGATATTGACGATATTTGTAAGGCAAATGACATCAAGTACTTCCTTTGTGGTGGTACAATGCTTGGAGCAGTCCGTTACGGACACAGTATCCCTTGGGATGATGACCTTGATATTGGTATGCTTCGTGGTGATTTCGATAAGTTCCGTAAAGCAGCACTTGCACAAAATAAGGATATTTACAACTATTCAAGTTTCTGGAGCAAGAGCGGAAGTCACTATATTGTTGATAAAATCCGTCTGAATGGTACATATTTCTCAACAAGATATTCTTCTGTCCATGAATATCCTGACGGATTGTTTATAGATGTACTTGTTTATGACCAGACAAGTAATAATAAGTTTATCGGTAAGCTTCACAGCCTTACTGTTCACGTGCTTTCAAAGATTATTGAGGTAAGATGGTATAACAGACCAAGAAGAAATCCTAACTTCAGAAAAGAAATGGTTCTTCTTCCGTTCATCAGAATTATTCCTCTTAATGTATGGCACAAATTGTATGAATCTGTATTGACTATTTTCAAAAACAAAAAGAATGCAAAGTATGTAATTGACAGTACAGGTAAGTTGCAGAAAAAAGGACCATTCCTTATGCAGGGACTTGAGGATGTTCAGAGAGTTGATTTTGACGGTGGATTCCAGGCTCCTATTCCTATTGATTATACAAATTACCTTACATTTGACTACGGCCCCGGTTATCTTCCTGAGCCACCTCTTACAAAGAGAGCGGCACCGCATAACTTTGCTCGTATTGACCTTGGTGAATATATTTTCGAAACAAGAGAAAAGCCTGAATACAGAGAAGTAAATGTACATGGTGAACTGTTTGAAAAAGAGTTTTAATCTTGATTTTAATTTTTATGGGAGAATTATTTTATGAAATATCGTGCACTTGTTACTGCAGAAGTAATCAAACCAATGCTTGAACAATTTGAAGATAAAATCGAATTTGTTTATGACGGATATAATATTGACCATGAAGTTATGCCGCATAATGAATTGATTGAAAAGGTAGCAGATTATGATATTCTTATCTGTGAATACGATACGATAGACAGAGCAGTTCTTGATAATGCCAAGAATATGAAAATCATTATCTGTTGTCGTGGTGGCGTTAAGTCTGTTATCGATATTGATGCTGCAATGGAAAAGAAGATTATCATCTGTAATAATGGTGGTAGAAATGCAAATGCGGTTTCTGACCTTACAATGGGTTACATTCTCGATTTGACAAGAAATATCACATTGACAAATAACCTCATCTTCAATAAGGTGATTACAACTGATGTGAAATCAAAGCCTGATGAATACAGAGATACAGTATGGGGACTTGATAACAATTCACCGTTTATCCGTTTCAGAGGAACAAGTATTAATTATATGACATTGGGACTTGTGGGTTGTGGTTGTGCAGGTCAGCTTGTTGCTAAAAAAGCAGAAGCATTCGGTATGAAGGTTATTGCTTATGACCCATATATCGACCCTGCAAAAGTTCCCGAATCTGTTGAGCTTGTCGGTTTCGATGAATTCCTTAATCGATCTGATATCGTAAGCCTTCATTGTATCGTTTCACCGCAGACTAAGAATATGTTTAATAAAGAAGTCTTTGCAAAGATGAAAAAGGGTTCATACTTTATTAATACTGCCCGTGGCGAATTGGTTGTGGAAGAAGATTTGATTGAAGCTCTTAATTCTGACCATCTTGCAGGGGCAGCTATTGATGTTACCGTTAAAGAACCTATTGCATCTGACTGTCCGTTGCTTGATGCGAAGAATCTTATTATCACACCTCATATTGCAGGTTCATCTTACGATGTTCAAGTTTGCGGAACACAGATGGTAAGTGATACACTCGAAGATTGGCTTCAGGGTATCAAGCCAAGAAATTGTGTTGTTTATAAATAATTAGGAGAGGGTGTAGAGATATGTCATCTATCGGAATTATTCTTGCAGGTGGTATCGGCTCCCGTTTCGGTGCTGATAAACCTAAGCAGTATTGCAAAATATTTGATAAAGAAATGATATGGTATTCAATTGATGCCTTCCGTCAGGCAAAAAGCATCGACGATTTTATTGTTATTGTAGATGCTAACGAAATGCAGAGTGGCAGACTTGCACAGGATTACGGTGTAACTCTCGTTCAGGGTGGTAGCACAAGAAACGAATCATTTAAAAATGCTCTTGATTATATCAACAAGACTTTTCCTGATTGTGAAAAGATTATTGAAAACAATGCAGCGTGTCCAATGATAACACCTGAACTTATTGATGAGTTTATGGGGCTTCTTGATGAATATGATTATGTAAATACAGCATATAAGATTACAGATGCATTGGGTTCATATAAGGACAGAATTGCAAACCGTGAGGATTTCTATCTTATTCAGGCTCCTGACGCTTATCGATTTCCACTTCTCTATAAGCATTTCGATAAAGATTCTGAACTTTGTCATCCTGCACATCAGTTACCACTTTCAGCAACAGAGTATCGCTATTTTGATTATAACGACAATTATAAGGTTACATATCCTGATGATATTAAAATCGTTGAAATGATGATGAATCGCAGAAAAGAAAACAAATAAAACAAAATACAAAAAACTATTGACAAGCCTTGACTCCTGTGATACAATACCAAGTACCTCGGGGAAGAGGCTTATTTTTTGTGCCTTTTTTCAAAGAGGAAGGCTTATTCGTCTGCTGATTTTTCAGACGAAGTATTAACGGAGGTGCCGAAAAATGAGAGTAAAAATCACATTAGCTTGCACAGAGTGCAAACAGCGCAATTACAACACAAAGAAAAACAAGAAGAACACTCCCGACAGAATTGAGATGAACAAGTACTGCAGATTCTGCAAGAAACACACTCTCCACAGGGAAACAAAGTAATCCGGAGGTAAGTGAAATGTCTGAAAAGAAAGAAAAGACCACTGCTGAGGTAGCTAAGAAGGACAAGAAGGAAGCTCCTGCTAAGAAAAAGTCAGTTGACTTTAAGGCAATCGGAGAAAAAGTTAAGAAGTTCTTCAAGGATTTCAAAGGCGAGTGGAAAAAGGTTACATGGCCTTCAGGAAAAACAGTTCTCAATCATTCACTTGTTGTTATCGTAGTAGTTTTGGTATTCGGACTTATCATTTTTGGATTTGACACAGGTCTTTCTTCAATTATTGATGGTCTAGTAAGTCTTGCAAATAAGCAGGATGTTGCTGAAACAACAACTAACACTGCACAGATGCTCAGCTTGTTTTTCATAAAGTAATCGAAAGGAGATTTTAGGTTATGGCAGAAATCTCCAAATGGTATGTAGTGCATACCTATTCAGGTTATGAAAACAAGGTAGCAACAAATATCGAAAAGATTGTTGATAACCGTAAAATGCACGATTTGATTCTCGAAGTTAAAGTTCCTACTGAAATTGTTGTTGAAAACAAGGAAGCAAAGGATAAGGAAACAGGCGAGAGAGTTATCGTGAAAAAGGAAGTAGAAAGAAAAATCTTCCCTGGTTATGTAATGGTAAAGGTTGCTGTTTTTGAAGATGAAGAAACAGGTGACCTTGAAATGACAGACGATACTTGGTATGTTATTCGTAATACTCGTGGCGTAACAGGTTTCGTTGGCCCTGAAAGTAAACCAATTCCTCTTACAGAGGCAGAAGTTTATGCAATGGGTGTTGAAAAGAAAGTCGTTAAAATCGACTATGAGGTTGGCGATATGGTTACAATTATCGACGGTGCGTTTGAAGGCATCATCGGTACTGTTCGTGAGCTTGATGTTGATAACAACGTGGTTTGTGTTGTTATTTCAATGCTTGGCAGAGAAACACCAGTTGACCTTGAACTCGACCAGGTACAAAAGGTCGAAGAAGATTAATTTTTATTAATTTGGTAATTAGCGTAAAATACGCTTTTTATGACGCTTTGTCAAAGGCGTCGTGGGAGGAATGGAAGAGCTGTCCGTTCCGCCATACCACGAATTTTTGGAGGTGCTAAAAATGGCTCAAAAAGTAGTAGGCTTTATTAAGCTTCAAATCCCTGCTGGTAAAGCAACACCAGCACCACCTGTTGGTCCTGCTCTTGGTCAGCACGGTGTTAACATTATGGCGTTCACAAAGGAATTCAATGAACGTACAAAGAATGATATGGGTCTTATTATCCCTGTTGTTATTACAGTTTATGCAGACCGTACATTCACATTCGTAACAAAGACTCCACCAGCAGCTGTTCTTATTAAGAAGGCTTGTGGTATTGAAAGTGGTTCAGGTGTACCTAACAGAACAAAGGTAGCAAAAATCACTAAAGAACAGATTAGAAAAATCGCTGAGCAGAAAATGCCTGACCTTAACGCTTCAAGCGTAGAGGCTGCTATGTCTATGATTGCTGGTACAGCACGTAGCATGGGCGTTACTGTAGAAGACTGATTCTCCTTGTGGGAGGAAAAATCAGAATCCGATTAACCACTATTTTGGAGGAATTTTGAATTATGAAACACGGAAAGAAATATGTTGAGAGTGCAAAACTCATCGACAGAACAAAACTTTATGATACTGCAGATGCTCTTGATATTACAGTAAAGGGCGCAACTGCTAAATTTGATGAAACAGTTGAACTTCACGTTCGTCTCGGTGTTGACTCACGTCACGCAGACCAGCAGGTTAGAGGCGCTGTAGTTCTTCCTAACGGTACAGGTAAAAAAGTAAGAGTTGCAGTTTTTGCAAAGGGCGACAAGGTTGACGCTGCTCTTGCAGCTGGTGCAGAATACGTTGGTGCAGAAGACCTTATGGAAAAAATCCAGGGTGGCTTCATGGACTTCGACGTATGTATCGCTAGCCCTGACATGATGGGTGTTGTTGGTCGTCTTGGTAAGGTTCTCGGTCCTCGTGGTCTTATGCCAAGCCCAAAAGCAGGTACAGTTACACCTGACGTTGCTAAGGCTGTTACAGAAGCTAAGGCAGGTAAGATTGAATACCGTCTTGATAAGACAAACATCATCCACTGCCCAATCGGTAAGGTTTCTTTTGGTCCTGCAAAGCTCAAGGAAAACCTTGATACACTCATGGATGCTATCGTTAAGGCTAAGCCAGCTGCTGCAAAAGGTCAGTACATTAAGTCTGTTGCAGTTGCTTCAACAATGGGCCCTGGCGTTAAGATTAATCCAAACAAGTTCACAGCAACTCCTGACGCTGAATAATTGAACTTGTAAATAATGCTTGACAAACCCGAACGGGTGTGTTAGTATAATAAAGCTTGCCAAAGACAGTAGGTGCATTTTGCATAAAGTTTTATACTGCCTACCGAGGATATTAGCATTTAATTAAAATGTTTCTATGCCTTTTCTGTCTTTGCAGAAGAGGCATTTTTTCTCCTTGCAAGCGCATTTATAAATTAAATAGGAGGTGAATCGTTTGCCAAGCGAGAAGGTTTTAGAATTAAAGAAACAGCAGGTGGCTGCTCTTAAAGAAAGACTTGATGCTTCAATCGCAGGTGTTGTAGTTGACTACAAGGGTATCAGCGTTGAGGATGATACAAAGCTTCGTAAAGAGCTCCGTGAAGCAGGTGTTGAATACACAGTTGTAAAGAACACACTTCTTGGTCGTGCCATCGACGGAACAAGCCTTGCTGATATGGGTAGTGCACTTGAAGGTACTACTGCTATCGCTACAAGTAAGGATGACTATGTTGCAGCAGCAAGAATTCTTGGTAAGTATGCTGATGACAAGAGCAATAGTTTCGCACTCAAAACTGGTTACCTTGATGGTGAAGTTATCAGTCTTGAAAAGCTCGAAGCTCTTGCAAAACTTCCTTCAAGAGAAGTATTGCTTGCTACAGTTCTCAGTGCGTTCAACGCACCTATCGCATCTTTTGCTCGTGCAGTACAGGCTATTGTTGACAAGGATGGCGAAGCAGCACCAGTTGCTGAATAATTAAAAAAATAATCTTATAAAATATTTAGTTTAAAATTTGGAGGTAAATTACCATGGCATCAGAAAAAGTTATGGCAATCGTTGAAGAACTTAAGGTTCTTACAGTTCTTGAGCTTTCAGAGCTCGTTAAAGCAGTAGAAGAGGAATTTGGCGTATCAGCAGCAGCTGCAGTAGCAGTAGCAGCTCCAGCAGCAGGCGCAGCAGCAGCTGAAGAAAAGACAGAATTTGACGTTGAACTTACAGACGTAGGTGCAGAAAAGATTAAGGTTATCAAGGCAGTTCGTGAAGTTACAGGTCTTGGTCTTGCAGAAGCAAAGGCTGTTGTTGACGGTGCTCCTAAGGTACTTAAAGAAGCTGCTTCTAAGGAAGATGCTGAAAGCATCAAAGCTAAGCTTGAAGAAGTTGGCGCTAAAGTTACTCTTAAATAATTTAAGATTTAACAAGAATTTCCCCATTCCATCTGGAGTGGGGTTTTTTTATTTAATCAACATAATGTTTGTTTTTGTTGAAAATCAACAAAGATAAAACCTTTATTTTGTTAAACATTTTCCTTTTATACTGTTGAATAATATACATTTTTATGCTATTATTATAAAAAAAGGAAAGGAGAAATAAACATGGGATTAGATTTATCAGCTATTTTTGAAGGTTTTGACATCGTAGCTGTTGTTACAGGTCTTATTCAGCTTGTAACTGACCTTATCGGTGGCTTCTTAGCATAATTAAATATTAAAAGGTGTGCTGGTCACACCTTTTTCTTATATTGTCATTAACAGCAGATGATATTTATTTGTCATTTGCTGTTTTTTTATTGCATTGGTAAATAATGTGTGATAAAATTTATGTGATTGTATATATTGAGGTGATTTTCTTGTCAAAATATTCGGATAGAGCAGTAGAATTGTTTATGGAAGGTAAAAATTGTTCTCAAGCTGTTTTTGTAGCTTTTGCACCTGATTTAGGTCTTTCTGAAGAAATTGCATTGGCTGTTTCAATAGGACTTGGTGGGGGAGTAGGCAGAATGCGAGAAGTTTGTGGAGCAGTAAGTGGTAGTGCCATGCTTGTGGGACTCAAACATCCTGAGTTTGATAAAACAGAAGTTTATGCGAAAGTCCGTATGATTATCGACGAGTTTAAAAAGACGAATCATTCTATTGTTTGTAAGGAACTTCTGGGTATTTCAAAACCTGAAACTTCAAGTGTGCCTGAAGCAAGAACAGAGGAATATTATCAAAAAAGACCTTGTGTTAAAATTGTTGAAGATGCAGCTTTGGCAGTAGAAAAAGTACTGTTTGAATAAGAAGGTGAGCTACAGTGAGTGCATATGCATATATCGAGGAAGATAAAGTAATAATTGGCAACGATTATATTGAAAGACGTTTTTCTATAAAAGATGACCAACTTGTTACAAGTGAGATTATTAATAAGAGATTTGATGGCGGAAAAAGCATTAAGTTTAAAAATTATTCAGCCGAGTTTATAGTTGCCTTCAAAAAGAAGAAAATGATTGGTCATGCTACTGAATTCTTATCTTCAAACAATCTTAAATTGGATAGCGTTAATGTCCTTAAACGTCGTGTTGAGTTTATTTTTAAACGTTGTTCCTATAATGGAGCAAAAATAACATTTATTGAAAGTATTGAAATCGGCGATAATGACCATTATATGCACAAATATATTGAAATGGTTGTTGCTCCAGAAGAACAACATCTTATTACAATTGATTATATTGATTGTGAGCACATTCTCATTGATACTCCTGAACACAATTGGACAATTGGGGAAATTGAGCCTGCTTATCTGAGTTCTTATCACAGTGCACTTGGTCAGCCTGTTTATATTAACGGGTTCTTCTTGGGTAGCGAATTTCCAATGGCTGAAAACAACATTGAAAATAATACCGTATATATGCGTTATTTCAGTGGTAAGCGTTTTGATATGTTGAATCTTAATTGCGGACACACATTTAAAACATGGAATACTGTTGTGGGTGTTGCAAGAGGATATGAGCATCCTGTTATCCGTGAAGACTTCCTTACATATATCAGAAAAATTTCGAGAAAAATCAAGCCTCGTTTCCAGTATAATTCATGGTATGACCATATGCATGATATTACAAACGAGAATATTATGTCTTCTTTTAAAGAAATCGAGGACAATCTTTCAAAAACAATGGTTCCACCACTTGATTCTTATGTAGTCGATGATGGCTTTGTTGATTGGAGTGCTGATTTCTGGGAGTTTAATGAAAAATTCCCTGAGGAACTTTATCCTGCAGCATCAATTGCTAAGAAATTTTCATCTGAATTCGGACTTTGGAACGGACCAAGAGGCGGATATCATGATGTAAGAACACCAAGATTCGGTAAAAATATGGAAAGAGCAGGCACAGGTGGATATAACTATGCTGCAAAAGATGTGTGTGTTTCTTCAACAGAATATATAAAAAACATAACAGATTATTATATCAACTGTGATAAAAAGTTTGATATAAACTATTGGAAGCTTGATGGTTTTCTCCTTAAAGCGTGTCCGTCAAAGAAACACGGTCATATGACCGGTGGTTTTAACCAGATGTATCAATATACAGAAATGTGGGAGAACTGGATAAATATTTTCCGTAAACTTCGTATAACACGTGAAAGTATTGGTAAAGACTTGTGGATAAATCAGACAAGTTATTGTAACGCAAGCCCATGGTTCTTACAGTGGGCAGACAGTCTTTGGATACAGAATAGTGCTGATATAGGATTTACAGATAAAACCGATGAAGGCGAAAAGTTAAGTGCTCGTGATGTTGACAGAGTTCTTACATATCGTGATGGAAGATATTATGATTTCAGTGTTACAAGAGATTATCAATTCCCACACGAGTTCATATATAACCATGACCCGATTTACGGAAATACCGCTAAAATTTCAATGACAGACGAAGAATTTCGTAAGTATATGCTTATGATGACAACTCGTGGTACAGCATTCTGGGAGCTTTATTATTCATACAATATGTTTAATGAGGCAAAATGGCGTATTAATGCAGATGCACTCAGATTTATACGTAATGACTATGAAATTCTTAAAAAATCACAGTTTATAGGTGGTTCGCCAACAAATGGAGAAGTGTATGGATATTCTGCATGGACAGAGGATGCGGGTGTTGTTTCACTTCGTAACCCGTCAAATGAAAAGCAGAGTTTTACTCTTGTTCTTGATAAAACAATTGGTGTTTTTGAAACAACAGATAATCTTAAAAAGGTTTCAATTTATCCATATACAAATGAAACTGATACTAATACATATAAGTATGGTGATAAGTTCACATTGGATTTAGCTCCTTGTGAAGCTGTAATTATGAAATTCTCATCAAAGCAAGAGAAAACTCCATTACTCATATATGGTAAATTTGAAAGTAATAATGAACTTCTTCTTGTATTTGATGATAGAATCTATACAGATGCAAATTGTATTTCATGTGATGAAAAAATTGCAAAAACAGAGATACTTGAGGATTACAGTACATTAAAAATTATTTTTGAGAAGCCTGTTCAAAAAGTATTTGTATCAATGACCGTTAAAAATGCTTTCGGAACACCTGTGGATGTCCAATTCAGCGGTAATAATTATGCTGATGGTATTTGCAATGACAATATTGTTCCAAGATTAAGAGATGTGACCATTGAGTTTGCTTTGAAAGAAACCCAAGAAGGAAAGCTTCTTTCAATAGGTGATGTTTTCAATGTAAGCAACAGTGAGGGATACGGGGCAATCCGATTTGGCGGAAAAGCAAGTCGTGGTGATATAGAACTTACAACAGGTGACAAACTTACAGTCGTATTTGAACCTAACGGTCTTGCAAAGCTTTATGTTAACGGACAATTAAGCAGTTCTTCATATAATTGTGAACTGGGTGAAAGTCTTACTGAATATGATATTACATATTCAGACAGCATAGATAATCTTAAAGTTATAACTAAAGCTTTATCATTTAAAGAAATTTAATAATAGGGAGTTGGGATTATGGAATTAAATAAGCAACTTTTAGCACACACGGATGCAAAACCTTGTGATGATAATGTTATTCTTGCTAATAATGTAAAAATAACAGTTCTTACACCTGAAATGATTCGTGTAGAGTATTCAGCCGAAAAAAAATTCACAGACTTACCATCACAGAGCATATGGTACAGAAATTTTGGTAAAGTGGACTTTACATATGAAACTAAGATTGATGTAACTGTTGTAAAAACAGCATCAACAGAATTCTATGTAAATTGTCATTCAGGTTCATTCCAGTATGTAAAATATAATGGTAAAAAGCTTATATATTCAAAATCAAACAACCTTAAGGGTACAACTCGTACACTTGACGGCTCTCATGGCCCGAAAGAGCTTGATGATGGTGTTATTTCAACAGATGGTGTGTCAATTTATGATGATAGCAAAACATTACTTTTAAATGATGACGGTACACTTTCATCAAGAGAGAAAAACACAAAGGATTATTATATCTTCGCTTACGGTAATGACTATGTTTTAGGTATAAATAATTTTTATAAAATTACAGGTATGCCACCACTTGTACCAAGATATGTTCTTGGTAACTGGTGGAGCCGATACAGAGCATATACACAGAAGGAATATCTTGATTTGATGAATGAATTTGCCCATCGTGACATTCCTTTGACAGTTGCAACTGTTGATATGGACTGGCATTGGGTTGACCTTAAAAAGCAGTTTAATAAGAAATATAAATCAAGCAATATTTTAAGCAGTGGTTGGACAGGATATAGCTGGAATACAGAGCTTTTTCCTGATTATAAGAGCTTCCTTAAAACACTTCAGAATATGGGGCTTAAGGTTACTCTTAATCTCCATCCGGCAGATGGTGTCCGTGCATTTGAAGATATGTATGAAGAAATAGCAGATGCAATGGGTGTTGATAAGTCAAAGGAAGAATCAGTTGAATTCGACTTGACAGATAAGAAGTTCATCAATGCTTATTTTGATATTCTTCATCATCCTTATGAAAATGATGGTGTTGATTTCTGGTGGATTGACTGGCAGCAGGGAACAAAGAGCAAAAAAGCAGGTCTTGACCCGTTGTGGCTTCTTAATCATTACCACTATCTTGATACTGACCGTGAAGAAAGACGTCCGATGATTCTTTCCCGTTATGCAGGTATCGGCTCACATCGTTATCCGTTAGGATTCTCAGGTGATACTGTAATTAACTGGAGCGTTATCAATTTCCAACCATATTTTACTGCAAATGCAGCAAACTGTGGTTATACTTGGTGGAGCCATGATATCGGTGGCCATATGTATGGTGACCACGACGACGAACTTTATATCCGTTGGTTACAGATGGCAGTATTTTTACCGATTTTAAGACTTCATTCAACAAATCTTGATGTACTTGGTAAAGAGCCTTGGAATTTCTCATGGGAAGCAGAAACTCTCGGTACGGAATTCCTGCGACTTCGTCATAAGATGATTCCGTATATCTATTCAATGAACTATCGTACATTTAAAGAGGGTAGAGCACTTTGTGAGCCAATGTACTATACTTATCCTGACGAAAAAGTTGCATTTGAATACGGTAATGAGTATTTCTTTGGTTCAGAAATCCTTGTTTGTCCTGTTACTACAAAGCTTGATGCAAAAACAAAAACAGCTGCAACTAAGATGTGGTTACCGGAAGGCAGATGGACTAATATTTTCGATGGTAAGATTTATAAAGGTGGTCAGGAAGTAGTAATTAACAGTCCTATTAATACAATTCCTGCACTTGCAAAGGAAGGTGCAATCATTCCTATGTCAGAAGATGCAGGCAATGGTTGGGGATGCCCTGAACATCTTAAAATCGATATCTATCGTGGTACAAACTCTATCGACTTCTACGAAGATGATGGTGAAACAGGTAAGTATAAGAATAACGACTATTCTATTACAAAAATGTCTGTAAAAGAAGAAAACGATACAATTACATTTAATATCAGCGGTGGTAAATCATTCGATTTCATTCCTTCACAGAGAAAATACACTCTTGAATTCAAGGATGTTGAGTCGTTTGAAGAAGTATCTGTAATGGTGAATGGTCTCTTTACTCCTGTAAATGCAGGCAAAAACTATTTCACAATCAGCAATGTAAATGTAGCTGATGAAATTGTTGTTAAGCTTACAGGTGTTATTGCAAAGAAGAATAAGCCTGTTAAAGAGCGTGCGCTTGATTGCATTATCCACCTTAACGGCAATAATATGAAGAAAGTTCTTACAAGTACAAGACTTAAGAACTGTAAAGATGAAAAGGACTATAAAGCACTCGTTAGACACATAAAAGCAAAGTCACTCAGAATGTGTCTTGATGAAGCAGTTTTTGCATTAGAATAAAATATAAACTGAAGGGCGGGGTCAAGTCTTGACTCCGCTTTTATCATTTATCCGTTCAAATTATAATTTGTCGGGATGATATGATTATTAATTTGAATAAGAATCGTTCCCTACAAAATACATTGTTTTATATTAACATCCCGATAAATCCCGATTTTAATGATAAATATATAATTATTGATTTTTTTGAAAATTCGTGGTAAACTAAAAATGCCAAACTAACTGAATATGTGAATTATAAGGGTGTAGTTTTTTCTTTTTTACGGAATAATTATATTCTTTTTTCTCAAATCTATATTATTGAATTTGATAAAAACGCGAATTCTATTTGTGTAGGTTTGAGATTACGCCTGTTCACATAAAGTTAGTTTGGCGACTATCGGAGTTTGCGTTTTTTGTGCGGCTGCTTCGGTGGTCGCACTTTTTGCTTTTACGGAGCTGATTTTTATGAGATAACAGATTCGCAAAATCGTCTGTAAGATAGTTTTCAACTATTTTCATTTTAATTTTGTTGAAAAAATCTACAATTTTTCATTTTGTATTGTATTTTTTCTTAATTTAGAGTATATTGTAATTGGGAAAAAATAAATTTTTACATAAAGGAGAGGAAAATATTATGAAAAACACAAAAAAATTCTTAGCAATTATCCTCGCAATACTTATGGTAACTTCTATTATTCCAATCACAGTAAGTGCAGCTGACCCCACATCGGGCACTTGTGGTGAGAATGCAACATGGACTTATGATGGAGAAACATACACCTTAACAATTTCAGGTACAGGAGCTATGGATGATTATAACTCAAACAATCGCCCCTGGGAAGGTTATGAGGACAAGATTAAGGTAGTTGTTATAGATGATGGTGTTACAACAATCGGTGAATATGCGTTTAATGAGTTTGATTATCTCACAACTGTAACTATTTCTGACGGTGTAACAGATATTGGTTCAAGTGCATTTGAGTGGTGTAAATCTTTGAAGAATATATCACTTCCAAGTACATTAACATCAATAAGTTTTGCAACATTTCGGAGTTGTTATAGATTAGAGAACGTTGATATTCCGAATAGTGTAACATCAATTGGTGGCAGTGCCTTCGAAAATTGTGACAATCTTAAAAGCATTGAAATTCCCGGAAGTGTTGAAGTAATTGGATATCAGGCTTTTGAATCGTGCTCATCTCTTGAAGAGGTTGTTCTTCACGAAGGATTAAAACAAATTGAATATTATGCATTTTGGAGATGTGGTAAACTTGCAAGCATTGAATTGCCAAGCACCCTTACATATATTGGCTCATGGGCATTTGAAGATACCGGCTTTACTGATATAACAATTCCTGTAAGTGTCACATCATTTGGTTCAGGAGTTTTTACTGAATGTCCAAATCTTACAGATGTTACATTTGCAGATGGCACAAAATCAATAAGTGCAGAAATATTCAGCTGGTGTCCTGTATTGAAAAATGTAAACATACCAAGCACAGTTGAAACGATTAACTCTGCTGCATTTTATGGTTGTTTTGCATTAAAGAATGTATATTTTGATGGTACTGTTGAAGATTGGCTTAAAATCACTTTTGCAAATGTCGAGGCTCAACCTCTGTATTATGCTGATAACTTATATTGCCAAGACGAACTTGTTACAGAGGTTGTCGTTCCTGAAAATATAACAACAATCAATGCTTTTGCCTTCTGTGACTATGATAAGTTAACAAGTGTTAAAATTTCAAGCACGGTTAAAACAATCAACAATCGTGCATTCGCTGATTGTTCAGGTTTGACTAATCTCGTAATTGAAGAAGGCGTTTCAACTTTTGATTCTTTGGTTTTCAGTAATTGTGATGCCTTAACAAGCGTGACAATTCCGGGTAGTCTTAAAAGTATAGGCAATAGTGTGTTTCAAAGTTGTGATGCCTTAACAAAAGTTATTTTTGCTGAAGGCTGTACTTCTACAGGTACAAAAACTTTCTATTATTGTGATTCCTTAAAAGAGGTTGTACTTCCGACAAGTATGGCAACAATTGGTGAGAATGCATTCAGTGAGTGTATAAGTCTTGAAAAAATCTCAATTCCTGCAAATGTAACTACAATTGGGTCAAAGGCATTCGAACTTTGTGAAGGTCTTACGGATATTACAGTTGATGATGAAAATAAGCATTTTTCCAGTGAAGACGGTGTGTTGTTCAATAAGGATAAAACAATACTTATTCACTATCCGATTGGCAAACCTGAAAAAAGCTATAAAATTCCTGATGGCGTAACGACATTACAGAAATATTCATTTGAGAATTCAAACCTTAAGAGTGTAATAGTTCCTACAAGTGTGAGTCAAATCTACGGCTATGCGTTTTGCGGATGTGATAACTTTACTGATATTTATTATTCAGGTACAAAAACACAATGGGATGCTATTACAAAAGATAAATATTATGATGAATATCTCGGCGAAGCAGTACTTCATTTTGAATATGAGTCAGGTGATTATAAATACACTGTAATTTCTGAAGCAGACAAAACGATAAGAATTACAAAGTATGATGTTTATGGCACTGCAACTGAGCTTGTAATTCCATCATTTATTGACGGCTATACAGTAACTGAAATAGGCCCATCTATATTTGAAGGTAAAACGCAATTTACCAATATTGTAATCCCTGATACCGTTACAAAAATTGACGAGCGTGCATTCTATCAATGTACAGGGCTTACAAAAATAGTAATTCCTGAAAGTGTAACAGAAATTTCTGCAGACGCATTTTACGGATGCTATAATCTTTCAAAGATTTTATTCAATAGTGGTATAAAAACAGTTGGTACAGGGGCATTCAATAAGTGTACAAAACTTAAAGATGTTTATTATACAAGCACTGAAACACAGTGGAATACTATTGAAATAGGTGCTGATAATGAGCCACTTATCAATGCAACAAGGCATTTTGAATATACTGATGATTATGTGTCAGATTCAGGCACTTGTGGTGATAACCTTACATGGAATTTTAATGCATTTACAGGTACATTGACAATTTCAGGCACTGGTGATATGTATAATTATACATCTAGTAATGGTGCTCCTTGGAAAACTCACGGAAGTAAAATAGAAAATATTGTTATATGTGAGGGAGTAACCTCAATCGGTGAATATGCATTCCATAATTGTACAGCTTTTAGCAGTATAGCAATGGCCGATAGTGTAACAGCAATTGGTAGTTATGCATTTTATAATTGCAATAGTCTTACTGAAATAGTAATCGGAAAAGGCGTAAAAAAATTAAATCGATATACATTTTATTGTTGCTCATCTCTTGAAACAATTACTTTTGATAAAAATGTAAAAAGCATTCACCAATATGTTGTTGGCAGTTGCTCAAATTTGGAAGATGTATATTATTTAGGTTCAAGGAATGATTGGAATAATACATCAATAGGTTATAATTGCTTCTGGCCTGGAGAAATTTATATCCTTGGTGAAGATACACATGAATGTAGCGGAGAATACATTTATGATTCAGTAGTTACAGCACCTACTTGTACAGAAAAGGGTTACACAACATACATCTGCCGATGCGGTAAAACTTATGTTGATGATTATGTAGAGATTAATAAAAAGAATCATAAGTACACATCAGAAATTATAACTCCAGCAACCCATACAGAAACAGGTGTTATGAAATATGCTTGTGCATGTGGTGATTCATATACAGGAACAATTAAAAAACTTGAAAAACATAATTATGAGTCAGCTATAACTAAACCTACTTGCACAGCACAAGGTTATACAACATACACTTGTGTTTGTGGGGATAGTTATGTTGCAGATTATGTTGATGCAACAGGTCATAATTACAATGTAGTTGTAACTCCACCAACTTGTACAGAACAGGGATACACAACCTACACTTGTGAATGTGGTGATAGTTATGTTAATGATTATGTAGATGCATCAGGACATAGTTATACATCAGAAATCACAACTCCTGCAACACATACAGAAACAGGTGTAATGACTTATACTTGCGATTGTGGTGATACATACACAGAAGTAATCGCAAAACTTGGAAAACATAATTACGAATCAGTTGTAATTGCTCCTACTTGTACAGAAAGAGGCTATACAACCTACACTTGTGTTTGTGGTGACAGTTATGTTGCTGACTATGTTGATGCAACTGGTCATACAGAAGAAATTATTACTGCAGTAGAACCTACTTGTACTGAAACAGGACTTACAGCAGGTGCAAAATGTTCAGCTTGTGGTGAAACACTTACAGAACAGAAAGAACTTCCTGCAAATGGTCATACACCTGCAAATGCAAACGAAGAAAACTATGTTGCACCTACTTGTACAGAAAACGGTAGTAAAGATGTAATTGTATATTGTTCAATTTGTGGCGAAGAAATCAGCCGCGAAACAGTAACTCTCGATGCAACAGGACACGCAGACAACGATGGTAACGGATATTGTGATGTAGACAACGAGCTTCTCGACCCATCAGTAGAATGTGACCACGCTTGTCATAAAGACGGTATTTCAAGCTTCCTCTGGAGAATCATAAATGTATTCAATATGCTCTTCGGTTTAAACAAAACTTGTTCTTGCGGTGTAGCACATTATTAATCTAAATATAAATATATAAACACTTTGACGGGGTCTTTTGACTCCGTCATTTTTGTGTTAAATATTAGTTTTTTGTACTATCGTGGCACCAACTGTCAATTTGCACATAAAAACAACATAAAGCCTCACTTTTTTATTAATAAAAAACACCAAATTAGAAACACCCGGATTAGTTTTCAAAAAGGTGTAAAAAAATTGAAAAAAGTTGTTGACTTTTGTCTTGTGTTTTGTTATTATATACGAGCGCCAAGGACAGAGGCCAAACGCTGAAAGCCTGAAACGCAAAAAACTGAACCTTGAAAATTAAACAACGACGAGATAAAAAAGGAACCCTGTAGATTCTTTGAGAGTAGAAGATACTCAACAGAGAAATACAAGAAACAGTAATTCTTTTGGATAACAAAAGAGTTAAATAAACGCTAAGCGTTT
>JAZQUG010000002.1:0-10124 GCA_045631225.1 Candidatus Fimenecus sp.
ACAGGGATATCTTAATAACGAAACACTCACAAAAGAGAAGTTTATCGAAAATCCGTTCCATGAAGGAAAGGTCTACAAAACAGGAGACCTGGCATACATAAGAGAAGACGGAGAAATCATCTTCTGCGGACGAATGGACCACCAGATAAAGCTGAACGGACAGAGAATAGAATTAGGAGAAATAGAGAACGCTATCGGAGAAATCGATGGTGTGGAATCTGTTGCTGTTATGATAAAGCAGAATAACGGAAAAGATGTTATTGTGGCGTATTGTTGCGGTGAAGATTTTGACAAGAAGGATGTCAAAGTACATTGTGAAAACAAACTTCCACGATACATGGTGCCAAGTGCAGTCGTTGTTGTGGAAAAAATGCCACTTAATGCAAGTGGTAAGCTTGACCGTAAACAGTTAAAAACAATTCCGGTTATTTTTGATGAGTTTGTCAGGGAAGAACCAATCAATGATACTGAAAAAATGATTTGCAGTATATTTGGAAAAATACTTCATATTGAAAATGTGGGCAGAAATGAAAGTTTCTTTTCCCTTGGTGGTACAAGTATTGATATGATTTCTGTTTTGTCAGAAAATGAATTCAAAGAAATTTCTGCAGCACAGTTTATTGCAAATCCTACACCTGAAAAGTTGGCAAAGCTGATGAATAGTGGTGAAAAAGCAACCTATGAACACATTGAGGTGCTTAAAGACGTGCCAAACTCTGAAAAAGTAGTGATTTTGGTTCCTTATGCAGGTGGTGATGCAACTGCATATGCTAAATTTGTGGACTTGATGGCTAAGAAAGCGCCTGATATGTCTGTTTATTATGTTGATTACTTGCATTCTTACGAGGAGTGCGAAAAGGTTGCAGAGATAATTGCTGAAATCGGCAAAACACGGAAGTTATATGTGTATTCTCATTGTGCAGGTGCTGCAGTTGCTATGCAGATTATAAATATTCTTGAGGAAAAGGGTATAAATATTTCCCGATATATTACAGGCGGATACATTCCTCCGAAAAAAGCAATTAAGAAGAATGGTTGGAATAGCGTTTCAGATAATAATATCAAGAAAAAACTTATTTCTGCTGGTGCACCTCTTGATAGCTTTTCCGAAAATCAGACGAAGGACATGATTGATAACTTCCGCAAAGACACTGACTTTATGACTTGGTATTACTACAATAATTCAAAGAAAATAAGTGCTGTGACAGATTCTATTATCAGTAAAACTGACGTTTTCACAAAGAATTATAAAGGTGCTGATAAGTTGTGGAGAAACAGTGCAATAAACTTTAATAAGGTTCACTTTATTGAAACAGATTCTCATTATTTCCAATCAGATGATAGTGAAACACTTGTTAAAATAATAATTGATATTATAGGCTGATAAAAAAATACCGAAGAACTGTTTTGAGTTCTTCGGTATTTTGCTGTATTATTTTTTATATTTGATTGATGCTTTTTCTCTTGCCTTCTTGGCTTTTTCAAGTCTTTCTTTTCTTTCAGCTTCCATCTGTGAGTTCTTTTCTTCGATTGTTTGTGCATTAAGTTCTGCTTTCAGCATCATCTTTTCATCAAGTTTATTGTGAACACTTTCGAAAATGTTAGAAATCTTTTCACCGAAAAGGTTAACGATAAGCAACAGTAGAAGTCCGATTCCCACGCCTATAGCACAGAGAATGTGATAAGTGTTGAATGGTCCGATTACCTTTTCGTGTGCAGCTGATAAGAATTCAATAGGAAATCTTGTTGCACTATATAAAATCATATACATTGGGAATAGTCTTCCCGGTTTTGCTTTTTTTCTGTAGATAAGCAGAAAAACAAAAATCGCCAAGGCACAAAAAGCTTCAAAAGCCTGTACAGGAACTTGATATCCTGGGTGGTTAGGATGGCGATTGAATAGTCCGTGTTCCCATGGGATTCCCCAACAACAACCATTGCAGAAACAAGCAATTTTTACAATAAACAAAAATATCGGAGCAATCATAACACTAATATCAAAGTTTTTTAACGGGTCAATAACCAAAACGATTGAAAGCGCCAGAATCGCGGCAATCATACCAAATAAACTACCGAAATAGTTGACGCCTGTACCCACCAAATCACCAAAACGTCCGTTTAACATCGGTGTGGATAACACCTGTCTTGAACAAAGATACAGTTCTATAACTGAAAAGAGAACAAAAAGTACATTCCCCAATTTAATAGATTTGCGTGATGCAACGTTATTAAGAGCCTTTGCATAAATGCTAGGAGCTTTTAATTTTGTCTTAATAAAAAAGAGACAGCAAAGTGTTGCTATTGTGAATGCCCAACTGTTAAAAAAATCATATGCCCATTGTTCGCCTATAAATCTATACATTAATAATCACCTCAAATTATATAATTTGTATATTTATTCTAGCATACATAAAAAATCTTTGCAAGAGGTATTGTGTATGACAAGTGAAATCCCAAAAATAACCTGTTTGAAATCATTGACATTATTTGAAGTTTGTGGCATAATACTTCATGTATATGGGTGGGAACATTAAGTTTTATGGTATATGGAGGTAATTTCCCAATGAAAGCAAAAATTACAAGAGTTTTAGCAATTGTTTTAGCATTCAGCATGATTATTTGTTGCTTCTCTGCTTGTGGTGGTAAGGGTGATGATGAAGGAACAACTGTTCCAAATATCGATTTCCCAACAAATCCACAGTCAAATGGTGACGATGAGTTTGCTAATAATGGCGAAGGCAATATTGGAAATGGTGGTAACGGCGGTAATAGTGGAAACAGTGGTAATAACCTTTACACAGGTGACAACCAGTTAAATATTGTTCCGAACAATCCATCATCAGGTAGTAGTTCAGGTTCAAACTCAGGTTCTACATATTATCCTTCAACAGGTAATAATGGTTCTTCCGGTTCATCAGGTTCTACTGGTAACATGGGTTCTGCAGGAACAAGTATTGAAGATGAATTCAATCATTTCCTTACACACTTTGATACTCCTGAGGAAAGAAAAGAAATTCTTGCAATGGCCGGTTATGAATATGACCCGGGACAGGATATTTTCTATACACATTTAAATCCATGGCAGCGTTATTTCGGATTTACTGATTTGTATGACCAGGCTGCACCAATTACAAACATGTGGTATCTTACACTTAAGGCTGACTTTATGTATGACGACCTTCTTTGGAGACTTCAGTGGTGGAAAGGCCAGTACGGTGTTCTTGAAGGTGCTGAATTAGGTGTTTATACAAAGAGTCCTTATGATAATTCAGGATTCTATAAGTGCGCTGAAGACGAACAGCTTCTCAAGATGGTTCTTGACTATTATCATAGCTGGGAGGATTATAAGAACGGTAACAGACTCTTTACAAGAGCTGAACAGGAACACTGGTGGCTTACAGGCTTCAAGTTCGGTGTTGTTAGCCCTAAGAAGTGCGTTGTAAGAGCAACTCTTTATGCGTATGATGATGAGATGGCTGACGGAATTGAAGCAGCACTTCAGAATCTTACTGATGGCAACAATAAGTTGACAAATAAGGGCTTTGTGCCATATAAGTCAGGCGTTACACAGAGAGACTTCTACATCAGAAATGGCAACAGATTTTCTGTTGTATGGTCAGAGGTAGGTTATCTTAACTTTAGTACAGAAGGTATTCTTCCGGAAAATCCTGAACAGGATAATCCTAATGTTGAGATTCCAACAACACCGGATGAGTCAACAACAGCTCCTGTTGTAACTCTTCCTACAACACAGCCTACAACAAAACCAACTACTACAGAACCAACAACAGATCCTACAACAACAGAGCCTGTAACAGAACCATCATCAGCTGATGAAGTAGTTGAATAAGGTTTAGCGTAAAAAGAAATAATTAACCAGTCAAAGTAGGGCAACCTAACCTTGACTGGTTTTATTTTTTTGGTATAATTTGAATATGAATAAAATATAATAAAAAAATCTTTTATTATAGTTGAAAAATTGCTTTTTTTAGTGTAAAATATACAAACAGAGTTTAATTTTTTACTATTTTTATAAATTTTTTTGGAGGTTTTGTATGAATTATTCACTTACAAAGAAACAAGCAAAAGAACTTGTTGAATCAAAACTCTCTCATTTTATTGGGGTTAATCCTAATGAGGCAACAAATGAACAGTTTTATAAGGCTATTGCTCTTATCGTAAGAGATATGATGAGTCAGGGCAGAGCTGAATTTTCAAAAGAGGGTTCAAAGAAGGGTACAAAAAGAGTGTATTATCTCTGTATGGAATTCCTTATGGGCCGTTCTCTAAAAAATAACCTTTACAACCTTAACCTTACAAAGGTTTTTGAAAGTGTGTTAAAGGATTATGGTATCAAGATGGATTCTATCTATGATTGTGAACCTGATGCTGGTCTCGGTAACGGTGGTCTCGGTCGTCTTGCTGCTTGTTATCTTGATGGTCTTGCAACACAGGGATATGTGGCAAAGGGTTACACAATTCTTTATGAATATGGTATCTTCAAACAGAAATTAGTTGACGGTTGGCAGACTGAACTTCCTGACTTCTGGCTTCCCGGTGGTGACGTGTGGCTTGTACCACATGAAGAACAGGCTATGGAAATCAAGTTTGAAGGTGAAGTTCGTGATATCTGGGAAAATCAGTATCACAGCGTTGAAATTGAAAACCCGACTGTAATTCAGGCTATTCCTTATGATATGCATGTTGCAGGTAAAGATGGCAAGGGTGTTTCTGTTCTTCGTCTTTGGTCTGCAAAGGCACCCGGTCTTGATATGGCACTCTTTAATCAGGGTGACTATATGAGAGCTATGGAAAGAAATGCTATGGCTGAGGTTATCAGCAAAGTTCTTTATCCTGCAGATAATCATCCTGAAGGAAAGTCACTTCGTCTTCGTCAGCAGTATTTCCTTGTTTCAGCATCAATTCAGGATATTGTTCAGCATCACCTTCGTGAATTTGGTACAATGGATAATTTTGCTGATAAAGTTGCAATTCACGTTAACGATACTCATCCAACAATGGCTATTCCTGAACTTATGCGTATTCTCCTTGACGAATGCGGATATGGATGGGACGATGCTTGGAATATTGTTACAAATACAGTTGCTTATACAAACCATACAGTTATGAAAGAGGCTCTTGAATGTTGGCCGGAAGACCTTTACAAGCGTCTTATGCCTCGTCTTTGGCAGATTACAAAGGAAATTGATAATCGTTTCCGTTCATATGTATGGAACAGCACATATAATGCTGATACAGTTGAAAGAATGGCTGTTATTTCAAACGGTGTTGTAAGAATGGCTAACCTTTGTGTTGCAGGTTCTCACTGTGTAAACGGTGTTTCTGCTCTCCATAGTGACATTCTTAAGGATACAGTTTTCTCTGATTTCTATTCACTTACTCCTGATAAGTTCACAAATGTTACAAACGGTATTGCTCATCGTCGTTGGCTTTGTCAGGCTAATCCAAAGCTCACAAAGTTCCTTACAGAAACTATTGGTGACGGATTTGTTAAGGATGCAGATAAACTTCTTGATTTAAGAAAGTTTAAGGATGATAAGGCCGTTCTTGAGGAACTCGGCAAGATTAAGAGAGCTAATAAGGAAGAATTTGCAAAGTATGTGCTCAAGCACAACGGAATTCAGCTTGACCCTGATTCAATTTTTGATGTTCAGGTTAAGCGTCTTCACGAGTATAAGCGTCAGCACCTTAATGCACTTAATATTCTTTCACATTATCTTGCAATCAAGGAAAATCCAAATGGTGATTTTATTCCTCACACATACATTTTCGGTGCAAAGGCTGCATCAGGCTACTTTGTAGCAAAGAAGATTATTTCTTTCATTTGTGCACTTGCTGATGTAATTAATAATGACCCTGATGTAAGAGGCAGAATCAAGGTTGTTTATGTTGAAGATTACAATGTTACACTTGCTGAAAAGCTTATGCCTGCCGCTGATATTTCAGAGCAGATTTCACTTGCAGGTACAGAAGCATCAGGTACAGGTAATATGAAGCTTATGCTCAACGGTGCCGTAACACTTGGTACAATGGACGGTGCTAATGTTGAGATTTATGATGCAGTTGGTGAAGATAACATCTACATCTTCGGTATGAAGACCCCTGAAGTTCAGCAGTTACAGAAGCGTGGATATGTTCCACAGAATTTCTATAATGCAAATGCAGAGCTCCAGAAGATTCTCAATTTTGCAAATAATAACGGTATCGGTGGCAAGATGTTCCACGAAGTTACATCAACAATTGTTCACCATGACCCATATATGGTGCTTGCTGACTTTGAAGATTACAGAAATACACAGTTGAGAATTTCAAAAGATTTCCTTGACCGTGATAACTGGAACAAGATGTCACTTATGAACATCTCAGGTGCAGGCAGATTTGCAGCAGACCGTGCTATCAACGAATATGCAGCAAACATCTGGAATGCAAAATCAGCACTTAAAAAGTAATATTAAATAATGGTATAAAATAATCCCATCCTTTTGGTTAAGGATGGGATTATCTGTTTATTTCAGGATTTTCTGTTCTTCCCATGATATAGTCCATACTGACGTTATAAAAATCTGCTAAAAGAATAAGTGTTTCAGTAGGTGGGATTCTTTCACCATTTTCAAATTTTGAAAGTAATGCTTGTTCGATTCCTGTTTTCATTTGTAATGAGATTTGAGTCAATCCTGCTTGCTTTCTAAGTTTCTTTAAGTTGTTTGTCATTCTATCACCTTAATGACATTATGTCATATTTTGTATTGACAATTATGACAATGTGTCATATAATTGTGTTAGAGGAGAAACACTTTTTATAGGTTTTACCAAATTTTTATATAATTATGTGGCTTTTTCTTTTTGTATTGTTCCTTATTTTTGTCAATAAAATATGTAAAGATATATTGATAAAGATTTTCTTGCAATTTTGCATGAAAAATCTGCAGTTTGGTTGTTTAAGTTGATTTTTTTACAGTAGTAAGCTATACTGTAATTGAGAAAAATATAATATTTTTATACAGAGGAGGAAATTATTATGAAAAAAACAAGTAGAATTTTATCAGTTATCCTCGCAATTATTATGGTGATATCCATCATTCCAATCACAGCAAGTGCAGAAGACTCTGTTTTAGCGGGCACTTGTGGTAACAACATCACCTGGGCATTAGATAAATCCACAGGTCTATTGGTGATTTCTGGCTCTGGTAAAATGCAAAACTATAACGCATGGCATGATCATCGTGATTATGTTAAGGAGATTATCATTCAAGATGGTATAACCTCAATTGCCAACACCTCATTTTATTCATCTGATATTCTTGCTAAGGTAACCATACCAGACAGTGTTAAAACAATTGGTAGTAGTGCTTTCTTCAACTGTCCGAATCTTGAGACCTTGATAATGGGTAACGGAATAACAAGTATTGGTGATGATGCTTTTGGTTTATGCCGTAATCTCAAAGATGTTTTCTATTCAGGAACCAAGGAGCAATGGAAAGCTATTACAATGGGGGAATTCAATTCATTTCTTAAAAACGCAACAATTCATTATGAAAATGTTGTAGATGAAGAGAATCATACTTATGTATCAGCTATAACAAAAGCTCCAACTTGTACCGAAAAGGGTGTTGAAGTATTCGTTTGTTCAACATGTAACGATACATATAAAGTGCAGAGCGATGCTCTTGGACATACAAAGGTGTCAACTCCAGCAATTCTTCCAACAACTACACAGACAGGTTGTAGTTATGACGAAAGATGTTCAGCTTGTGGTGAAATTTATTTTGAAGGTCAAATTATACCCAAACTTGATGAAACATCAATAACAGGTATGTGGGGCGATAGTGGTATTGCTTGGGTGTTTGATTCATCAACAGGTACATTGACACTATACGGAAAAGGCGCACTTGGTGAATATTCAGGAACAGACCAACCTTCGTGGCTTGACATAAAGCAAGTTGTTATTAATGAGGGTATAACAGAAATTGGTGGTTATGTATTTTACGGCTGTACCAATATTGAGAGCGTAATCTTTCCGCAAAGTATTGAAAAAATAAAATTCGGCGCGTTTAGTGACTTTTGTGATGTTGATACTATTTATTACAAGGGTACAGAAGCACAATGGAATCAAGTTAAAGAAAATTCAAATAATACTGGTTTATCCTTACCCACAGTTTATTTTGAATATGGTGTAACATATTCAGGTACTTGTGGTGAAAATTTAACTTGGCATTACGATGCTTCATTTTGTATTCTGACAATTTCAGGTAGTGGTGATATGGTCGATTTCGCCTATACTGATGTACCATGGAATGAATATAGGTCAAAGGTTAAGGAAATCGTTATTAATGATGGAGTAACATCGATTGGGGATAATGCATTGATTTGTATAAATGCAACAAAAGTTACCATTCCTGATAGTGTTGTAACGATTGGCGATTCAGCATTCCGTCAGTGTTATGATATTCAAAGCATTACAATTCCTGACAGTGTAAAAACAATCGGTACCTATGCGTTCTTTTATTGTCAAAGTCTTACAGATATAGTTATTCCTGAAAGTGTAGAAACAATTGGTAAAAGAGCTTTTGATAATTGTTTTGGACTTAAAAGTATAACAGTTGATAACGATAATCAATATTTCTCAAATGATGAATATGGTGTTCTTTTCGATAAAAATAAAACAAAACTTATTAAATATCCATCTAATCGAGATGAAAAAAATTATGTTATTCCTGACGGTGTAACAGAAATAAGTGAATATGCATTTAACGGATGTTTTGACCTTGAAAGTTTAACAATCCCTCGTAGCTTAACGAAGTTGAGCGAATATTCACTATCAGGAATAGATGATTCATTGATTATTTATTATGATGGTACAAAGGAACAATGGGACAATTTCAAAAAAAATAACATCGACATTTCTGATGATTTGGATATACATATTGTTGTTTGTTCAGATGGAACAGTACAGCCGTACGGTCGTTTCGGAAATAATCTTATTTGGTCGTTTGATACTCATACAAATGTATTAACAATTTCAGGTGAAGGTAATATGAATGAGTTCACACTTGACCATTTTTACCAACCGAATACTCCTTGGAAGGTTTACATAAACAGTATAAAAAAAGTTGTTTTTGAAGATGGTGTAAGAAACATTGGCGGTTACGCGTTCCATGGAATGAAGTCTCTTGAAAGTATAACAATTGGTAACAGTTTAACATCAATTGGTGAGAAGGCGTTTTATAACTGCCAATCTATCACAAGTGTAGTAATCCCTATAAATGTAACATCTATGGGTGATGATGCATTTAAATACTCAGGTGTTACAGATGTATATTATGAAGGCACAGAAGAACAATGGATAGATAATTTTGTTTATCCTGACGGAGCTTATATTAATCTAAATCCACCACTCAAAGATGCAACTATTCACTATAACTATCACATTCATAGATACAGTTCAACAGTAACTGCTCCAACTTGTACAGAACAAGGCTATACGACATATACTTGCGAATGTGGTGACGCTTATGATGCAGATTATGTTGATGCAACAGGTCACACTCCTGCAAATCCAGTTGAAGAAAACTATATTGCTCCAACGTGCACAGCAAACGGTAGCAAAGATGTGGTTGTTTACTGTTCAGTATGTGATGAAGAAATCAGCAGAGAAACTGTAACCCTCGATGCAACAGGTCGTGTAGATAATAATGGCGACGGATATTGTGATGCTTGTAACGAGCTTCTTGACCCAACAGTTGAATGTGACTGTAATTGTCATAAGTCAGGTATCAAAAAGTTCTTCTTCCAATTCGCACTTTTCTTCCAAAGAATTTTTGGTTCAAATAAAACTTGTGAATGTGGAGTAGCACATTATTAATATAAAATTTAACACGATATGACAAATTGGCTCCCTCTGACGAGGGAGCTGTATTTTTCGCAGAAAAAGACTGAGGGAGAGATAGATAATATGTAAACTTACTACCCCTCAGTCTGCTTCGCAGACAGCTATGTCTCACCTGCCGGTTCGGTCGGTGCTTCTGCTTCGCAGAGGTGTCCACCGGACACCCGTACCCTGACAAGGGGAGCCGAGAAGAGACGCCCATTAACTCCCCGATAAA
>JAZQUG010000003.1:0-87371 GCA_045631225.1 Candidatus Fimenecus sp.
CACCTGGACCTATTGGCGTTAATATGGCAACTTATGCAGGGTATAATGCAGGCTTCGGTGAATTTGGCACAGTTGGTGGAATTTTTGGTGGAATGGTTGCCACATTGGGACTTGTAACACCATCAATTATTGTAATTATACTTGTTGCAGGTTTCTTAAAAGTTTTTAAAGAGAATGAATATGTAAAAGGTGCGTTTTCAGGCATCCGTCCTGTTGTTACTGCACTTGTTTTGTTCGCAGTTTTTGGAATTATCAAGCCGATTTTCTTTGTAAACGGTGAATTTGCAATTCCTGTAATCATAATTGCGGTGGCACTTTTTGCACTGATGTTTATAAAGAAATTGAAAAAATTGCATCCTGCATTCTGGCTTTTAGTTGGTGCACTTGCAGGAATTATTCTTAAATTATAAGGTGAAAGTATGTCTTTACAGAAAAATCAGGATATACAACTGAATATTGAGGGTTATACTGCTGAGGGAAATGGTGTCGGTCATTATAATGGTCAGGCTGTTTTCGTTTCCGGTGCAGCAAAAGGAGACACTATAATTGCTCATATTATAAAAGCAAAAAAGACTTATGCTATCGGTATTGTTAAGCAGATTGTAACTCCATCAAAAGACAGAGTAAAAGTCGATTGTGAGCATTTCCGTTCTTGTGGTGGATGTGTGTTCCGTCATATTTCATATGAGGCTGAAAAGGAGCTTAAACGACAAAAGGTTGTTGATGCTTTTCAGCGTTTAGCCCATATGGATGTGCCTGTAAAGGAAATAATTACTTGTGAAACGGCAAGATATAGAAATAAAGCACAATATCCCGTTGGATTTGACAAGGACATTGTGGCAGGTTTTTATGCTCAGAAGAGCCATAGAATAATCAATTCTTCCGACTGTATTCTCCAACCTGAAGAATTTGCAAAAATCGTTGATGTGGTTAAAGCTTGGATGACAGAATTTGGCGTAACAGCATATGATTCAATAAATCATACGGGACTTGTCCGTCATATTTACATAAGAAAAGCATTCGAGACAGGTCAGATTATGGTTTGTCTTGTAATAAATGGTAATACGTTGCCTTATGCTGAAGAGCTTTGTGACGATTTAATGATTTTTAAGGACATTAAGAGTATTGTTATAAACGAAAATACAGAAAAGACAAATGTTATTCTCGGTAAAAACTGTACAACACTTTGGGGCGAAGACTATATTGAAGATGTTCTCTGTGGTGTAAAAATCAGACTTTCACCATTGTCATTCTATCAGGTTAATCACGATTGTGCAGAACTGCTTTACGGAAAAGCGTTGGAATATGCACAGACAAGTGGGCACGAAACAATCCTTGACCTTTATTGTGGTGCAGGTACAATCGGTCTTTCAATGGCAAAGAGTGTGAAAAAGGTAATCGGTGTTGAGATTATTCCTGAAGCTATTGAGGACGCAAAGGAAAATGCAAAACGAAACAATATCGAAAATTGTGAGTTTTATTGTGGTGACGCAAAGGATGCAGTAAAAATGTTGAGGGATAAACAGATAACTCCCGATGCTGTAATTCTTGACCCACCACGAAAAGGATGCGACAGAGAAGTTTTGGAATGTGTCGCAGAAATGAACCCCAAAAGAATAGTTTATGTTTCTTGTGATGTGTCAACTCAAGCTCGTGATTGTGCAATATTAAAGGAATTGGGATATGACACAGTTGAGGTTACTCCTGTTGATATGTTTGCAAGAACAAGTCATACAGAAAGTGTCGCATTATTAATGCGACAATGAATTGCAATCTGACGATTGCATGAATTGAGAAATTTCTCATGATTTGGCTATGCCATGAATTGACCGTTGGTCATTGTTAGTTGCAATTCAATTTATGGAGCAAAGCGAGAAATCATGAAACGCAGTTTCAATTCATGATGCGTAGCATCAAATCATTTGTAGGGAAGTTTTAATTATGAAAGAAAATTTGCTCATAGACTTATCTAAACAATTTGCTGTTGATGTTGTAAATCTTTGTTCAGATATAAAAGAAAACAGAAAAAGTAATGTGTTGTTAAACCAAGTGTTGCGTAGTGGCACAAGTATCGGAGCAAATATTCATGAAGCAAATTATGCATCAAGCAAAGCAGATTTTATAAACAAATTGCAGATTGCTTTGAAGGAATGTTATGAAACAGATTATTGGCTTTCAATTTTTAAAGAAACCAATATAATAACCGAAAACGAGTATAAGGATATGTTTGGTAAGTGTAGTAAAATCAGAAGATTGCTGATTTCTTCTATTACAACAGCAAAAGGTAATAAATAATAGCCGTTATTTTTACATTGCAGAGGTGATTTTTCTTATGAGTGGTTTGAATTTTCGTTGCCTTATCGACAATTATTTATGTGATATTACACCTTTTGAAGATTATGTAGAAAAAGGTGCTATGGATGTTGGTTTAGTACTTATAGCTTTTAATGAATATGAGATTGAAGCAATTCGCAATCTTTTCAAGGAAAATGTTCGAGATGGACATAAATCGTATTTGAATAGTATTCAACTTGAAGGTAGTGATGGATATCTTTACATACTATCACAAACTACTATTGAGAAAAAAGAGAAAATGCCTCATTCGATTATGAAAGCATACAGGCATTATTATAAATTCAAGAAAAAAGAAAATAAGGGCAAAGAGTGGATAAAAGATAATAACGCCAAGCAATGGATTGATGCAAACAACAAAAGTCAAGATAATGGTTTAACAAAGCTTTCGGGTGGTAGATTTTCCGCTTATAGGTATAATGACACAGAGAATAAAATGTGTTTTCCTTTCAGACTTGTAGAAAGTAAAGGAAAGGACAAACCGTTGTTTGTTCTTTTTCATGGTGCAGGTGCAATGGGTAACGAAAACATAAAACAGTTGTTTGATAATATACCGTTGTATAAGCAACTTTTTAAGGAAGATTGTAATGTGCTTTTGCCACAGGCACCTTTCGGTTCAAATAAAGGTGACGATGTAACATGGAATTATGTGAAATCTGTAAAAAAGCTGATAGATGAAATTTCTATAAACTTTGATAGAACACGCATATATATTGTAGGTACATCTTTTGGTGGATTTTGTGTCTGGCATTCAATTTATCTTTTTCCTGATTATTTTGCAGCAGCAGTACCTGCAATGGGTTCACTTTGTTTTGATTGCGATTTTAAAAAATATGATGTTCAAAGATTGGTAGAAACACCGTTATGGGTTGCACACGCATCAGATGATACGAATGTGAGAATAGATAGTGATGATTATTATGTTGCCGAACTTGAAAAACTAGGAGCAGATATAAAATACACTCGTTGGAATAAATATGGACACTCCATGTCAGGTAAATTTTATCGAAAAGAAAAGTGGGTTGAATGGTGTCTTAGTAAAAGCAACAAGAGAGATTTACAATGAATTGCAATCTGACGATTGCATGAATTGAGAAGCTTCTCATGAATTTGGCTATGCCATGAATTGACCGTTGGTCATTGAGATAAGGAGGAAAAAGATATGAAACTTTCTTCATTAGCTAAAAAAGTCTTTGTAAACGGTGAAAACTGGTCAACAGAGCCTGTTGAAAGAGCCAGTTATTATTCATATTTTGCCGGACAAAATATGATTTACACGCTTTTTAATGTGTGTCTGACAACTTATCTTTTGTTTTTAGGTATAGACCCTATCAAGTCAGCCACAGTAATGCTTGTCGTTAAAGTCTGGGATGCTGTAAACGATACATTATTCGGTGCTGTATTCGATTTAATCAAGTTCAAAAGCGGAAAGAAATATCTTCCTTGGATACGAATTTCAACTATACTCATTCCAATTGCGACAATACTGACATTTATTATCCCGTCAGGTTCTTCACAGACAGTTAAGTTAGCCTGGTTTGCTATCGCTTACATACTTTGGGATACAGCATATACTCTTTGTGATGTGCCGATTTTTGGTATTCTGACATCTATGAGTCAGAGCATTGACGAACGAAACACTATTCAGTCATATAAGAGTATTGCTACTTACGCAGGCGTTGGTATCACATCTACACTTGCAACTGTTCTTGTCAGCGAAAAGGTTGGCATGAACTACGGTATGATATCTATAATCATTTGTGTTATTGCATTCGCTTTAATGTCACCTGCATCATTCAAGCTCAAAGAGCGTTTCCATGCAGAGAGTGACGAAACATTTACAATCAGAAGTATGTTCTCATACCTATTTAAGAACAAGTATTTGTTTATATATTATCTGGGACTTTTCTTCTATTCATCACTCAGCATCGGTAATGCATTCACCCTTTACGTTTCGTATTACTTGTTTAACAGTGCATTGTTCTCTATTCTTGTAGGTGCAATCGGAACAGTTCCACAGCTTCTCATTTCTTTGATGTTGCCTAAAATCATTCGTAAGTATGATAAGATGCAGGTTAATCAGATATGCTTATTACTTTATGTTGTACTCAGCGTTATTATGTGGTTTGTAGGCTATGGTAATGCGGTTGTTTATATTATTCTCTTCACTATTCGTTCAATTCCGTTAGCAGTGGTCAGCCTTGAAATGTTTATGTTTACACCTGACTGTGCAGAATATGGCAGATTTAAGAGTGGTACAGAAGCAAAAGGTATAACCTTTGCCGTACAGACATTTATGGCAAAGCTTACAGGCTCTATTTCCGGTGCTTTGGGCTTGTTTATTCTCGGTCTTGAGTCAGTTGGATGGAAAGTTGTAGAAGTAGGTTCGTTCCAGGAATTGGAGCAAAGCGGAGTAACACAGACGCCTCACGCACTCAATATGCTTTGGCTTATCTTTATGCTTATTCCTGCAATAGGCGGATTTTTGGCCTTTATCGTTTGGTCTTTCTATGATTTAAAGGATAAGGATGTTCAGGTGATGATTGACTGTAATACAGGAAAAATCACAAGAGAAGAAGCGTTGAGTAAGATGTCGAAGAAATATGATATAAAAGAGTAACACGTAGTGTTACAATGAATTGCAACCTGACGGTTGCATGAGTTGAGCCTGAATGCTCATGAATTGCTAAAGCATGAATAGCCCTGTGGGGCATGAATATTGCAATTCAATTCATGGAGCAAAGCGAGAAATCATGAAACATAGTTTCAATTCATGATGCGTAGCATCAAATCATTATAAATGGAGTATATTGATGAAAGAAAATTTATTAGTTGATTTGTCTAAACAATTTGCTATAGATGTTATCAATCTTTGTACTGACATAAAAGAAAATAGAAAAGGCAGTGTGCTGATAAACCAAGTTTTGCGTAGTGGTACCAGCATAGGTGCAAACATACATGAAGCAAACTATGCTTCAAGCAAAGCAGATTTTATTAATAAGCTACAGATTGCATTAAAAGAATGTTACGAAACTGACTATTGGATTTCAATTTTCAAAGAAACACATATTATGACTGAATCTGAATACAAAGATATGTTTGCAAAATGCAGTAAAATCCGTAAGTTGCTGGTAGCATCTATCAATACGGCGAAATCTAATCGAGACTAAATAATAATTTGAAATTGAAAAATCATAATAAAGGAATAATGATATGAAAGTTGATATTAGTTATGATGTTCGAACGGATTCGTATGGTAAAGACCCTGATTCTTATAGTGATACCTTAAGAAAATATCACCAAATTTTGTGGAGCAAAGAATTGCCAGATGGTAGAAAACTTATTTTGGACGATAATTTAAGAAACGTTTCTGATGTTGGAATTTTTGAATTTTCAAGCGATTCAATAATACATACCTTTTCAAAATGGAAACGAATGAGTAAAATAATTTTTGAAATTTCTGAGAAATCAATAGATGATTTTGTTGGATTGTCTTACACAATTGGTGGGATGACAATTTTTCCAAGCAATAAAGTTAATGGAAGAAAGACAATAAATGGTGAACGTGGTCTAAATCGTAAAATAAATGACCGAATTGATTTAACTCTTGAATGCATCAGGAGATATTATTTAAATGAAGAAAGTCCTATGACGGAATGCTTGAATGGTTATTCGGATTTTTTTGAATTGTTTTATGATTTTAAAGGCTATATAGACTTTTTCTTTTTTCAGGACCTTGTTACAGAGAATTACAAGGAAATAAAATTCTTATATCCATTCAATGATTTTGAGGGTAATTCGTTGCCGAAAACGGTAGAAGAGTACCTGTCGTATAGAGAAAAAACAATGAATTTTATAAGGCTAAGAAACAATAGAATAGATGCATGGCAAAAGACAATTAACAAATAAAAGAAAGGATAATTATTATGAAAAAAACATTTACAAAAATCATTTCACTTATCCTCATACTCTGTATGACATTTCCGATTATTACAGTTGCAGCAGCAGGGAATGAAGTTACACGAGTAAGTGTTACAATCAACGGTGATACAAAAACTTCAAGAGGTTTTTGCTGGTACACAGACGAAAAAGCAGGCTCTGATTTACAGGTTGCTCCTGTGGGTGATGACCTTACAAAGGCAGAAATCATTAAGGGTGTCCGTTATCCGTCAATGGAAAAATATGTACATAAAGCAGAGGCAGAAAATCTTACTCCTGATACAAAATATCAATATCGTGTTGGTGACAGTGAAGCAGGTGTATGGAGCAAAATCGGTTACTTCACAACATCAGGAAATGCATCTGATGAGGTTAATTTCATTGTTTTTGCTGATGTTCAGGCAAGCAGTGATGAAAATTTCAAAAAAGCATCTGTTGTTTTAGAATCTGCAGTTGAAACAATGCCTGAATATGAGTTTGCAGTTGGGCTTGGCGACTTTGTAAATGATTGTACAAATGAAGAATGGGACAGCTATTTTAAAAACTTTGAGTTTATGAATATGAATACAACACTTGTTCCTGTTGCAGGTAATCACGAGGGAAACTTGCAGTGGTTCAAGTTCAATAATATGTTCAATATCGGTGAGGCAGAAAACAGTTCAGTTATTACAGGCTGTTATTACTCATTTGACTGGGGTGATGCACATTTTGCTGTGCTTAACTCAAATGATATGTATCCTATGTCTGCATCACAGCTTAACTGGCTTAAAAACGATATGAACTCTTCTGATGCACAGTGGAAAATTATTCTTTCTCACAGAGCACTTTATTCAGCAGGTAAGAATATCAACAAGCCTGACACAATTATTATGAGAAATCTTCTTTTACCTGTAATTGATGAGCTTGATATTGATGTTTTCTTTGCAGGTCACGACCATATGTATCTCAGAACTGAACCTGTAAAGGGTGAAAAGGCTCAGGAATCACAGACAATAACTGAAGTATGGAATGGTAAAGAAACAACATTCGCATTAAATCCTGACGGCACAACTCATATTTTACCGTCAACATCAGGTACAAAGCGTTACAGTGTAAATGAGGACGCTATTCCACCAATTCTCGAAAATGCAGCAATTGCAAGAGATACACATGATGGTGGTGTGTTTGCAACAGTAAGTCTTGACAGTGAACATTTTGTTTACAACGCATATATGGTTAATGATGAAACAGGTGAAAAAGAGCTTATTGACTCTTATGCAATAAAAAAGACAGAAAAAGCACCTGTAAATGATAATTATGTTGAATTGCCGACAGACAGAAACGAAGAGACTGCAAAACAACATATGACAACATTTGTTGTAGAAATTTTTAAAATGATTATCAGTTATTTTAAACTGTTATTCAGTCTTATATAGTGAGGTAAAGCTATGAACGGAATGACTCGTAGAGAACAACAGATTACAGATATAAACGAGATTATTGAAATTCTTGAAAAATCAAAGGTAGTTCATGTTGGTATGATTGATGGTGACGAGCCTTATGTTGTGCCAATGAATTACGGATATGTTTTAGAAGACGGAAAACTGACTATCTATCTTCATGGTGCAAAACGAGGAAGAAAAATAGATGCAATCAAAGCAAACCCAAAGGTTTTCTATGAAATGTGTTGCGATATTACACCTTTTGAGGGTGAGGTTGCCTGTAAATACGGAATCACGTATGCTTCAATTATGGGTAGGGGACTTGCAACTCTTGTTGAAGGTGTTGAGGAGAAAAAACAGGCACTTTCACTTCTTATGAAAACACAAACAGGAAAAGATTTTCAGTTTGAAGATAAACTTACAACAGTAGTAAGCATAATTAAAATTGATACACTTGAATTTACTGCGAAAAAGAGACCATTTCCTAAAAAATAAAATTAAGGCAGATATCAATAATGAAAAATGACAGATTCATTGTAAAAGAAACCATAGCAGGAATTCTGGTGGTATGCCTTGTAATTGCTGCAATATTACCGTTGCCTTTCGGTGGGTATAAAAAGTTGTGGGCAAGACTTACTGAAGAGCCAATTGATTACACTTATGTCCTTGTCCACGGTATGGGTGGCTGGGGCGAAGACTCAGGATTAAACGACATTGTGCCATATTGGGGCGCAACTTCAGACAGTATTTCAGAATATCTTCGTTCAGAGGATTATCTTGTAAAAGAAGCAATAGTTGGACCTTTTTCAAGTACATGGGACAGAGCTTGTGAGCTTTATGCACAGCTTATGGGTACAGTTGTTGACTATGGCGAAGCACACAGCAAAGCCCACGGACACGAAAGATTCGGCAGAGCATATCCGACTCCTCTTGTAGAAAACTGGGGAACTAAAACCGATGGTGGCCAGACAAGAAAAATCAATCTTGTAGGTCATTCCTTTGGCGGAAATACTATTAATCTTTTCACAAGTATTCTTGAATACGGTAGTGAAGCAGAAATACAGGCAAGTGGTGACGACTGTTCACCATTTTTCAAAGGCGGAAAAGGTGAGTATGTCAACAGCGTTACAACTCTTTGTGCACCTCATAACGGCTCAACGCTGTTTTATGTTGTTGACCGTGGAAATCTTGTTGAAACTGCACTGAATGTGCTTTTTGCAACAGGTGGGATAGGGAATATGTACAACAGTAGCCTTGTTGATTTTCAGCTGGAGCATTTTGGTATTAAATCAGGTGCAGATGATACTATTTCACTTGTGAATGGGGAGTTCAGTCAAGGTAAAGACAATGCCTTTTATGATTTGTCACCTGACGGTGCAGAGGAACTTAACAAGACAATTAAAACAGTTGAAAGTGTCTATTACTTCTCATTTGCATACAATACAACAAAGAAATCGCCATTATCCGATAATCAGATACCGATTTCATCAACAATGGTTGTACTTATGCCTCTGGCAACATTGATTGGACGATATACAGATTCTGAAATTGATAATAGTTGGCTTCCTAACGACGGACTTGTGAATGTTGTGTCGGCACGATGCCCTGCAGATGAAGAATTTATCGAATATAATGAACAGATTGAAGAAGTGGTGCGTGGTCATTGGTATGTTTTTCCGACGGTTGAGGGTGACCACGGTGTAGTTATCGGTATGAACGGAAAAACAAGAGAAACACAGAATTTCTATTCAGACCATTTCACATTAATTGACAGTTTACCAAGAATAAGATAATTTATGATTACAGTAAAAAACAATAATTCAAAGAATGTAACAAAAGATTTTGATGAAAGAAAAATTGAATATGCTTTTCACGATATTGACGGAACACATTCTCTGATTCGTGATTGGCCTCCCGTTATGAGCGTTTGTCTTTATGATGTAATTGAAAACGGATTATCTGATGATTTTGACAGTCCCCACAATGCAAAAAGGTTAATTTCTCTTGCGGGGACACGAGAATTGCCTGAAACGGATGCTTTTTGTGTGGAATCGGCGGGACTTTCAGCACTCACTCAAATGGAATGGGCAATTCGCAGAAGTGTTCAGGAAGGCAAAATTCAGGTGAATTGTAATGGTGACACCAACGCACTCATTATTGAGAGAATTAATAATGGTGAGGAATATTACGACGATTTACCTGAAACAGCTGAAATGAATGAGATGCTCAAAAGTCAGACACCAAGACTTTTCAAGCTTTATGAGAATGTGCTGAATGGTTATTGCAGAGATAAAAACTTGATGCTCGCAAAAGAAAACCCTGAAAAATTCCGTGTAAAAGGTTCTTATGATTTTTTAAAGTATTTACACGAAAATGGAGTAAAAAACTATTTTGTGACAGGTGCAGTTGTTGAAAAAGGCATGGGAATGCACGAGGAAGTGGAAGCACTTGGATATTCTATAGGCAAAGGTCAGTTGATAGAGGAAATTATCGGTTCAACATGGACAGAAAAGAAACCTAAAGATGCTGTTATGAAAGATTTGATTAAGGATTTGAGTATATCAGCGGAAAATGTTCTTGTTATCGGTGATGGCAGAGCAGAAATTCAGGCAGGTGTGGAGCTTGGTGCATTGGTAATAAGCCGATTATCTGAAAATGCCACATATCAGCGTGGTTTACATAAAAAACTCGGTACAAATGTAATTGTAGAGGATTTTACAAATACGGATTTTTACGATATGTTTAAGGAGATTGAGTGATGGATAATATTTTTGAACGATATCCTCAACTTAAATGTTGTGAAAATGATATTGAAAAAGGGTTAAATCTTATTGTTGAGACATACAAAAACAATGGAAAAGTTCTTGTTTGTGGTAATGGTGGCAGTGCATCCGACTGTGAGCATATTGTCGGTGAACTGATGAAAGGCTTTCTCAATAAAAGGAAAATTGATGATAAAAGACTTTCACAGGACTTAAAAGAAAATCTTCAGGGTGCTTTACCTGCAATTTCACTTTGCAGTCAGACATCATTAATGACAGCATTCAACAATGACCTTAATCCTGATTATGTTTTTGCACAACAGGTTTACGGATATGCACAAGAAAATGATTTGCTTATAGCTGTTTCAACATCGGGAAATTCAAAAAATGTGTTGAAGGCAGTTGAGGTTGCAAACTGTGTTGGTGTAAAAACACTTGCATTAACAGGCGGTAATGGCGGAAAAATCAAGGAGATTGCAACAGTAGCAATTCGTGTTCCGTCAGACGAAACTTATAAAATTCAGGAATATCATCTGCCAATTTACCATTACCTTTGCGGAATGGTTGAAAAGGAATTTTTTGAATAAGATGAAAAAACTCCACTTGAAAGACCAAGTGGAGTAATTTTTTTGTTTATTTCTCAATGAATCTTCCGTAATGCTTAGGCTCCATAATTTTTGGGCCAAAGGACATTACTTTATTGAATAATTTAAGAATTGTCTTGTTTGGAATAACTTGTTCAAAAAATCCTCCAAGGCTGTTGATAATTTCACCACCTGATGGTGAGCTTGAAGGAATCATAACAACCTTATCTTTAGGACGGAATTCAAAGATAAGATTTCGCTTTGCAACCGTCTGTAAAGGACGGATAGTTACAAGCATACTCTCATTATCAAGCCACATAGCATTTGCACAAACCGTAAAATCAATTTTACCTAAAGTGATTTTTGAGTAACGGTATCGACCATCAAGACCTAAAATAATAGTATTTGTTTCAAGTCCCTCTGACCATTTCATTCTACATTCTTTTTCCTCAAAGTCAAACTTGACCATATCGATGTTTCCGGGCTTGTCCGTAAGCATGTATGTAACAGCCATTGGTAAAACGCTTAATTGAAAACCTGTAAGATTGAGAAGAAGCTTCTTGCGGAATTTGATATATCTGTTATTTATTATACTTTCAGTTGATGGACGGTCACTTGGAAATAAAGGTTCGACCTCTGTGTTTTGAATTTGTTCTTCCTCTTCGTCAACTTCTTCAAAGGCTCTTGGGAAATATTTGAAAAGATATTCGAGGCAACCTGTTTCATCTGTAACGGATGATGTAAGAATTACAGCAGCATCATGTTCAGGGATACCGATTCCAAACTGTGAGAACATACCATCAGCACGGAAGGATGTTTCATCAATACTGTTTTTCCAGAAGCAATAGCCATATCCGAATGAGGCATCAGTTCCCGGACGATTATAGTTATTGTCAATCTGCTTTTTAGTTGCCATTTCAGTCCAGAATTCAGGAATAACCTGAACACCGTTATACATACCTTTCTGTAAATAGCAGAGAGTAAGCTTTGCGATATCTTCAGTTCTGAGATAAAGTCCCCAACCACCTGCTTCAACACCATTTCGGTCTGTTTCCCAGAATGGGTACTCAATCCCGAGAGGCTCGAAAAGACGGGGCTTAAGATAGTCTCGCATACACATACCTGTAACTCGTTTGATTACGGCAGAAAGCATAAATATGTTTTCGTTTATGTAAAGAAATTTTTCACCGGGCTCAAAAACCCAAGGTGAATTCATATAATCTTCAATCCAGTCAACCTTGCTTTTATCTGTAAGAAAACTTGGCTGTTTGCCTGATGACATTCTCAAAAGATTATGAATTGTCAGCTTTTCAAAACGTTCATCAGCCTTTTTTGGTGGGTAATCAGGGAAAATATCCACAAGCTTTGTATCAAGAGAAAGAAGTCCTTCATTAATTGCAAAACCTATTGCTGTACTTGTGAAAGATTTACTGATAGAATAAACCACTTGTGGTGTATCCTTGTTATATGGCTCGTTATACCATTCAACTGCCACCTTGCCATGACGGACAACCATAAGGCTGTGAAATTCATAGCCTTTTTCGACAGCATCATTTAAAAACTGTTTAACAACATTTAAGGATACTCCAACATCCTTTGCTGACTCTGCTCGTGGAATAAAATTACCAACTGACATTTTAAAGCCCCCTTATTTATTTCCCTTTTTCTTAAAAACAAAAACCTTGCTTATCACATAATTCCCAACTGTGACTAACACCATAGCAATAATTTTTGATATATTGTAATTTACCTGTAAAAGAGTAGAAAGAACAAACATTGTTCCCATATCAAGAAGAAGAGTTAACAATCTTGATGAAATAAAGGCAAAAAATTCCTTTAAGATATTTTTCTCTTTGCTTTCAAAAACGAAAATTCTGTTTGCAAAATAAGAAAAAATAACTGCGCCTGTCCACGAAATAACATTTGCAATCTGTAATTCTAAAGCATCATTGCCATCAAGGAAGGTCCATGTGCTACCATAGAAGATAACCATACTGACTAATGTGGTAAGTCCGCCGACAATTACATAATTAATAAATTCTTTGTATTTTTTATAAAGTTCAATAATCTTATTCATTGTAAGAATCCTCGTCCAATGATTTTGATTTTGCCTGTAAAACCTCTTTTTCAATATAAACAGGTCTGTTTTTGCCTTGGATATATGTTCTTGCAAGGTATTCACCAACAACGCCTAAAAGTAAAAGCTGTAATCCGCCAAGGAAAAGAATAAGAACAACGATTGTTGCATATCCGGGTACATCAACACCAAAGAAAAGCTTCTGGATAATAACTATGAACATATAAAGAATTGATGCAACGAACGTGAAAACGCCCACACCTGTTGCAATTTTCAAAGGCAATGTTGTAAATGCAATTATACCTTCCATAGCATATTTCAATGACTTGAAAAGTGAGAATTTTGTTGTTCCTGAAAGTCTTTCTTCAGCAACATATGGCATATAATATGTGTTAAAGCCTATCCAAGAGAAGATACCCTTTGAAAAGCGATAATATTCAGGTAATGATAAAATTGCTTCGGCAACTCGTTTTCTAAAGGTTCTAAAGTCACTTGCACCCTGAAAAAAATCTGTATCACTTGCAACATTGATACATTTGTAAAAACCTTTTTTCATAAATGACATAAATTTGCCTTCGATTCTTTCTTCCTGGAAAGCAGCAACCATATCGCAATCTTCATTTTCTAAAAGATGTTCAACCATTTTCACAACAATTCCAGGTCGTTGTTGTAAATCTGCATCAATAATTGTGACAAAATCACCGTTTGCATGACGAAGTCCTGCAAGCATAGCAGCTTCTTTTCCGAAGTTCCGTGAAAATTCCACAACAGAAACAACAGAAGAGTATGATTTATATAATTCTTTAAGGTTTTTTGATGTGTTGTCATTACTGCCATCATTTATAAAAATCATTTCAAATGATGTAATTGCTTTTGGCATCTCCTGAAAAGCATTAATGGTTTCTTTGAAAAATGGCATTATATTGTCCTGCTCGTTATAGCAAGGGATAATTAAAGAAAGTTTCATAATTAAAAATCATCCTTTTATCATTCTGATTTTATTTCGCTTTGCTTTGATTCTGTTTTTACGGATTATAAGAAGAATATAAATTATAATCAGAACTGCAGCAATTGCAAACAGGATTTTAAAAATCGTAGTTGAGAAAATATTTTTTATAGTGCCAAGTATAAGCAGGAAAATATTAAGGTCAACATCTTCTGCTGCTACTAAATCAACGGTTGCAACGATATCTTCACCATAGAGGATTTCGGCTTTACCAATCACATCACCTTTTTTTATCGGTGCTTTTACAACGGTAGGAGTCACATCCGCAACAGGACGGATTATAAGACTTCCTGACTCTGTACCGAGAGGGACGAGTGCAGATAACTCCTCTGCAGGTAAAAGACGCAAATGGTCAACCTTGCTGTTGTATTTTACATCAACAACCGTAACTACATCAGTTGTGTTTGTGATTTTTGTAAGCTCAATGTTTTCAAATGCCCAGTTATAAATTTTCTTGCTTTCAGTAAAGGCAACATTTTCTTCAACATTGTCATTGTCAATATCATACTGAGGAGCGCCCATAACAATCAGCATATAGTTATATCCGTCTTGTGAAGCAGTTGTGATAACACAACGACCTGCTTTTTCTGTTGTACCTGTTTTAACACCTGATACTGATTTGTGGTAATAGTCAGGAATACCGGGATTCATCATCTTGTTTGTGTTATGAAGGTATCTTGTATACGGATACTTTTCAGTAGGGGCTATATCGTATCGTGATGTGCTTGTAATTTCCTTGAATGTAGGGTTCTGCAAAGCATATTTAGTGATTTTGTAAAGGTCGTTTGCAGTTGTGTAACCGTTAGGGTCTGTATCAAGACCGTGTGCATTTACGAATTTTGTATCCTTGCAGCCTAATTTTGCAACAAAATCGTTCATCATAACAACAAAGTTGTCAATACTGCCACCAACATAATCCGCAAGGATATTTGCAGCATCAGCAGCTGATGGGAGCATAAGGCAATAAAGCAAATTCTTGATTGAAAGTGTTTCGCCTGTAACGATACCTGCAGTTGCTGCATTCATAGCATAAAGCCCGTTAAGACATTCTCGTTTACAAGTAACCTGAACTGATAAATCAGGGCAGTTTTCAAGAACAAGCATACAGGTAACAATTTTTGTAAGAGATGCAGGAGCAGAACGCTTGTCCGCATTTTTGTCAAAAATAACGGTTTCACTATCAGTATTGATGAGTAAAACAATGTCTGATTCAGTTTCTAATAAAGAATTAAATGAAGCGGATGCTCCTACAGGGAAAGTGGATATTAAAATTATAACAATGAGGAAAATTGAGAAAATTTTCTTCACAAAATCACCTACTTGAAAAAAACTTATAATTGTATATAATAAAGTATAACACAATTAACAACAATATCCAATAAGCAAAAAGTAAATTTTTTAAAAGGAACGACTAAAATGATATATATTACAGGAGATATTCACGGTGACAGAAAAAGATTGTCGTGGTTAAAGCTCAGAAATTTAAAAGAAGGCGACACACTTATTATTTGCGGTGATTTCGGATTTTTGTGGGATAACAGTACAGCAGAACAGAATTATCTTATGTCCTTAGGAAAAAGAAAGTATAACATCTGCTTTATTGATGGTACTCATGAGAATTTTGATTTGATTAACAATTATGAAATAAGTCAGTGGAATGGCGGAAAGGTTCATAAAATTCACGGGAACCTTTATCATTTGATGCGTGGTCAAGTTTATGAAATAGAGGGAAGAAAAGTTTTCGCCATGGGTGGAGGAGAAAGCTCGGATATCGATATTCGTCGTGATGTAAATGCGTGGTCAAAGGACGAGCATCCAACACAGGAGGAATTGCTTGAGGGTGCTGAAAATTTAGAGTTTGCAGGATATGATATTGATATTATTGTGACTCACGAACCACCGCTTAAGGTTAAGAATTTCTTAAATCTTAATGACTCGTCAGAATTTCGTGTAAGTGCTTTGAATGCCTATTTTGAAGAGCTTTCACAAAACTGTAATTTCCGAAAATGGTATTTTGGTTCACTGCATCTTGATAAATACATTTCAGTTACACATCGTGCTATATTCAAAGATGTGGTAAATGCCATAACAGGTGAAAAACTGTAAAAGAAAGGGCTGTAAAGAGAGAATTTTTACAGCCTGTTTTTCAGGGAAGAGAAAAAAAGATGAAGAACGGACAAGTTGAGCAAAATCAAGGCTTCAGACTTGATTTTATTTGCCCGAAGGCGTACAAAGGTACGTCGAGAGGCGAAGTTTGTTCGTAGTATAAAACGTAAAAGTTTTGGTAATTAATTGCTTGCAAATAAAGTTTAAGGGATTCATACAGGTTTTTAGTCCTGATGAATCCCTTTATTTATATTGTTTTATACGGTCTTCGCTTTTTTACTTTATTTCTTTTTAAGGTCAAATTTTAAGCCAACCATCTTAAGCTCTTTGTTATAATTATCAATAATTTCGTCGTCAATGTACTCAAGCTTGCTTGTTTCGTAAGCTATAGTTTTTCGTTTATTAAATATTGCGTTAATCCATCTTATAATCCACATAACAGGTAAAAGAAACGGAAGTTTTTCTAATATAGGAAACTTTTTCTTCATATCATTAAGTGGTAAGAAGATAAGGCGTAAGACAGTATTGACTTTAGCAGAAGAAGCTGAGTCAGTTCTGGCAGTTGCTCGTGCAGCGTTGGCAATGTCGTGGAATTCTCTTAAGCCGAAATTTCCGCTTTCAATGATTCTCTGTGTAATATAATCTGTCAAATCAGTGCTTTCTTTACCATTGAACCATACATCAAGGGTGTCAATGATATTGTTATGAAATTCAAGCAATCCTAATTTGTCAAGTTCTTTATTGATATAAGTTTTGTTTAAAAGAGAGTGTTTTAAGGCGAAATACCAGACATCAATAAGGTGTCTTAACCCTATTCCACCATCACGATAGTGTTTTGTAAGATGTGTGAATATGTATATATATTCATCTTCTTTTGACATTGAGAAGGAATGGTTGCTCTTATAAACAGCTTTTTCCCAAGGATTTATGTAATATGAGTAATAATCGTCATTATATGACGGAATAAGACGTTTGTGAAGCTCAACAATAAGACCTGTTTTGTGTCTCCAGACAAGTTCGTGGTCTGATTCAATTTTTTCATCGAATCCCAGTTCAAGAAATATGGGTTTTATGGTTTTGTACTGAGCCTCTTTTATTAAAATATCAATATCACCCATTAATCTGAATTCGGATGAAGGATAATATTTTTTTATTGAAGAGCCTTTAAGCAACATGTAATCAATGTTGTTTTCGTTAAATGATGACTCTATCTTTTTAAGAAAATATAACTGATTTTGGTCACGCTTGATTAACTCAAAGGTGTGTTTTCTGTATTTCTCAATTCCTTCTAAATTGACTTTTGCTTTGTATAAGCCATCAAGAACAAGAGGAAAAATCTGGTGACGTGAACTCAAAATCAGAATCTGTTCATAGTCAAGGTCGTCGTCGATAGGCACAACTTCACCTGTAAGTGACATTTTTACAAGAGACAGTAGATTTCTATGTAATTTTTCCATTCAGAACACCTCCTTATGTGCAAACAAAACCACTATAATTATATAATCCTTAAGAAAAATAGTCAAGTGAATAATTGTTTACATAAATAAAGAGTTCACTCAAAAGAATGAACTCTCATAAAAATTGTTTAATTATAAATTTCCGCTGTCTATTGCAACAGTACCGTCATAGTCACTTGTATATCCTGATAACCAGGAAATCATACCGTCAGGATATGTCAAAGTAACCTTTTCACCTAATCCGTTTACAGTCTGCATAAAAGGATATTTACCGTTATTTGAACTGAACATATCGTGGTTTACAGCGAACCATGAGTGGTGTGCACTGGAAGTAGGATTTCCGCTTGGGTATCTTACAAGTAAAAGTGAAGAAAAACGGCAGTCAGCAGGTGAGTTGTTTGTAGCTACAATATTCTGCCATGTTTTGCGAACGGAGAAGAAATAGTTTACAAGCGGGTCAAGAACGCCACTTGTAAGCCACACAGGAATATCTGCAATGAGTTCACACTGTTCAGTAGATGGTGTCCATGCAGGACAGATTGGGAAGATTGCAGCGAATAAATCAGGATATGCAACAGCCATTTTCAATGTCATTTTTCCGCCCATTGAGTATCCACCGATATAGATACGGGATAAATCAATATTGTTTTTGTTTTTTGCAATGAAATCATCAATAGCTGCACGCAATGGGAAAATAAGACTATCTGACCAGAAAAGGTTATCTTCTTCAAGAGAACGAGGAGCAAAGATAAATGCACCATTACTATCCTTGAAACGAGTCTGGAATTCATCTGAAGTCCAGAATGCAATATCACTTGCTTTTGCCTGTTTTCCTTCTTCTGCACCATCACCCATACCATGAAGCCATATAACGAGAGGATATTTTGTGTTGTCTTTTTCTTTTACCGGAGAAAAATATCTGTAATCAATAGTGAATCCGTCAGTTTCAGGACCTTCACCATATATAAATTGTTCCTGTAATGCAGCAAGATTGTCGTCATATGCATCATCTTTAGTAACACAAGCAAATGTCGGAATTGATAAAGCACATACGAACAAAATAAAAGATAAAAATACGGATAAAAACTTCTTCATAATATCAACCTCCATTTTCTTGATTGTATCACAATGTAAACGCCATTTCAATAAACAAATATAATTGCGTATGTCTTTTATTTTTCTTGCTGTTCTAATAAAAATTTTTTGTTGAAATTACTTGTTTAATATGAAAAAATTGTATAATACAATATTGAAAAAAGGTAAAATTGAGTTATACAAGAAATATATTATATTCTAACGAAGATGTCAATCAGATTCTGTGTCGAGTGGAACATCCTCAACTCGTTCAAGAATACCGTTTTCATTTATTCTGTAAACCCTTGTACAGTATTGAAGCATACTTGGTCTGTGGGTTGTAATTATTCTCGTTCTGTTAGGATAAGCCTTCATCATGTTAGCAAGAACAGTCTCTTCTGTTGCTGTGTCAAGTGCACTTGTAGCTTCGTCCATAACAACAATGGGAGCATCACGAAGAATTGCTCTTGCAATTGATATTCTTTGCACCTGACCTTCGGAGAAATTGACGCCCTTTTCACTGATTTCTGTATAAAGGCCAAGAGGCAACTCTTTAATAAAGCTCCACGCATCGGCAGTTGTCAGTGCATCGATGAGCTCCTCGTCAGTTGCTTCGGGACAGACAATACGAAGGTTATCTGCAACCGTTCCTGAGAAGATTGCATTTCCCTGAGGAACATAAGAGCAAAATCTTCTTGTGGATTCAGAAATAGAGATTTTCTGACCATCATTTGTTTCAACGGTTAGCTCTCCGGAATCAGGCTCAATAAGACCTAATATCAATCTGAGTAATGTTGTTTTTCCTTCACCTGAAGGCCCTATAAAAGCTATTGTTTCGCCCGGTACAGCCTTGAATGAAGCATGACTTACAACAGGCTTGTCACCGTCAGGATATGTATATTTAAGGTCGTTGCATACTATAGTTACGCCATTTTCATTGGCAGATTTCTCCATTTTATCTGCTTTAACGGAATCCTTGTGTTCTTCAAGAGGAAGGTCAGTGATTTCCATAATTCTTCCTGCTGCAGTAGCAATGGTAATTGCACCCGGAAGGAGGGATACAAGAGATGAAAATGAGCTTGTAAGCTGACCTGAAATCTGCAAAAACAATGTCATTGTACCGTAAGAAATTGCACCTTGCCATAGTCTGTAAACACCCCAACCATAGCAAGTATATGCAACAGCAATACCAATTATAGACATACAAAGGCTCATAATAATCGAAAACCTGTCATAGTCTAATTTTATCCTTCGATGGAGCTGAAGATTTATTTTCATCTGTTCAACATATCGTTTTGTTAAATCAAATGCTTTGATAGTCTGTAAATTCTGAATAGACTCTGAATAGAACGAGAGAATTTTTCCGTTCATTTCACGACTTTCTGTATTGTATTTACGCAACATTTTAGTCGTTATCTTTGATGAAAGAACAAGAAACGGTGCACTCATAAAGGCAAAAATCGCCATTGTCGGGTCATAATAAAGAACGACTGCAAGGCAACCTACAAATTGTGCTAATTTTGTGAAAACACTTGGGATATAGGAAACAATGCTGTTTGAAACGGCGCCTACATCTCCTTCAATTCTGTTAAGGAGCTCGCCTGAATGATATTTTCTTATGTTTTCCCACTTGGAGTAGGTTATGTGTTCATAAACACCTGACCTTATTTCCATACTGATTTTTGTTCCTACCACACCGGCTATTCTTGAAACAATTGCACCGACAAAAAATTGTGTAACTCCAAGACCTACTGCAAAAGCAGCACTTTTAAAAATTGTATCATTATTATGAGATACAACTGCATCTATCAGATATTTTGATGCAACACTTGAACCAAGTCCCATTCCGGTACTGATAAGACCTATAACAACATATAAGACTATCTGGAGACGGTACTTTGAAACATAGCTCAGAAGCCATTTCCATTCTTTTCCGAGAGAACGGAAAAGTTCAACGTATTCACTTGGCTTCTTCACTAAAATCAACTCGATTCAAAATTATTTTTTCTTGTTCATGCCATAGCCGTAACCATAGCCATACTTACGCGTATATCCATATCGGTAATATTTGTTGTAGCCACTGTATTTATAGTAATTACCGTATCCGCCAAGGCCACCTGTTGCACCGTTAAGAATACAGCCGAGAAGCTTGGTTTCGGTTTCAAGCATGGTGCTGATACCTGTTCTTATTGATGTCTGCATAACAGCATCTTGTCTGATAACATAAATTGCTGCGTCTGCTGCAGCTGCGACAATTGTTGCAGCCGAAATGATTCCGCATGGAGGAGTATCAACAAAAACAAGGTCATAATCTTTTTTTATCTCTGTAAAGAGTTCTTTAAGATTATCTGTACGAATTATGTTCTGAAAATTTTTCTTGCCGTTTTTGAAGTTGAGAAAATCAATTTCAAAATCTTCAATATGACGTATTTCATATGTATTTGTGCTTTTTATAATAAGATTTTTCCTGTCAAAAGCACCGACAAGCTCTTCAACGCCCAAATCACGCAAATCACAATCCACAATAAGGATTTTGTTTTCATTTTTTGCAAAAATTGAAGCAAGCTATGCCATTTCAATGGAGTCATTCATATTGCCAGAACCATCATCTATACCGGGTAAAATGTGGCAATGAATATCAAACACAGGTCTCCTCCTAACTGCTGAGCTTCAAAAGTGAGCAAATTGGTTATCGTCAGTCTAAAAACAAAATTTGTCAACTTATATGTTTAGAAATATCATTTAAAAACACTAATCCATTTTCTTTATTACATTATAACATAGTAAAAATAAAAATACAATGATAATTAAATCGAAAACTATTCAAACAAAATAATAAAGAGCTCACACAAAAGCGTAAGCTCTTTATTTGGTACGAGTGTTCATTGGGAATTTATTTTTTAGTGAAGAGTGAATAGTTAATAGTGAAAAAGTAAAAGCTCAAATCCCTGAAGATTTGAGCTTTTGGTGCGAGAGACGGGACTTGAACCCGTACGGGATTACCACACGCCCCTCAAACGTGCGCGTCTGCCGATTCCGCCACTCTCGCATATCGGTCGTTCTCTCGAACGCAAGAGACATTATAGCAAAGGAAATCGACAGTGTCAAGTGTTTTTTTGAAAAATTTTTAATTATTTTTAAACTTGGCTTTCTTTTGAATGATTTATGGGCTTTACAGTAGGCTTTTTTGCGTTTTCAGGAAGCCCTTGTGCAATCGTCGGAAACTCATTGTCAGTTTCACCTGTTGGCTGAATTTCATAAGTTCCGTATTTGTTCACCATTTCAAATGGAGTTTCAGGATTATCGGGAATATATGTTATCCGTTCTTCCATCTGATTTATATAATTTTCGTTTTTCTTATCCATATTTATCACCATAATTATTATGGGTAAAATGTTATTTAATATACAAATCGGAGTTTATTGGGGTGATAAGAAACTAATCCGCTCCCTCCGTGAGGGAGCTGTCGAACGAAGTGAGACTGAGGGAGTAAACGTAAAACCAACAAACTCCCTCCGTCATTTTCTTGCGAAAATGCACCTCATTACTCGCCTGTCGGCTCAGACAGCGCTTCAGCTTCGCAGAGGTGTCCACCGGACACCCGCGCCCTAAATGAGGGAGGGTAATTGGACATCCCTACAAATTATAATTTGTAAAAATACAACAGCGGCGGAGGTTGAAGTCCTCCACCGCCATATTGTCGGGTTATTAAGTTTAAATTAGTCTTTCTTTGCAAGCTCTGTGAGTGATGTTGCAAGACCTGCAAGTCCCTGAATTTCTGATGGGATAATAATTTTTGTTGCTTTACCGTCAGCAGCCTTTTCAAATGATTCAAGGGCCTTGATGCTGATGAATTCCTGACTTGGATTTACCTTGTTAATCATTTCGATACCTGCAGCAGTTGCTTCCTGAATCTTGAGGATTGCAGCAGCTTCACCTTCAGCTTCACGGATTTTTGATTCCTTAATCGCATCTGCACGAAGGATTGCAGATTCTTTTTCACCTTCTGCAACGAGGATAGCAGCCTTCTTTTCACCTTCAGCCTGAAGAATCTTTTCACGACGTTCACGTTCAGCCTTCATCTGCTTTTCCATTGAGTCCTGAATTTCTCTTGGAGGCATAATGTTCTTTAACTCAACACGATTGATTTTGATACCCCAGGCATCTGTTGCATCGTCAAGAACTTCAGTAATCTTTGAGTTGATTGTATCTCTTGATGTAAGAGTTGCGTCAAGTTCAAGGTCACCGATGATGTTACGAAGTGTTGTTGCTGTGAGGTTTTCAATAGCCATCATAGGGCGTTCAACACCATATGTGTAAAGCTTAGGGTCGATAATTCGATAGAAAACAACTGTGTCGATTGACATTGTAACGTTATCTTTTGTGATAACAGGCTGTGGTGGGAAATCCACAACAGCTTCTTTAAGGCTTACTCTTTTTGCCACTCTGTCAATAATCGGGATTTTTACGTGGAGACCTGTGTCCCATGTTGAGTGGTATGCACCAAGTCTTTCAATAACAAAGGCATTTGCCTGTGGTACGATTCGTACGTTTGCAACGATGATTGCTATAACAATAGCGATTAAAATAATAGGTATAATTAAAAATTCCATAATGCTTCTCCTTTTTTATAATTTATTTATTACAAGAGTTGTTCCGTTAACACTCTTGATTTTTACTGTTTCTCCTTTAGGGATAATGTCACCATTTTCTGAAACGGCTTTCCAGTAAACATCTCCCACGAGTATTCTTCCCGTGATAGCATTTGTATTCTCTGTAACTGTTGCTGTTTTGCCTAAAAGATTTTCATTCTGGTCAACATCGTCAACAGGCTTTTTTATGTGTTTGTTATATATCTTACGACAGACAACCATAAACACAGCACTCAAGACCACAAAAATTGCGACTTGTATTAAAAGACTGTCCACAACAAAAGATAAAAGACAAGTGATGATTGCTGATGGTACAAACCAGATTGAAACAAGTGCTGTTGTAAGCAATTCAACAATCAGAAACAATACACCAACTGCAAGCCACATTATCCACGGATTGGCTATAAGATAATCCATACCATCTCTCCTTTAATGAATTTATTTTTCTTCGATTTCTCTTTCAAAAACGATAAGCATTGGTGTTCCTGCCTTTGTGCGACCAACGCCACCGAGATAAGCATCTGTGCTTGTTACCTCCCAGCCACGCTTTGCCATATCGTTCATTTTTGCCTCTGCTTCACTTAATTTGATTTCGATAATCTTATATTCTTTCATAATATTACTCCTTATTTATATTCTGTAATATATTGGTATATTGCGTCATAAATGCTATCTTCAAAACTGTCGGATGCACCGCCATCACATCTGAAAATCTGACCACCGCCACCACTTACGGCGTGAATATGAGTTCTACCTGAAGCATTATCAATAATTACGGTAAGTGTGAGACGATTTTCTGCTCGTAAAAAAAGCTTCTCATAAACCTGAACGATTGTTACGGTGTCACTGTCTGTGGTTATTACATATTCATCAATAAGCTCACCGGTAACAGAATTATTAGTTACAGCGTCATTAATTCGATTCGCAGTTTCCTCTGGCGAAATTGAGACATATAAATTTGTCATTGTCAATTACTTCCTTACACAAGTTTCATATATGCAGCTTGCGCCAAATCTCTCATTCGTGTTGAAAGAATTGCCAATACGGTTGCTCGCAAAGCAGTTTTGAGCTTTGTTTTTGAAACATCGTCACGCAATGTTACATATTTAAGATGTGATTCTATTGTGATATCAATTTCATTCGTGTCATAAACTGATTTTTGCTCACACTCGTAAATTATACTGCATAAAATATTGAATAATTCTCTGTCAGGTAAAATATCGTCTGACCTGTCTTCAACAGAACCGTTAATATAGCTCATTAAAAATGCGATTTGTTCCATCTGCATAGTGCCACGCATCATATTTATAAGGATAATTCGCATAACCTGTTCTTCGCCATAGCGTTTTTCTGTCGGATTTTTTACCCAACCACGTTTTATCCAGTTCTGAATTGTAGATGTTTCAAGTCCTGTCAATTCTCTGACCTGAGCCAATGTAAGCCCTTTTGTGACCGTCAACAGAGGAGAAATCAGAGAGAAACAATCCTCTGATGCAACATCATTGAACGGTAAAGTCGTTCCGGGAATATATTCCAATGTTCCCCACCTCCTTTTATGTGGTGATTTGATTATATCACAGGTTCATATGACTGTCAATAGGGTTTTTGTGATTTTTTAAGTTGCACAAAAAAAGACCGCCAGTTTCCTGACGGTCAAAAGTGTTTATAGGGAATTATTTATCTTCTTTATCCTTCTTTTTTGTTTTTGAGAAGATTTTGTTAAGAAGAGTAGTGATACCAATAAGCACGCCCATAACGATAATGATGCCGAGCATACCCATACCCATATAATAGAGGTTGTCAACAAATGCCATTGGATTGAATTCGATGCTTGAAGCCATCATTGTAACAAAAATATTCTGTAACATTTAACACACTCTCCTTACATAAAGAAATTAAGGATAAGACCACCTGCGATAACAGATGCAATCTGACCTGAAACGTTTACGCCGATTGAATGCATAAGAAGGAAGTTTTGTGGGTCTTCTGCGAGTCCCATCTTATGAACGATACGACCTGACATTGGGAATGCTGAGATACCGGCAGCACCAATCATAGGGTTAATCTTTTTGCTCTTTGGTAAGAAGATGTTGAGAATCTTTGCAAACATAACGCCACCTGCTGTGTCGAATACGAATGCGAAAAGACCAAGAGCAAGGATAAGGAGTGTATCAGGAGCAAGGAAAGAAGCAAAGTGCATCTTTGTTGCAATTGTGATACCAAGGAAGATTGTGATAAGGTTAGCAAGAACCTTCTGTGCTGTTTCTGAAAGAGAATTAAGCACACCACATTCACGGATAAGGTTACCGAACATAAGGAAACCAACAAGTGAAACTGATGCAGGAGCAACAAGACCTGCAACAACAGTAATAACGATAGGGAAGAGAATTCTTGTAATCTTTTTAACCTCTGTCTGAGTGTATGGCATACGAATCATACGCTCTTTCTTAGTTGTGAGGAGCTTGATTACAGGTGGCTGAATAATAGGAACAAGTGCCATATATGAATATGCAGCAACCATGATAGCACCTAAATATTCAGAATTGAGCTTGTTAGCAACAACGATTGATGTAGGACCGTCAGCAGCACCGATAATAGCGATTGAAGCTGCGTCGTTGATTGGGAAGAACATTGATGCCATACAGAGTGTGAAGAAAATACCAAACTGTGCAGCAGCACCAAAAATCATAAGCTTAGGGTTTGAAAGGATAGGACCGAAGTCAATCATCGCACCGATACCGATGAAAAGAATGAGTGGGAAAAGTTCGTTTGCGATACCTGCATCAAAAAGAACAGATAAAGCGCCTTCTTCCATAGAAAGTCCTTCTGCACCTTCAGCTAAAAGCTTTGTGTAAGTTGCCTCAGAAATTGATGTTTTAACACCGTCAACAAACTGAAAATACTGAGTGATTGCACCTGAGATAGGAAGGTTTACGAGAATCGCACCAAATCCCATTGGTAAAAGAAGTGTTGGTTCCATTTCCTTTTTAATAGCAAGGAAAATGAGAATTCCGCCGATAGCCCACATGATAAGCATTCTTACATCGAAGTTGTTTATCATATCGCTGAACAGCAAGTCTTTGAAACTGTTGAGGAATGCCATAATTTTTCTTTCTCCTTCATTTTTTGTCTTTCATGAAACAAATTGAATCAAATAAAACCCCAATTTACTCCATTATGAATGTATTGTATCATATTTTTTGAATTTTTCAATAGATATAATCAACAAAAGAAAGAAATTAATTGAAAAAAGAGTGAACAAGTGATATAATCATCACATTATTTTTATGGATGTGACAAAATGTTTGGTTTAGGAACAATAATTAATACGGTTTTGGTTCTTTTAGGTGGTCTGATAGGGCTGTTTTTCAAAAAAGGGATTTCTCAAAGATACGAAAAAACGCTTATGGCTGCTTGTGGCGTTTCAACTATTTTTATAGGTGTAACAGGCACGTTACAAGGAATGCTTACTGTTGTTGACGGAAAAATTGAGACAGGAGGCACAATGCTTCTTATCTTCTCCTTTGTTCTTGGTGGACTTATGGGTGAATTTATCAACATTGAAAAAAGAATGGATTCACTTGGAGAAAAATTAAAGAAATTGTTTCATGCCGAAAAGGACAATAAGTTTGTTGACGGATTTGTGAACACTTCTCTTATTATCTGTGTCGGTGCAATGGCTATTGTAGGTTCAATTCAGGACGGTCTTACAGGAGATTATTCAATGCTTACTGCAAAGGCTGTTCTCGACCTTGTTATTGTTGCCATTATGACTTCGACCTATGGTTTAGGTGCAATTTGTTCTGCTATTCCGATTTTTGTTTATCAGGGTGCGATAACTCTCTTAGGCCATTTTGCAGGAAACGTAATAAATGACGAGTTAATCGGCTATCTTTCATATATCGGTTCAGCACTTATTTTCTGTGTTGGCATAAATATAACCTTCGGTAAGAAAATCAGAGTGGGAAATCTTTTGCCTGCACTTGTAATTCCTGTATTTTATGTAATAGGTAAATACATAATCGCAATGGTGTAGGAATAAAGAGTGAATTATAATTTGTAGGGGAGAAACAAGACCCCGCCCTACCTGATACCAATGAATTTGTCTTTATCCCGACAATCTCCGATTTACCATACAAAATAGGTGTATCAGAAATTGATACACCCTATGTCAAAAAATGATACACCCCGTATCAAAAATTGATACACCCTGTATCAAAAATTGAACACTATAAATAATATATATAAATAAGAAAATAAATAATATTATATATAGTGTGCAAAAAATAATACACTAATGATATTTCAATGTTTAAAACAGTTACTCGGTTAACTGTTTTTCTTTTTATGTGATTGTGCAATTACATTTTTATTGCATATAATTTTTCCTTGTGGTATCATATATTATATATCAGTTTTTTGGAGGACGAGATGAAACATATCAAGGATTTTATTGAACTTTTTGAAAAAAACTCCATATTGACAGAGCATAACTGCAATGAAGAATCAGCTATTGAGATGATTTCATACAACTCAATGGAGATTCAGGAAAACACATTGTTTTTCTGTAAAGGTGCACATTTTAAAGAGCAGTTTTTGCTTGATGCTCTTAATAAGGGTGCTGTAGCTTATGTTTCCGAAAAGAAATATGATACAGACGCTCCTTGTATTCTTGTGTCTGATATCAGAAAATCCATGTATCTTTCTGCTAATTTCTTTTACGACAATGTGTGGGACAAGCTGAATCTTGTTGGTATTACAGGTACAAAAGGCAAGTCCACAACTGCATATTTCATCAAGTATATCGAAGATGAGTATCTTGCAAGTATTGGTAAAAAGAAGAGTGCTATTGTTTCGTCAATCGACACTTATGATGGCGTTATAAATATTGAAAGCCACCTTACAACTCCTGAACCGTTTGATTTGCACAAGCATTTTAACAATGCTGTTAATAGTGATATTCAGCATTTTACAATGGAGGTTTCTTCACAGGCACTCAAATATGGAAGAACTGACGGTGTAAAATTTACTGTCGGTTGTTATCTCAATATCGGTATTGACCATATAAGTGCCATTGAGCATCCTGATTTTGAGGATTATTTCCAGTCTAAAATGAAGATTTTTACTCAGTGTCAGACTGCTGTTATAAATCTTGATACAGACCGTAGTGAAGATGTGGTAAAGGCATCAGGGAATGCTCCTGAAGTGATTACATTCAGCACAAAGAATGAAAATGCTGATGTTTACGGATACAACATAAGAAAAGACGGCTCCGATACTGTATTCACAGTAAGAACAAAGGATTTTGACCGTGACTTTACGCTTACAATTCCGGGTCTTTTCAATGTGGAAAATGCTCTTTGTGCAATTGCTGTGTGCTGTAAGCTCGGAATTCCTGAAAGCTTCATTTATACAGGTCTTTCAAAGGCTCGTTCAAGTGGTCGAATGGAAGTTTATGAAAATGCAGATAAGAGAATTACTGCAATCGTTGACTATGCTCACAACAGAATGAGTTTTGAAAACCTTTTCAAATCTGTCCGTCAGGAACATCCGGGAAGAAAGGTTGCAATCGTTTTCGGTTGTCCCGGAAACAAGGCTCAGAATCGTCGTAAGGATTTGGGTGAAATCAGCGGTCAGTATGCCGATATGATTTATATTACAGAGGAAGACCCGGGTGAAGAGCCGGTACAGAAGATTTCCCGTGAAATTGCTGAATTTGTAGAGGCAGTGAACGGAAAATATAAGATAATTGATGACCGTGGTGAGGCAATCAGTACAGCAATCAATGAAATGGGTGCTGACAGCGTAATTCTTATTACAGGTAAGGGTAATGAAACAAGACAAAAGCGCGGAATCGAGTATATCGATTGTCCTACCGATGTGGAATATGCCACAAAAGCGCTTAAGGAATATGACAAGGTATATGGTGGAACGGTGGTGACAGGTGACTGATGGATACTAAAAAAGTAATGAAAACAGCAATAAAAATTGCAAAGGTTACTCCCTTTGTTACAGCAACAGTAGGTGTTTTGTCACTTGCACTTTCTAAATACGAAGAAAAACAGGGTAATTATTCCCGTGAATTTTCAGATGTTGAAAATGAACTGAAAGCAAAAATTGATGAGGTGAGAATGGGTTATGGCAAAGAAAAGTAATTCTATATTTAAAACTGCATTGGGCTATGGTGTGGGTGCTATCGGTCTTGATTTAAGCTACGGTATGTTCTACTCATTCCTTTCATATTATCTTTCAAGTGTGTTGGGATTGCAGGAGGGCTTCTTGCTTCTTATTACACCACTTGCACGTATATGGGACGGAATCAACGACCCTATGATGGGTACAATCGTTGACAATACACGAACAAAAATGGGTAAATATCGCCCATGGATTTTAATTGGTGCTATCTGCAACGCAGTTGTGCTTTTCCTTTTGTTTACATCATTCGGTATGAGCGGGCTTCCTCTTTATATTTATATTGGTGTTATGTATGTGCTTTGGGGTATGACAAACACAATGGCTGATATTCCGTATTGGTCAATGGTGCCATCATTTACAAGTGAGGAAAAAGAAAGAAACCTTGTTGCAACTGTTGCCCGTTCATTTTCAGGTATCGGTCAGGGAATCATCTCAATTCTCACTCCTATTATCTGTCCTTTACTTTCAAGCGGGATTACAGACGAAAAGGGTTACAGTGCAAGCGGTTTTTCACGTTGGGCAGGTATCTGCGGTGTGGCACTTGTGTTCTTTGCAACAGTTTGTATTCTCGTTACTAAAGAAAAGAATGTTGTTTATGGTGAAAAGAAGAAATTCAGCCTTAAACAGATTTTTGATGTTATAAAGAGTAATGACCAGCTTGTAGTGTTTATCGTATTTGCTATGCTTTCAAATGCAGGTTGGTACCTGACAAGCTCAACAGCTGTTTATTATTTCACAGACTCATTGGGTGACTCTAAATTACAGTCACTTTTCCAGACAATCGGTACAGTTGGCTCTGTTCTCGGTCTTTTGGTTGTTCCTGTTCTTTCAAAATGGTTTACAAAGAGAACTACATATACAATATCACTTTGTACAGCAGTTGCGGGTTATGCTCTTATGCTCATAACAGGACCAATTCTTAAGCTTAATGTTGTAATTATGGACGTTTGCTATATTCTTGCATCTGTCGGTGTTTCATCAATGTTCGTATCACAGACAATTTTCCTTGCTGACATTGTTGACTACGGTGAATACAAAAATGGTGAAAGAAATGAAAGCATTACTTTCTCAATGAAAGGCTTTTTGCAGAAGATGGCATATACAATCCAGACTTTCGTGCTTTTCGGTGGTCTTGGAATTATGAATTATAATGCACAGATTACAACTGATAAGGTAGTCAATGAAGCGACAAAAACAGGTATTGGATTTATCTGCTTTGGTGTACCAATGCTCTTCTTCCTGGCTTCTCTTGTTGTATTCCGTAAGAAATTCAAGGTTTATGGTGAACTTGCAGATAAAGTTCACGATTACATTATAGAAAAACGTGCATCAGGAGAATAATAATGGCTGATTTGAGGTTTTTTCAGATAACCGATTTGCATCACTATGCACCTGAGCTTGGTACAGAAGGTAAGGCGTTTGAGAAAATTTGTCTTTCTGACCAGAAATGTCTTAAGGAAACAGGAGCAATAATTGATGCTTACTTCGATAAAATTATTGAGGATAAGGAAACGAATATTGTATTGATTACAGGTGACGTTACCTGTAATGGTGCAAAGGAAAGCCACTTTGAACTTATTCCGAAGCTTCAGAGACTCAAAGATGCAGGAAAAAAGGTTTATCTTACAACAGGTACTCACGATTACTATATGGAAAATGGTAACGGTACCGGTAAGGCTGAAAAATGTGTCGGTGACGAGCTTTTAACTGCAACTCGTACAGAGCGTGACGAATTGCTTGAAATCTATCACGATTTTGGTCTTTCAGAGGCAATTTCATTACATAAACCAAGCCATTCCTATTGTGTTCAGTTGCAAGAGGGATATAGGCTTCTTTGTCTTAATGATGATGGTGACGAATTCTTCTGTGGTTATTATGATGATTGTCTTGAATGGATAAAAGAGCAGATTGATGATGCAAAAGCTAATGGTGACTATATTTTTGCAGTTACACATCATCCTGTTTTGCCACCAACTCCTATTTATCCTCTTTTCAGTAAAAGAGATATGCTGGGTGACTATGAAAAAACATCAGAGTTCCTTGCTGATAATGGTATTAAATTCATTTTCACAGGTCATACACATATGATGAATATTGCGAAAATGACCACCGGAAAGGGCAATGATTTATACGACATCAATACTTGCTCTGCAGTTGGTTTTCCAAATGCTATGCGAAAGGTCGTTATGACCGATACTGACGTTCAGGTTGACAGCGTTAAAATTGATAACTTCGACTGGGATTTACAGGGCAAAACAGTTGATGAATATACAAAAGAAAACTTCTTACAGTTCCTTAATGCGATTTTCGATTCAATGGCTTACGATATTCCAAAACTTGCCGAGCTTTCAACATCATTCAGTATGACACCTGAAATGGTTTATAAAGCAGAGCCTGTGCTTGTGCCATTCGGTAAATTTCTGCAGAAAGCAACATTCCAGACAATAGGAAAAATGTTCGGAATCAGCAAGTATGTTCACGAATCAATCAAAAACAGAAATGTAAAGGATTTCCTTTTAGAGGCTGTTACAAATGTGTTTGTCGGTGATGAACCATATGACCCATATACACCTGAATATCTTGCAGTATGGGCATTATTTAATAAACGAGTAAAGAAAATTATCAAGCCAATAAAAGGCTCAGAGGATATAGCAAAAATCCTCGACATTATCCTTGACGGCGTGCTGTATGACGCACCACCAAGCGACTGGAAAGGAACATTCCAGAAATAAATGCAAAATGCAAAGTGCAAAATGAAACTCCCTACTTTGATTGGTAGGGAGTTTTTTGATGTATTAAGAGTGCTTGAATTACCTAAAATGCTTTTTATTTTCAAGAATATATGTTGTCAATTTTTTCAACAGTTCTTTTTCTGTGAAGTCATAATACTCTGCATCTTCTTTTTCAAAATTAATGCCTTTTTCTTCCATTTTATCAATATTGTTTTGAATACTATCGGTATTTTTTGGTACTTTCTTTCGTGGAAATTTATTTTCAACTTTATTTAATAAATCAATTGATTTTTCAGCACCGATTGTTTCGAGTGATATTTTTGCTTTTTCAAAATGGTTACCATAGTAGTATAAATAGTTTGAAAAACCACCTGAATTAACTTCTTCACAAAGTTCGTTTATGTAAAAAACAAGCTTTTCCCATTTGTTAAGACAACTTAATACTTCACCATTTGCAGACATTTCATTGAGATGTGTTGAAAGTTCACTTAATAATTCATCGTCAGAAAGATTTAAAATATCAGTAATCTGCATTGTGCATTTTTCAGGTGGTAGTGGATTACCGGAGTTGAATACTTTTGAAGGTGGCACCTTACCCTCAACCAAATGCTTGTATTTTCCCCAAACGGCTGTTAATTCACGAAAGCCTATGGATTCTTCATAATTATCAACGGTTTCAGTACAAAGTTTAATAAGATATTCCACTCCTTTTTCAGTTTCACCACTTTCGATATAATACTCTGCCATTCGAAGATAAACCGTCACTTCATCAGCAATATATTTAAAGTGTTTATGAACAACTTTTATGATAGATAAACCTGCAGAAAAATCGCCTTTTGGATAATACACTTCTTCTGCAAGGTTGATGAGATAATCACCTGTACCAAAATACTTTTTGTATTTTGATGCACAGTGTGATAATCTGTTAGCTAATTTTTCAGCATCTTTATCTTCTTTGTATTTAGCTTGGATTTCTTCAACTTCTTTAAGAAATTTGTCAGCAACATATTCCATAGGAAAGACCTCTTTTATTGATTTTCAACACATATTTTATATGCGATTTCCTGTAATTGCTCAAGTGTTTCGATAGTGCCTAATTCCTGACGATATTTTGCAGCACCATGAAGTCCTTTTGTGTACCAGCCTGCGTGCTTTCTTGCTTCCCGCATACCCACATAGTCACCTTTGTACTCACAGATTTTCTCGATATGCTTAATCATAACCCTCATTCTCTCACTGACAGGTGGGTGAGGGATTATTCTTTCATGGTCGAGATATGCGTTGATTTGTGAGAATACCCAAGGACAACCCAAAGCACCACGACCGACCATAATAAGGTCGCAGTTTGTTTCTTCAAGCATACTTGCAGCTGAAAGTCCGTCAATAATATCACCATTACCGATAACAGGAATTGAAACAGCTTTTTTCACTTCTGCAATAATATTTCTGTTTACAGGAGGTGAATACATCTGCTGTCTTGTTCTGCCGTGAATTGTAATTGCAGCTGCACCTGCATTTTCAGCTCTTTGTGCCATTTCAACTGCATTTATTGTGTTTTCGTCCCAACCTGCACGGATTTTTACTGTAACAGGAACAGGAGAAGCATTAACAACTGCTTTCACGATTTCTTCTGCAAGCTGTGGATTTTTTGCAAGACTTGCACCACCACCATTACCTGCAATTTTCGGTGCAGGACAACCCATATTTATATCAATAATCTGAGGATTTACTTGCATAACAGACTCAATGCTTTCAGCCATGATTTTTGGGTCGCTACCGAAAATCTGCACAGCAGCAGGGCGTTCTTCTTCGGATAAAAACATCAAATCCTTTGACTTTCTGTCACCCATTGAAACACCTTTTGAGCTTATCATTTCGCTGACAACATAAGCAGCACCGTAACCTACACATAATTCACGAAAAGCTCGGTCAGCAACACCTGCCATAGGTGCTAAAACGGCTTTTCCGTTTATTTCAACATTACCTATTTTCAATTTCTGTCACCCTAATTGATTTTATAGTGATAATTTTATCATAACAGGACAGTTAAAACAATAAAAAATACTGTTATTTTTCTTTTTTATGTGATACAATAAATTTAATACTTAATTTTTAAAGGTGATTTTATGAAAGCATTTATGGATAAAGATTTTTTACTTTCAACTGAAACTGCGAAAGTAATTTTTGAAAATGGTGCAAAGGATACACCTATTTTTGACTGGCATTGTCATCTCTCTCCAAAGGAAATTTATGAGGACAAGCCATTTGAGAATATCACAAAGGTGTGGCTTGGTGGTGACCACTATAAATGGCGTGCTATGCGTGGCTGTGGTGTGGACGAAAAATATATCACAGGTGACGCGTCTGATTATGAAAAGTTTATGAAATGGGCTGAAAGTCTGCCATATTGTATCGGCAACCCTCTTTACCATTGGACACATCTTGAATTGCAGAGATATTTCGGCATTTATGAGCCATTGAGTCCTAAAACTGCAGATATGATTTGGGAAAAATGTAATGAACAGATTAAAGCAGGTGGATTTACACCTCGTTCACTTATTGAAAAATCAAATGTTGCTTGTGTCTGCACAACTGATGATGCTGCTGACACTCTTGAATATCACAAATTGTTGGCTGAAGACAAGTCTTTTAAATGCAAGGTTATTCCTGCATTCCGTCCTGATAAGTCATTCCTTATTGACTCTCCTGCGTTCAAAGAGTGGATTGTTGCTATGGAAAAGGCTGCAGAAATGGAAATCAAGTCCTTTGCTGACCTTTTGACAGCTCTCGGGAAGAGAATTGCATTTTTTAACGAAATGGGTTGTCGTGCAAGTGACCATGCCCTTGAGTATTGTCCTTTTGAACCTGCTACAGATGAAGAATTAGAAGAAATCTTCGCAAAAGCACTCAATGGTGAAAAGTTCACACGGAAAGAGCTTGACCAGTACAGAACAGCACTTTTACAGTTCTTCGGTGAAAAATATGCAGAGCTCGGTTGGGCAATGGAGCTTCATTTCGGGGCAATGAGAAACAACAATGCAAGAATGTTTAAGTCTATCGGTGCTGACACAGGTTTTGACTCTGTTCACGACCATCAGTTAGCTTATGGACTTTCACGATACCTTGACTCTCTTGATGTTAAAGGTAAATTGCCAAAAACAATTCTCTTTACACTTAATCCAAAAGACAATTATGTGCTTGGTACAATGCTTGGTAATTTCCAGAGTAGTGAAGCACAGTCAAAGATTCAGTTCGGTTCTGCTTGGTGGTTCAACGATAACTACGACGGAATGAGAGAACAGATGAAAACACTTGCAAACCTTGGTGTGCTTGGTAAATTCGTAGGTATGGTTACTGACTCACGAAGCTTCCTTTCATACCCAAGACACGAATATTTCCGTAGAATCCTCTGTGAAATTATTGGCGATTTGGTAGAAGAAGGCAAATATCCGAATGATACAGACTTCCTTTCAAAGGTAGTTGAAGATATTTCATTCAACAATTCAAAGAATTATTTTGGTATATAAAATGAACTCCCTACAAATTAATGTAGGGAGTATTATTTTGCGTTTTGCACTTAGCATTTTGCATTATATGTTCATTCCACCATTAACGGAAATGTTCTGTCCTGTGATAAAGTCAGCATCCTTTGATGCTAAAAATGACACAGCACCTGCAACATCTTCAGGAGTGCCGATTCTGTTAAGTGGTGTTTCTTCTTTCAAAGCATTCATTGTGTCTTCATCAAAATGGCTTGTCATATCAGTTAGGATAACACCCGGAGAAACTGAATTTACAGTAATTCCTGAAAGTCCCACTTCTTTTGCAAGGGCTTTTGTCATACCGATTAGACCTGATTTTGATGCTGAATAATGCACCTCACAAGAACCTCCTGTTTCACCCCAAATTGATGAAATGTTTATGATTTTTCCTGTTTTTCTGTTAATCATATATTTAAGAACTGCACGACTGCAATAAAATGCACCTGAAAGATTTGTTTCTATCATTCTGTGCCACATTTCGTCAGTAATATCAGTGAAAAGTGCTTGTTCAGCAATACCTGCATTGTTCACAAGGACCTGGATTTCACCAAAGTTCTTTTCAATATCCTCAACAACAGTTTTTACAGCATTACTATCGGTAATATCAAGCTTGTATGCTTTACAATATGTACCTAATTCAGCACAAAGATTTTGTGCTTTTTCTTCAGAATTATTGTATGTAAATGCAACCTTGTATCCGTCGTTAATAAGCCTTTTAACAATAGCAGAGCCGATTCCTTTTGCTCCACCTGTAACTAATGCAACTTTTTCCATTTTATCATTCCTTTCGGATTGCTCCTATCATTGTATCATACTTTAATCACTTTTGCATTAAAATACTTGAAAAATTTTCCCTGTTGGAATATAATTGTTTTCGCAAAATAAATATGCTGGTGTGGCGCAGTCGGTAGCGCAACTGATTCGTAATCAGTAGGTCGACAGTTCAAATCTGTTCACCAGCTCCAGATATATAAGCGGAGGTTTATGTTATGCTTTATTTTTATCCTGAAGATTTTGGAGCACTTGGTAATGGTGTAAATAACGACTGCGTTGCTATTCAGTCTGCTATTGACAAGGCAGAGGAAAACGGTGGCGGTACAGTAGTTCTTACAAGTGGTAAAACATACTATTCTGATTCAATCAGAATGAAGAAAAATGTTGAATTGCACCTCCAGAAAGGCTCTCGTCTTAAGGCAACTGACAATATCGACGGATATATTCGCCCTTGCAATATGATTAATGACCCTAAAACTGCTCTTATCGGCAATCCTGTAACAGGAAAACCGTCTTTCGTGTTTATTTATGGTTATGAGGCTGATGGGTGTACAATTTCAGGTGAAGGTACAATTGATGCTAACGGCCACGCATTTGTTGAAAGAAAAGACCAATATTATGTAACAGGTAATTTTTATCCCCGTCCAACAGTTATTTATGTTGAAAAGAGTAATAACATCACATTCAAGGATGTTACAATCGTTGATGCTCCATTCTGGACATTGCACCCTGCAGGCTGTGATGATGTTCTTATTTCTCAAATCAGAATTTTAAATTATCTTGATGTGGCAAATTCCGACGGTATCGACCCTGACCATTGTACAAATGTAAGAATTTTAGGCTGCCATATTGAATGTGCTGATGACTGTATCTGTCTTAAAACATCAAAAGGCAATGCTGAATACGGTCCTTGTGAAAATATCATTATTGCAAACTGTACACTTATATCAACATCTGCTGCCATTAAAATCGGCACAGAGGGTGTTGGGGATTTCCGTAATGTGATTGTTGATAATTGCATTATTTCACGAAGCAATCGTGGTCTTTCAATTCAGATTCGTGACGGTGGTAATGTTGAAAATGTAACATATTCAAATTGCATTGTTGAAACTCGTCGTTTCTGTCCTGATTGGTGGGGTACAGCAGAGCCTATTGTTATTACAACCTTTAATCGTGACGAAAATACAAAGTCAGGTAAAATCAAGAATATACGTTTCCGTAATATCACCTGTAAGGGTGAAAATGGTGTACTTATTCACGGTACAGAAGAAAATATGATTGAAGATGTGACATTTGAAAATGTGAGTGTTACAATGACAAAAACATCAAAATGGGATTGTGGTCTTTACGACTTAAGACCTTGTCTTCAGTATGGTGTTGAAAAGTATAAAAACAGCGGTTTCTTTATAAGAAATGCAAAAAATGTGCTTATTGAAAAATCATCAGTACAATGGGGAAATCTCTGTGATGATTACAACAAAGCAATTGATGCAGAAAATGCACCAAATCTTGAATTGATAAGATTTACAGGAACAGATGCACAGTAAAAAATATGGCGAGGTTTATACCTCGCCATTGTTGTTAATACAACTGAAAAATATAACAAATTACACCGTAGATTACTGCAGCAAATGTGCCGTAAGCGATTACAGGACCTGCGATTTTGAAAATATTCGCACCCGTACCCATAATAATACCTTCGGACTTGAATTCAAGTGCAGGTGATACAACTGAATTGGCAAAGCCTGTAATGGGTACTATTGTACCTAAAACGCACCTCGTGTAAATCCCTTGATTTTACGTGGTTTATTGTACCATAAATACAACTAAAAGTCATCACTAAAACTTTAGGAAATTCAAGGCAAAATTATTTATTTTTCATATTTGACGAATTATAGTGCTATATTGTATAATGTTGTCGAATTATTGAGTCAGGGTTGAAATATTACTTTTGAGGTGGAAAGATGAAAATTACATCTGATTTAGTTGAAAAGGCAAAAAATGGGAATTCCATAGCTTGGAATGAGTTGTATTCTGCAACATTTCCTGTTGCTTATGGCGTGGCTGTGCAGTTAGTAAAAAACAAGGATATTGCTGAAGATATTATTCAGGATTCTTACATAACTGCATTCACAAAGCTTGACACATTACAGGAGACTGACAAATTTCAGCATTGGTTTAACAGAATTGTAGCCAATAACTGCAAAAACTATCTTGTGAAGAAGAAGCCTGATTTATTTTCGCAGTATTCAACATTCACAGAAGATGGCGAAGAATTAGAATTTGATGTTGTTGATGAACGTACAGAATATCAGCCTGACAATGCTGTCATAACAGACGAAATCAAGCAATTATTTTATGATATGGTTGCAAAATTGCCTGAAGAACAAAGAGCTTGTGCATTGATGTTCTGGGTGCAGGATTTGTCAATAACAGAAATTGCTGATATTCTCGGAGTTTCACAAAATACAGTAAAGAGCAGAATTCATTATGCAAGGAAAAAGCTGACTGCAGAAGCAGATGATATGAAAAAGAGAGGCGAATCCATCTTCAGCATCACAGGATTTGCACTTATTCCATTCCTTCGTTGGCTTTTCAAAAATGATACAAGCTTTGCTGCAAGTCCTGAGAAAGCAGAAGGTATTCTTAAGATTTGTAAATCTGCAGGGACAGCAACAAAAGCTGCAGGAGCAAGAAGAGTAGTTACTGAAACAATAAAAACAACAGCTAAGGTTGGTAGTACAGCAAAAGGCGTTGCAACTGTAGGTGCAGGAGCAGTAACAAAAGGTATTGCCACAAAAATCATCGCAGGTGTTTTAGTTGCAGCAATTGGTATTGGTGGGGTTACTCTTGCTGTAAAAAACAGTAATAGTGATAATGTTAAAGACGACACAACAACACAGTTTGTTGAAACAACGAAAGAAAAGCCAACAGAGGATGAGATTATCATCGCAAGCTCTGTTGCCGATTTAGGACTTAACGAAGAAATGGTTAAAGCTGTTACTGCCATAATGAGCACAGAATTAGCTAATAGCAGAGTAGATGACGTTTTTTCGTTCTCTTCTGACGAAAAAACAAATTGGTTCCGTACATATTGGGTTTATGATTACATTATAAGTAATGATTTGTACGAAGGAAACGAATTAAAACGAAATGATGAATTCCAAAATGAAATTGTTTCTAAATACGGAGAACTTGAAAACTCTATATATCCAGATAAAGAGTTATGTGGTATTCCTGACTATAATTCATTCCACAAGCTTTACAAATGTCTGTTTGGTGATGGTGAAACAGAAGATGAATATGAACAATTAAAAGCGTATGTTATAAAAAAGCAAGGCTTCCCAATGGGATACGATTTAAGACCTTTCGATTTAGTTCCCGGCCTTGATAATGTGGAGTTCATTTCTTTGGATGACGATGAGTATCAGGTAAAATACGCTTTGACAACACGACACTCTACAGGAGATATTGAGGTTCCTGTGGATGACAATTCTAATTATTCTTTTGCTTATTGCGAACCACAGGAAGTATATGAATATGTTATGTCATTCAAGATGGATGAAAATAGTCCGCTAGGTATTGTTGTTACGGATAGTTCTTGGGGAGAAGTTGATTCATTCTATAAAATAACATATGTTACAAAAGACGGAAAAGAAGAAACAGTTACATGCAGAGAAGATTTTGAAAATATAATATCACCTGATTTTGTATTTCCAACACCTGAGGATAAGGTTGAATCAACTCAAAAGAATGAATCTTTAACTCAAAAAGAAGAGCCCTCTACACGAAAATCAAACGATGACCTTGTAGAAATTGATTTATTTTCGACAATTGATACAATAGGAATAGAAACAAATACTTCTCTCACTTCTTATGACGATGTTCATCCGTTAGTGATAACATTTAATGATGATGATTATCAAATAGATTATGGTGTATGTAAAATAAGTTGGACGGAACCAGTTTTAAATGACATACAATATACCATAGAATATAAAGATAAAAACAATCAAATAACTACAGAAAAAATCTCTATAATTTTTGACACACCTCGCGGTTCAGAATATGTTAATGGAGAAAAAATCCCTGCAAGACTCAATAAAAAAAATGGTGCGTTTTCGGAGTTCGGATTTGTTTTTTCAACAACTGAAAAACAAATGGATGTTGATTATGTTTATAAGTTAATGAGAGATGACAATATTTCAAATACAGCTTTTAACACACTAAAAAAACGAGCAATGGTAGAAGCAGAAAAAGAATATGGCTCAGTAACATATGAAGCTTCATATGTCGTTGCTAAAAGTCCAAAGTATTATGGAAGTAATATAATCTATATTTTCAAACAAGAATCAACAGGAAGATATATGGGATATTACTATTCAAATATGATTACGAATCAGTACGGCGATGTATTAGATATAGATGAACGCAAACCATCTCTATTTAAACAAGTGGGATTATACGAGACAATCGATGATTTAATGAAATCATTTGGTAGTAAAGCAGGCAGCGATGGAATTATAATAGAACTAAAGAAATAAACAAAAATACCCTGTGCAAAGTTAGAATTGCACAGGGTATTTTTTGTCTTGGAATAAGTTTTTAGAAATTTTTAAAATTTTTTCAAAAACTTAAAACCTTTTTGTCTTTTCGTTTGTCTTATAAGTGAAAGGGGAACAGATTACAGTTTATTTTTGATTGGCGTCGGGAATAAAACTTGCAATATCTGATAACTCACAATCAAGTATTTCGCATAGAGTGTTAAGGGTGAATGTACTCACATTACCATTCTTCCTTAGTCGGTCTAACTGACCTGTGCTGATACCGTATCTCTTGATTAGCTGATATTGTGTAATTTGTTTCTCTTTCAGGGTCTTCCATAAATTATCAAAGACAATCATTTAACCACCCTTTTGTATTTGATAATTTAATTCTATGGGTGTGTCCGTACATTGACAATAGCCCGTATTCGGGCTATAATTAGCATTAACGACAAATAAAATAAAAATCATTGAAAATATTTCAAAAAATTTAAAACCTTTTGTCGTTTTGATTTGTCTATATAGTGAAGGGACACTTCAAAAAAGAAAAAACAAAAGAAAAAAGGAGAATTATCAAAATGAAAACAAAGAAAGAATTTATCAACATCCAGCAGGCAGAAGAATACAAAGCAAAGTGCGAAAAGCTTATATCAGCACTTAAAATTCCGTTTATTATTTCATCTGTAGCAACGGTCGTTTGTGCTTGGATTTTATCTGGAAACGCCCCAGAAGCAACAGGAATATTATATGTGTTAATGGAAATATTAGGTGCAATCGGTATGTTTGGTGGTCTGGCTTCCCTAGTATTTACAGTAATCGCAGGTGGAGGAAAGTTTGTACTCTCTTTCTTCTTGAAAATGCTTTTTATTGGTTTTGTATTAATCCCAATTCCATTTAACATTGTTTTAGGATTTGTTCCACTCGTTCTCGGCATTGCATCCACCGTTTTTGCTCCTGTAATAATTATTGTGCTTATTTGGTTACGAGCAAGAAAAGAACTTAACCGAGCAAAAGATTTTATTCACTACAACACAATTTAACGATTAATAAAAGTGTTTTTAAAAAGGAGAATTATCATGACAATTACAATAAAAAAAGTTATCGCAGTAGTATTAGCTCTCAGTTCATTATTAGCATTATGCTCTTGCTCAGCAGGAAGAGAAAAAATCGATTTGGAAGACTATATTACAATTGAGTTTTCAAAGTATAATGGTTATGGCACAGCATCAATTGATGTGGATGAAGATGCCGTTGAAAATTTAATTGACCGTGAAAAAGCAGGTGAATTTGTTGCTGAACTTAGTGAAATGGGTGGAGAGATTGCTCTTTCATTGGCTTTTATTGATGAATATACAGACCTTTTCAGCGTTGAACTTGCTGAAGAATATGAAAATCTTTCAAACGGTGATAAGGTTAAGGTTATTGTAAAATCAGAGCTCGAAGAACTTGGCTACGACCTTAAAGATGTTGAAAAAGGACTTGGAATTAAATTCAATGACACGGAATTTACATATAAGGTTGAAGGTCTTGTAGATGCAAAAATTATTGATGTATTTGAAGGAATTGAAGAATGTATTACTTATGTTATTCCAAATTACAGTGAAAAAACCCCAATCAGTGGTGAGTCCTCAGCAATAATTAACATTCCTGAAGATTTTGAAAGAGTTGTTGATGGTATGTATTTTGTAAGAGGTGATTCCAGCCATTCACTTAAGGTAGTGTATAACAATCAGCGAATTGACGAAATTGGATTTTCCATAGACGGTAAAAAAACAAAAGTTTCATCAGGAGATAAAATCAACGTAGCTATAACGGGTGGCAACGGATTACAGGAATACAATTATTTGATTCCTTACCGCACAAAAGAATACACCGTACCAAAGTTAGCAGAAAGAGTTGAATCAAAATCACAGCTTACTGCAGATAAAATAAGTGAAATTAAGTCAGAAGCAGTACAGTATATGGAAAAATATTTTGAAACATCAACGATTTATGAACTTTATTGTTATGAAATTAAACCGTCATCAGACACAAACATTAAGTGTGGTGTGGCTATGATAGCCGATTACGATAGCTGGTTTAATGATTATGTAAATCTTATTATTTGTCCGATTATTCTTCCCGATGGTACTTGGGAATACGAGATTAGTACAGCAGGTTATCATCGCACTCTTGAAGATGCAAAAACAAGACTTTTCGATAATACAAACTATACATACGAAAAAATCTAACATATAAAGGATGTGATGCGATGGGTGATGAGGAAATCAGAGCAATTCTCATCGAAATCACACTTGAAATTGCAAAAAAATATGAGAATTCCGATGAAACATATCAAAGAATTCTCAACATAGTTCGCAAGAACGAATAATTTTTACCAACCCTATTGCGAAAGCAGTATGGCTCAATAATTCTCCCCAAAGTGCCTCTTGAAAAAGAGGCATAGCGGGAGAGCCAAATTAATTTTAAGGAGAAAAGTCTTGAAAAAATTATTATCAGTTATTCTTGCAATTTTCATTGCAATTATCCCGATGAGTATCAATGTTTTTGCAGTTGATACTTCTGCAGAAAACCCGACAATCGAAACTACAGTAGATAAGGATACTGTAGAAGTAGGCGATGTGATTACCTTGACTACAAAGTTGCCAAGTAATTCAAAGCTCTGCGTTCTTATGTATCAGCTCACCTATAATCCAAACACACTCTCTATTGTAAATAATTCAGAGAAATTAAATGGTGCTTTCCCGACTGAAAAACTTAGTTATAAAACAGCAGGAATGATGAGATATGGCGGTATTTCTTCAGACTGTGTAAGTGATGATTGTCAGATGTTATTTACAATTCAGCTCGAAGTACTTAAATTGCCTTGTACAATTGATGTGAGCATTTTGGAGGCTTATGAAGATAATGGAGATAATCCAGAAATTGATGTAACATATGAATATAATAAGTGTTCATCAAAACAAATAAAGTTTGACGATGTAAATGTTCCTGACGAGCCATACGTTCCTGACGAGCCAGATGTTCCTGATAATCCAGATGAACCAGTATATCAGTATTCTATCAATATCAAGGAACCTTCAACTACAACAATTCGCCATAAGGATGGTATTATTCTTCACGCAGAAACGGAACCTGAATTGCCTGAATGTTATCGAGTAGAGTGGTCAAAGAACAACAGCAAATTTAAAACTGAGACAAAGAACAATGGTCAGTCTTTAAAAATCATTTCAGACAGCAATGGTAAAACAGAATTCACAGTTTCACTTTATGACAAAGAAGGAAATCTTGTTGATACAGACACCATCGAAATGAATTCAAAAGCAGGATTTTTTGATAAAATCGGAAGCTTCTTCCGTTCACTTTTTGGTGCAACAAAGATTTATGAATATTAATAAAACTTACTACGATAAAAAGAGCTGTTTGGCTCTTTTTTATTATACCTTTTGAAATATCAAGTTATAATCTTGAAATATAATACAGCAAATAATTAACATTAATCAATACTTTAAGAAAGCAAACTTATTAAAAGATGTGTTGCTTGAAAATGAGTGTTAATACAGTTGAAAAATATAACAGATTACACCGTAAATTACTGCAGCAAATGTTCCGTATGCAATTACGGGACCTGCGATTTAGAAAATAGTCGCACCTGTACCCATAATGATGCATTCAGACTTAAACTCTAGAGCAGGTGATGCAACAAAAAGTCATCACTAAAACCGCAGGAAATTCGAGACAAAACCAGAAATAGTATGATTTTATTTTGCTAATTCGAAATCTGGAGTTATACCTATTTCTTCTTGCCATATTTTCAGGTTGTGCATGTTTTCAGCAAGTTCCATCTTTAATTGTTCGTTTTCGGTTTTTAATTGTTTATTTGTTTCAACTAATTCATTGTACTTTTTGGTTTGCTCTTTTAGTTGCGGAACAGTTAAGTTTCCTTCTTTTGTCGCGCCGTTTATAATGCCAACATCAAAGCCAAAGTACTCGTAAAAGTAATCACTTGCTTCCCTATGCAAGGTTTTCAACATTGATTTGGTGACAACTTTGGCAGCACAAACTTTTAACTTTCCTTTTTCTTCAAGTACAGGTACAAAGCAAAAATGTATGTGACTCTGACCTTGTGCGAATATTTCAGAATTTTCTGAAGTGTTCGTTTTTCTTTTAGATTCATCGGCGTGACAATAACAGCCGACAAGAAAGTCTTCTTTCCCATTGCAGAACTTATTAAGTAAAAAGTTATAACCTACTTCAAAAAATTCTTCATAACATTCTTGAGGAAAATACTCGGCTTTTGGTAGAGTTAAAATTACATCACACATTGTATTAACATCAGCTCTATTCATTATCTTTAAATTTGGAGATTCAAGTATCTGCTTGTATTTAGAAAAACCTTTTAATTCATCATTACCGATTGTATAATTCTTATGTATAAGTTTGGGGTCGATATGCTTTTGGAATTCATATATTCTTGGGTTGCGTTCATAATGTTCCAACATATGACCAACGGCTGTTCTATTATACTTCTCTATGTGCATAGCATCACTCTTTCTATATATATTTACTTTAAGTATGATATATAGAATTATCTTACAACTGTAAATCAAATCTGATGTAGCAAGTTATATCAAAACCTCCGGTTATTGATAACTTGCCAGGAGTGCCTGGACCCCAATAAAACTTTAATTCTTCATAGAATAACAATTAAAAATTTTATATTTAATATTTCATTTTTTTATATATAAATAAAAAATAGCAAGTGCAAATTACATACTTAAAATAAAAATGTAAAGGAGCACTTGCATGAAACCTTATTATAAAAATTACTTAGTATCTCAGAATAATCTATTAATTCAAAAAATATCAACTGACACTGATATGCACAGAAATCCTCTAATGAGTTCTTTCTTATTAGATAACTACCAAAGAAAACTAATAGCAATAATGATTTCACACATAACCAAAGATACAACTGACTTCTGTGAAGAGGTTATACCATTCAGCAGCTTTGTTGAAATGATTGGTGTTAGAAGAGGCGGTAATCAATATCGTGAAATTATCAAAAGCATTGATAAATTACTTAGAATGTCTTTTTGCATTGAGGTTGAACCGGGTGTATTTGAATATCATCATTGGTTTAAGGATGGTTGCAGAATCGACACTAACAAAAATCTGATATATGTGTGCTTTAGTGATGGGATGAGGAAGTTTCTTCTTGAAAAGACAAAATGTTTTACTCAATATGAATTGGGGTACATATTATCACTAAAAAAGAAATACAGTTCAAGATTATATGAATATCTGCATTCCTTCCTTGCATTTGGTTCAGCAAATATATCTGCTGAAAATATTAAGAAGCTTATAACTGACAATGAAGTAAAAGAAAATAAATATATAAAAGCACTTGTACTTGAACCCTCAATTGCAGAAATAAATAATAAGACAGATTTATATATCACATATGAACCCTATTACAAAAAAGACCTTAATGGTAAAAAGTATCTATCATCGTTTAATTTTAAAATTGACCTACAAGATGAGGATTCTATAAATGATATAAAAATCAGCAAATGGGGATTAGATGAAGGTTTTGTATTAGGTGATGAATAATTTTTTAAATAATGTAATCGTGTATTTTTCTAACCTCAACATACCATTATGTGTATTTTACTAACTTGATAATGTGTATTTTATTAACTTAATACTAATGAAAAAAGTCTCCGAATCCTTGATGAACAAGAGTTTGAAGACTTTTACTTTTTATAGAGAAAACATATATTATAATAAAACAATATTAATAAATAAAACAAATCTTAATCCTATTAAATATCAAAAACGATGTCCGATTCGACGTTAATGGAAAAGAAGTTTTAATTTTATTTTTAAATAGGTAAATATCAATTCAAACAAGAATTATTCAATTGACTAATTCAATTTTAAAAATTAAATCAAAACACTTGCATTATATCAAACAATATGATACAATGCTGATATAATGAGGTGAGATAATGAATGATGTAATTGGATATTTAAAATCAATTTTTAAAAATAAAATTACATTTTTATACAATGAACATGAACGAAATATGCCATTGTATTTAACTGAGCAATTTGTTTTTTTAAAATTTAAAATTGATGGAAATGACAATAAATATATTTTAACTGAACCTAAAGAAAAAATCGAAATAAAAATCAACACAATAAGAAAACAGACAAGCCAGATAAAGAAGTTCTCGAATTGTACTCCTGTAATGGTGTTTGATGAATTAAGATTAACCCAAAGGAATGCATTAATCCAAGCAGACTTTTCATTTGTCGTGCCTGATTATCAAGTGTATATTCCAAATGTGATGTTCAATTTGATTGAAAAAGATGTTATAAAAAAAGAGTACAATCTTGAGTTTTCAGTGCCAACGCAAGTAGTGTTTATATATATTTTATTAAATGATATTAAAGAAACAAACGCAAGAAAATTATTAAATGATTTACCATTTTCTGTAGCGACAATAAATCGTTCATTAAACGAATTGGTTGCAAGAGAGCTCCTTTACACCGTAGGAAGCAACACAAGAAAAATATATAGAACAATTGAAAAAAATGAGTTTTGGAATAAGGGTAAGGAGTTTTTGTTCAATCCTATTGCTAAAACATACTACATCAAAAATAGGCATAATGAGTTCCTTATGTCAAATGAGCTGGCACTTGCAAGATTATCTTGGTCTTTAAATGATAGTAGATTATCATATTATGCTGTTACTGCAGATGAAATCGATGAACTTGACAATAAGATGTTTATTGAAAAATTCAATTTATTTGATGATGAGTATTGTGTTTTAGAACAGTTCAAATATGACCCTAAAATATTGAGTAATTCTCAGTATATTGATGTTGTATCTCTATATGCTCAATTCAAAGACAGTAAAGACGAACGCATTCAGATTGCATTGGACGAAATAATAGGAGAAGAGATATGTTAAATATAAATGGTCTTGATAAATTCAGACAGTTTTTTGAACAGTATAATACAAATTATGTTTTGATTGGTGGTACTGCTTGCGCAATTATTTTTGACGAAATCGGTCAAGATTTTCGTGCCACAAAAGATTTTGATGTTGTATTGATAGTTGAGAATATCAGCACTGAGTTTGGCAGAAAGTTCTGGGAGTTTATAAAGGCAGCTGAATACACAATCGAATGGAATTCAGATAAGAAAAATTTCTATAGATTTGTAAAGCCTAAAAACTTAGATTATCCTAAAATGATTGAATTGTTTTCAAGAAATGAAAGCATTGAAATACCACCGGATGCTCACTTGATACCGGTACATATATCTGATGATGTATCAAGCTTGTCAGCAATTCTTTTAAATGATGATTACTATAGCTTTTTATTGAGTGGCATGCGTACCATTGAAGGCGTTTCTGTTTTGGATGAAAAGCATTTGATTCCATTCAAGGTTAAAGCTTGGTGTGAATTGATAGACAGAAGAAAAAATGGTGAAGAAGGACAGTCAAAGCATATCAGAAAGCATTGTCGTGATGTAAATAATTTAATTTCGTTGTTAGTTCCAAATGATAAAGTCGAACTGAACGGAATGGTAAAAGCTGATATGGAACGATTTGTAAGTGAAATTGATTTCAGTGAATTCATTCCTGACGATATTGATAAAAACAGATTAAAGGAAACGTTGTCAGGAATTTATTTATAACAAATTTCAATTGAATAATGTTGTTAAAGCAAAAATAGATGCAGATAGTTTCTAGATAACTATTGTCAATGAAATATCACTTGAGAGAATTAATAATGCAGATGAACAACGTGCAAAACTGCAAAAAGAAATTGCTCGCCTTGAAAAACAAGCCCGAGTAGAAAAGCAACCTAAAAAGAAGTTTGAGTTAGTGCAGAAGATTAAGGATTTGAGAAAGGATTTGGTTTAATTTATGAAAAAATTTATTTATTCATTTGCATTTTTACTAATACTTTTTACTCCTGTTATTATTTTTGGATGTATTAGTCTTCGTTTAGATAAAAATGTGTTCCGTGAATTAGACTTTTGGTATGGCTATATGGCATATTTTGGAACAGCTTTACTGGCGGTTGTTTCTTTTTGGCAAAATGAAAATGCAAATAAAACAAATGAAAGATTAACTAAACAGCAATTGCAACAAAAAATAGGATACTTGGATTTAAAAGGAGCCGAAAATGAAGAATATAAATTAAATAAATATCAAAACGTTCAAATTGGGCAAGCATATGACTTGTTTGAAAATAAGCCATTGTTGAATCATTTGATATTAAATATAACAAATGTTGGTGAAGATGTAATATTAAATCCCAAAATCTTATGTTGTGAAATAAATGGACGAAAAACGGATGTTCAATGCATGATAGGAATGATTTATTTAGATGAAACTATTAAATTTGATTTAGGTAGTGTAGATTCTAATGATAAAACATTGAATATTAAACTGGTTATAGAAATGAATAATATATCCAGTATTAAATATAAACAAATACTCACAGTATCATTGAAAAGAAATGACAATGATAAAAACATATATTCCGTTTATTCATTTAATACTGAAATTTTATTTGAAGAATAGAACTATATATGTGTTAAGATAGGATGATAAACTAACTATGAAATCACTAGAATTACAACCCACATATGAAAACTTGTTTGAAACATTCATTAGTGATAGTATTGGTCGAAGTAAAGATGTTGTTGCTTTCGCTGATATATTAAATTCAATAGATGATAGCTGTTCTATTGCATTAGATGCAAGATGGGGAGAAGGTAAGACATTTTTTATAAAGCAAACAAAAATGATTTTAGATGCTTTTAATGAGTATATTCCATCACATGATGAAGATGACAATGATTCCATTAGAGGTTATTGTGATAGAATACATAATAAAAATCCAATGGAATATACTTCACAAGTTGCTGTTTATTATGATGCTTGGGCCAACGATAATGATGAAGACCCTATATTGTCTCTTGTTTTATCAATTATAGAAAATACTAATTCTTCTTTTTCCCTTAAAGAAGGTTCTGGTATTTTTACGAAAGCGACAGCTGTTTTAGAAGTATTTACTGGTAGAAGTTTTAGTGATTTGCTTGAAGCTTTTAAAAGTCATAGTCCTATTGATGAGATACAAAAATCTAAAGGAATTGAAAATCTTATCAAGGAATTTTTAGAATCGATACTTGAAGAACGCGGAGATAGATTAGTTGTTTTTGTTGATGAGCTAGATAGATGTAAGCCGGATTACGCTGTTAGATTATTAGAACGTATAAAACATTATTTTTCTAACGATAGAATTACATTTGTTTTTTCAATAAATAGTTTAGAACTGCAACATACAATTAAGAAATACTATGGTGAAAATTTTGATGCAAGTAGATATCTTGATAGATTTTTTGATTTGAGAATGTCTTTACCGTCTATTGATATTACTAAGTTTTACAATACTATTGATTTTCACGAAAAAAGTTATTTTTATGATATTGTATGTAACACAGTAATTAAAAAGTATAATTTTTCATTAAGAGAAATTGCAAAGTATATTAGATTAACAAAAATTGCTGCATATAAACCTACGCATGGAACTGAATACAGTTTTTCTTTTCCTGAAGGACAAGCCTTGCAGTTTTGTTTATTTTTTATTGTTCCGGTTCTAATAGGATTAAAAATTAAAGATATTACTAGATATAATAATTTTATTTTAGGAAAAGATTTTTCTCCAATTGCTGATTTGATTGATGATTATGAACCTCGTTGGTTTAATAAATTATTATCTGCAAATGAAACATTTGATTCAGATGAGAATGATAGAACACTTGTATCAGTTGAAGAAAAATTTAAACAAGTATATGAGGCAATATTTATTACAAAATATGATAGTTTAAATTATCATACGAATATAGGTGAATATTCGTTTCAAAATGGTTTAAAAGAAAATTTAATTAATATAGCAGGATTAATGTCTAAATTTACAGATATGAGAAAAAAACAGGAGAAAAAGGATAATGTATAAACTTAAAATGCATCCAAGGAATCAAACCTAATATAAAAACCGATGAATTGTTTCTAACCAATTCCCTTAAATTAAATGAAATATAAAATTAAGCCTATGAAGTTAATTATAACCTCATAGGCATTTTTGTCGTTTTTTATAAATTACTCATAATCTCCAGCAAACTCTGGTAACTATCAACATCGTGATGTTTCATTTTACTGGTGGAAATTTTATTGAATAATTTCTTTGCACAAGATATTTTTGCTTGTTCAATTGGGCGAAGATTCAAGCTTTCCATTGTACCCTTTGTCTCAGCAACAAAGTAAATATGTTTAACTGAACCTTAGTTAAATGCGATATTCCAGTCGGGTGAATAATTACCAACAGGTGTTGGAATATGGAATCCTATTGGGAGTTTTGCATATACGCAAACTTCATCTGCTGTATCTAAATATTCTCCAAATCTTCTTTCAATACTCTTCTCAGCAGAACCATCGGTGAATACAAAATCCTGAATTTGAATTGCTTTTTGTGCTTTGAAAGTCTTATCAGAAATTTGACTACTCTTTTCAGCAGTAAAAAGATCATTAGGGTCGATAATTTCACAATACAAATTTTTAAAAGTTGTCACATGGAATCTACTCTCAATGTGATATACACATTACCTAAAAGGGAAAAGTTCAAGATTTTTGATAACAAGTTTATTTGATAAATGCATATCATAAAGAATTAACTTTAATAATATAACATATAATTTAAAAAATAATATAAGAATTTCAAATTTTTTTGTCACAAAATGCATTCTGGAGGCGATTATAATAGTAAGGAATTATTTGGAGGAATTGAATATGGCGGGATTAAAGGTGTTTGTATCATCAACTTGTTACGACTTATCGATTTTGCGTTCTGATTTGAGAGCATTTATAGTATCACTAGGCTATGATCCTATTATGAGCGACTATGCAGATGTTGTATATGACCCAAGACAGCATACACACACTAGTTGTGTTGAAGAAGTTAGCAATTGTGATATGTTAGTTCTTGTTATTGGCTCAAGATATGGAGGAAAAGGCATACCAGAAGCTTTAAATAAGGTCGATATTTCTTCTATGGATGAGTTGTTAAAAAATGTAAAAGATAATAAATTACAGCTTTCAATAACACAATTAGAAGTGATTGAGGCAATAAAAAAGAATATACCTGTTTATACATTTATTGATAAAAAAGTATATTATGAACATGAATTATATGAAAAGAATAGGGATGCTGCGGATAAAATAGTTTTTCCGGCGATTGATAAACAGGAGACTGCTAAATACATCTTCGAATTTATTAATTTTTTGCGTTTAAAATCAGTAGGCAATTCGATATTTCAGTTTGAAAAAATGCAAGATATTGAAGAGGTGTTGAAAAAGCAGTGGTCAGGATACTTTCAACGTTTGTTAAATGAACAAAGGCATCGTACAGAAGAAAGAAAAAGAGTGGATATATTGAGTGAACAATTTGAGGATTTAAAAACAGCATTATTATCTTCAATTGCAAATGGAGATCAAAGAAAAGTTGCAAAAGGTATTGTTAATTATCGTAGATTGTTAGAGCTGGCAATATCACTTAAGATATCGAAAAACAAGTTAAAAACTTGTAAAGGCGATTTTAATGAACTTTTAAAGGAAAATAAAATTGAACATATTATTGACGCTAGATTAATAAGGAAGGGAGAAAGGGGATATCCTGGAATTTTCTTTATTAAAAATGACGATACATTCTATGATTGTAGAATGAGTTATGAATTATTAACAGACATAGAGTATGATTGGAATAGTTATAAAACAGAAGGTAGTGAAATAAAGGAATTATTATACGAAACAATATCTGAAATGTATTCGCCGAGAATGTCTTTTTGCAGATATATCAATGAACCTTTTGGACAATTTAGAAACCAATTAATGTATAATTCAGAGAAATTGGATAATGAGATTCTTTGGGATGCTAAAGAATAAATCTATAAAATTATACAACAAGAATCTGTGAAGTCTTTTGATAAGACAACACAATTACTATAATTTTTTTAATTAATAAGAAATTAATAATAGCAACTATGATATGCACCAAGAAAGTTAGGTCTTTTGGAGGTGCATATTTTTCTTAATAATTCATTTTTTATTATACTATTAATCTCACATTAATTTGTGGGATTTTTTGCTTTGCAGTTGTTTATGGAATTACATACTATTTACACATAAAAACACGAAAGGAGTTAGATACGACAAGACAAATAAAATATAAATACTATTTCTAAATAAAGGAGGAATTGAAAAAAATGCTACATACCGATGAACTTAAAAGATTATTAAGATATGACTCAAATGTTTATTACGGCAGGGGATATCTTAAGAAAATCGATAAAAATCAAAAAGTTGCGGTGATTGATGAGGATTGTTCTATGCCAATTGTTCTCATTCATTGCTATAACTACAGTCAGAAAGAACTTGATGAAATAAGCAAGTGCCTTGATAGTTTTTTCTACTATCAACTACCAAATTATCACATAGGAGCAAATAAAACGATTTTGATGTTCATAGAAACGTCTCTCTTTGTAAAATATTTAAAAGAACTGGAGGAAGATTGAAATACTACACATAGAAATAACGGAAATGAATGAATTGAATGCATACCGACCTATATTCAAAAATTATATCAGGGCAAACAGACTGTTATCAAAAGGGTGTTTAGAAGAATTAGAAAAGCTTCAGAATTTCTTCTTCGCATATAATCTTACTAATGATGAGTTGAGACGCTGTGAGGATTATATGGATGTTGGTGATTATATGATTTTATTTAGCATAAATCTGTACAACAACAGTCTAATATTTAAAATTTGCGGTAAAATTGACACTCGAAAGATTGGACAAATTAAAGAAAAAATTATTAAGATTCTGACGGGTGAGAGATTTGATTTATATATATCTGGCTATAAAAAATTATATGAAAAGCAAAAGCTTTTAGTCTGTGAATTAAACTTTTATGGTGAAAGATGCACTCCGTTATTTAAGGAGAAAATCTTAAATAAAGTTAAGGGTGTAAAAGTGGCAGATAGGATTCTTGGCGAAGCTGTTGAACCTCTCGATGTCATAAAAGCCATTGAAAACAATGAGAGTATTGCAACTATAACCCGATGTGTTTTAGCACCTGAAACCGGGGAAGTAAATGTTTATGTTAATCTTTTCGCTGCTACAAACAAGATTGATAAAATCAAAGATGATTTGGATGCAATAATGCTTGGTTTTATGCTTTATACAGAGTTCTATAAAACGACATTTGTGCCTTTCACCGGACAGAGTTTCACTCAATATCAGATTTGTTACACGAATTTAATGAGTTGTATATAAAATTTTCGTTTGTGAATGTTTATTATAATTCATACTATTATTGCTGAAATAAATCACATATGGAGTTAAGAGAAAGGAACTCCAATGTAATCAGCCCGTTCATTTAAGGCTCCTTATATGCTTTCCTTGTTTTGTCATTTGTTGTTATATTAAAATCCCGAGGACGATAATCGTTAGTCGTTCTCGGGATTCACTTATATAAAATTATTTTTGTTCTTTTATTACTTCTTCCAATGAAACCTCATAATTATTTAACGCACCCTTGGTAGCATATTTATACGTGAAAGAACGAGGAAAATTATTGAGGAAAACTTCAATTTCATTGGAGTCAGTATTAACGATAATCTTATCACACAGGCTTCCGTAAAGAATGTTGTTGTCGGCATTTGGGTCTATTTCAAAGAAATCATCAAGCATTTTTTTGAACGCTTCTTGTTCTTCAATCAAAGCCTTTTCATTGTCCTGCTCTTTTAGTGAGGTTATTTTCTTTTCAAGCTCCTGAATAGTAGCAAAAGTGCTTTCAAGATTTTTACTGTAGTTAGCTATTCGTGCATTGATAAGTCGCGCCTCATATTCATCCGAGATAAAGGCTTTTTTTGCATTTAAAGTAGCTAATTCGGTATTAAAGTAGTTGAAATTATTGTTTTCAGTATCAAGTTCGCCTTCAAGCTTTTTTATCTGAGTGCTGAGTTTATTTACATCTGAATTTTTAATTTTAGAAATTTCCTTTTCAATTTCAGCCTTGATTCTTTCTTTATTAAGATTTATTTGGTTAATTGTTTGCCACATAACAGCATTGAGAACATTGGTTGAAATACTTACTGAACTGCATTCGTTTTTACCGTATCTGCTGTTGGTATAGCATCTCCAACGTTGATGATAGCCACTTTTTGTTTTTTTGTTTGTGCTGACAAAATGACCGTGACATTTTCCACACAGAACTTTTCCGCTCGACCAGTAACGATTGCTGTGTCGGGATTTCTTTTCTTCAGGAATTCTTTTAGTGAAGGTATCAAATCTTTTTTGAACCTTTTCCCAGGTATCCCTATCAATAATCGCTGGATGGTTGTTTGGGACACGAATTTTGTCGTGGTTATGTCTTTTGTTGTCTTCTACCGTTGTGTCGTTCTTGATTTGTTTGTGTGTCATAGTGTCAGACACATAAGATTTTCGGAATATAAAATCTCCGACATACTTTTCATTCTTAAGAATTCGTCTTATTTTTGCACTTGACCAGGTGTGTCTGAGTTTAGTCCCTTTGGTGTATTCCGGTTTGAAATTCGGATATTTTGCCTTTAATTCTTTGCAGATTGTGTCTGAACCTTTACCGTTGGCATACTCGGTAAAAATGTATTTTACAATTTCAACTTCTTCTTCGTTATCCACAATCTGCATTTTTCCATTAACAGGTATGTATCCGAGCATTCCATGTCCAAATTCTATTCCGTTTTCCACCTTAAAGGTTTGAGAGAAAATAACACGAGAACTTGTTCTTCTTACTTCATATTCTGCCTGTTCAGCACATCGTCTGAGATAATCCATATCTCTGCTATTTTGGGTGCAAAGATTGTCGGCTTCAAATTTGACAAAAATGTTAAGTGAAGCGAGTTCGTCAAAAATGTTAAGCGCATCCCTCATATTTCTCGTAAAACGAGATAATTCTTTGACAAGAATGAAATCCACTTTCTTTTTTCGACAATCTTCTAAAAGTCTATTAAAGTTTGGTCTTTGTTCGATTGTTGTTCCACTTATACCTTCGTCATAATATACTTCGACCAAAGACCATTTTGGATTATCCCTAATCTTTTTTTCAAAGTATGCTTTTTGAACTTCTAACGAGTCTTCGAGTTTGTCGTTCGAGACGCGACAGTAAGCTGCGACTTTTATATTATCGCGTGTTTCAACAGGGGTAGGAGTAGCTGATTGAATTATTTCAATTTTTCTTTCCATATCATGATTCCTTTGTTATTAACGTGTTGTAGTCCTCAAATGATAGTTTTCCATTTTCATAGCAATGACGATAAAATGCGTTTTTTACATCAGTAATAAGCTGAGCATCAGCCACATTTGAAGCATTGACACCGGATGCCGGTGTATAGCTGACAACCATATGAGTGTTTGGTGTTGGTGATGTGCTGCCCAACATATTGAACAAAACGGGGGTTTTGATTAGAGTGTCAATAGCCTCATCAGAAAGAACGGATAACTGTTCTATAATATGATTGACACCTTTGCTTTTTTGTGAAATAATTTCATTGAAGACAGATTCAATTGTGTCGAATAAATCTTCCGGGATATCGAAAATATCGTGCATATTTGCAACTCCTTTCAGTGTTATAATTGTTAATACAAGTATAACATATACAAAGGAAAATACAAGTAGCAATTTAAGGACATTTGTGGGAACGATGGTGCCTGCACCTGCGTGCTTTGCTATTTTGTCAAAAACACCGATTCCTGTAAGGATTGCAGCAATTACAATCAGCACAGATGGTGTCAAAGCCTTAACTGAATCCTCTGAAAAGTGCATTTTCTCAAATCCCCAATTGAGAAATTGTCCGAAGGTGCATATTGCACCACCGATAGTAAAGGCTTTTATGCAGTTTTTAAGCTTTGGGGACGGTGGAGACGCTTTATCAGCCATTTTACTATATTCGTTATTTGTAGTTGACATAAAATCACTTCCAATCAATAATAGGTTTTCCTGAAAAGTCTTTTTTATTATGAGAAATTATGACAATAATTGAAATGATATTGGTTTTATGATAATATATCTGTGATATAATAATTACAGGAGAATGTTTGTGAAAAACGAAAAAGTCAATAAGCTGTGTCGTGTGATAATGGTTATACTTGGTGCGTTGATTGTCTTTTTCAGTGCCGATTTCATTTTAAGTGAAATTACTGATGTTTGGGCATATGAAGATGCAACAGGCAACGATACAGAATGGAATAAAATTACAGAAAAATTTGAAAATAATACAGAACTTACGGAAGAGGATTATGAGGAAATTTTCTTGCAGACAGGACTTGGAAAACCTGCAGTTGATAAGCTTTTGAGTGATGGCAGAGTGGATAAAGTCGACGAATACAGAGATTATTATCTTGCAGATAAGGATTATTATTGTTACAGAAAAGGTGTTTTTGCTTGTCACGAACGAATCACTGATACAGATGGTCAGGAGATTCGCAATCCTGAATTTGCAGATTTACAGAACGGTGATATTATAGTTACCTTAAGCATTCATTCTCTTGGTTGGCGCCACGGTCACGCAACGATTATTACGGATGCTGAAAACGGTATTGGTGTTCAGGCTGTTATGATTGGTGAAAAATCAAACAATTCCCAAATATGGTCATGGACAAAGTACCCTTTGGTTGCGGTTTTAAGACCGAAGAATGTGGACGAATCTACAAGAAATCAAGCGGGACAATTTGCAGAAGAAAATCTGAAGGGCTTGTACTATTCCTTTTCAGGCGGTGTGTTTTCGGGCAGAGACGGTGATAAAACTCCCGCCACAACACAGTGTGCACATCTTGTCTGGTATGCATATCTGACTTGTGGAATTGACATTGCTCCCGAGAGTGGAAAAATAATCACTCCAAAGGATTTTTTGAGAAGTGAAAACCTTGAAATTGTACAGGTTTACGGTAATATTACAGATATTTGAAAAATATGATTTATAAAGAGGTGTTTTCAATGACGGAAACACCTTATTTTGTTGATTTTCAAGGATTTTCTACTTGTATTATTATGGTTTATTTGGTATAATGAATTGTTAAAATTATTATCTATAACTATATACTTTTTTGTGTGATGCTCAAGAAGGAGTTCTAAAATGGATTTGTTTAATGAAGAAAAAAAGAAGGACCTGATAATCGGCAGAAATGCTGTAACAGAGCTTATAAAATCAGGTCGTGAAATTGATACACTTTTTGTACTTCGTGGTGAAAAAACCGGTTCTGTAGGAAAGATAATCGGTCAGTGTCGTGATAAAGGTGCTGTTGTCAAAGAGGTTGACAAAAAGAAGCTTGACTTTATGTGTGGACACAGTAATCATCAGGGGGTTGTGGCAATTTGTGCAGCTCACGACTATGCAACTGTTGAGGAAATCCTTGCAGTTGCTGAGGAAAGAGGAGAAGCTCCGTTTATCGTGGCTTGTGACGGAATTGAAGACCCACACAATTTGGGTGCTATTATCCGTACTGCTGAGGCTGCGGGTGTTCACGGGATTATTATTCCGAAGCGTAGAAGTGCATCACTTAACTATACTGTCGGTAAAACAAGTGCAGGTGCACTTGAATATATGAAGGTTGCTCGTGTTTCAAATCTTGCATCAACACTTCAGGAGCTTAAAGACAAAGGAATGTGGGTTTACGGTGCGGATATGGACGGAGAGGATGCTCGTTCAGTTAATTTTGATGGTGCTGCAGTTCTTGTAATTGGTTCAGAAGGTGACGGAATGAGCAGAATAGTTCGTGAAAAATGCGATTTTATTGTTTCACTTAAAATGAAAGGGCAGATAAATTCTCTTAATGCTTCCGTAGCAGGTGGAATTTTAATGTACGAGATTTCATATAAAAGATAGTGTGACAGAATGTTTAAAAATTTTTCGGGGGGAAATTTTATTATGACAGATAAAATTTCAGATAACTTAGTTGAAGAAATTCTTAACGACATAAAAGAGAAAAACGGAGAAGCTATTCCGGGTCAGGAATATTCACTTACTGATATTGACTTGCTTTTAGCTGAAATTTCAGGAGAAAAAACCACTGACAAGGAAAGTGAAGTCGTGTTTTCAAAGCCTGAAATCAAGAAGGAAAAAGAACCATCAAAAAAAGGCTTTTTCTCATTTGATATTTCTAAAATTCAGGATTTTGACGATGATGAGGATGAATCTGAAACTGAAATTGAAACTCTTGAAGAAGAAACCGAATCTCAGGATGATGTTTCCGTATCAGTTGAAGATGATGGTCAGATTGGATTTACTTCTGAAATAGTTGATTTAATCGTCGAAGAATACAAGGATGCACCTGTAGAGGAAGAAGCAGAGTCCGTGACAGGTCAGATTTCTATTGAAAAAACAAGAATGTTCAATGAAATTGATATTCGCGGAACATATAATCCGAACATCTCTCACAATCTCGGAAATAAGGTTGTAAGAACAACAAGCGGTGATGCTGAACCACTTGCTTCTGCAAGTGTTATGGAAGAAGAAAAATACAGAAAGCATTTTATGAACAAACCTGTTCAGAAGCTTGAAAACACCATTGAACAGAGAGCTATCAGAGATGCAAGACCTCCTGAAACAATAGAAACTCCGGGATTTATCATTAAAAATGGCACAGTAAGTGAAAATACAGACGGAATAAGAACTATGCCAACCATTATTGGTGCTGAATATGAATTGGAACAGGAAAAAACCAAGGAGGATTTCGGTACAAAAGTAACAGCACCTGAAAAGCCTGACAATCAGATTATGTTTGATGGCTTTGGTGAAGATGAAGAAATTCTTCAACAGCCTGAAGAACAGGCAGAGGCAGTGCTTCGTGAAAATCGCAAGGCAGCAGTCAGAGATTTTGTTGCAGGTGGAATGTCATTTAAAGAAAAAGTTCAGTCACCACCTGTAAGAAGACGATACGAAAGACAGAAGGTTTCTGTTGTACGTGAGTATTTCGGACCAAAGGATAAGGAAGCGGTTAAAAAAGTTTTTGCAATGGAAAAGAAATCAACCGTTATGAAGCTTGCTGCTGTTTCAGGTATATGTTTCCTTATGTCAATTCTTTCAATTGTTGCCGGAATGGAAAACGGCAATTTTGAGATTTACGGAAACAATGAATTTGTTTATGCTCTTGTACAGATTTTATTACTTATCGTTGCAAGTGCATTGAATTATCAATCATTCATAAAAGCGTTCAATAATATAAAGAGTCAGATTTTTGATATGGATACTGTCGTTGCAGTTTCTGCAATTGCAGGTTTTATTCAGTGTCTTATCGGCTTTGCTTTTGCAGACAGTATCGAGTCAGTTGCAAGAATTACAGCAGGTGCAGCAGTGTTACCTATGATTATGAAGCTTGCAGGTGAGCTTGTCCGTTGCAAAAATGACAGTGAAAACTTCAAGGTTCTTACAGCTGATCCTGACGAATGTTACAGTGTTGAAAATGTAGCTGATGAGGATACAGCAAATGAGATTTCAAGAGGCCTTATGATGGGTAATCCTGAAATCAAGTATTCAGCAAAAATCGGATTCCCTCAGAAATTTGTTGAAATTTCACGTTCTTCTGAGGTTACAGGAAAGATTTGTAAGCTTACAATTCCTGCTATGGCAATAGTCGGTCTTGTACTCGGAATTATTTCTATTATTAAAACAGGAAATTTCTTTGCAGGTATAAGCACTTTAACAGGAACACTTCTTATGACGCTTCCTTGTTCTGCAGGACTTGTTTCGGCTATTAATCTTCGTGCAACAAACAAGTTCCTTAATGAAGATGGTGCTTTGATAAATGGTTACAGTGCAGTTGATGATGCTGTAAACACAAACGGTGTCGTTATTGATGCCTGTGACGCATTTGAACAGGGTGGATGCAATATTGAGGGTATGAAGACATACCACAAAATGAGAATTGACGAAGCTCTTCTCTATACTGCATCTGTTGTTATTGCATCAGGTGGTGTTTTAGCAGAAGTATTTGATGGCGTTATCATTGGTAAGCGAGAGCTTTTACTTCCTGTTGAATCCTTGGCTTATGAAGAAAAATTAGGCTGTTCTTGTTGGATTCATAATCACAGAGTCCTTGTGGGTAACCGTGACCTTCTTGTACATCATAATGTAGAAACACCTGATAAGGACTTGGAAGATAAATATAAATCAAACGGAAGAAATGTTCTTTATCTTGCTATTGAGGGAAAAATTGCAGCAATGTTTGTTGTAGTTTATAAGGCAAATGAAGAAACAGCAAGATATATGCGTGAGCTTGAAAAAGACGGAATTACAATATTCTTCAGAACAGCTGATGCAAATATTACAGAAAAATTCCTTGAAAGAGAATTCCAGTTGCCTGCAAATGTTGTTAAAATCATCAATCCTGTTGCAGGTGATATGTTCTCAAAGGTTAAATCAAGACGTACAGAACGCAGTAATGCAATGATTATTCACGATGGTGGAATAAAAACAATGCTCTCTGCACTTCACGGTGCATTTGTAATTAATAATTTTGTTAATTCATCAAGACTTGTTCAGCTTATCGCTTCAGTTATCGGTGCTGTGATTATGGCATTGTTTACATTTATTTCAAGCATTGCGCAAATTGGCGTGTTACAGATTATACTGTATCAGGTAATATGGACAGTTATACTTTCTGTTCCTGCATTTACAAGAAAAAAGTAAAATAATATTACTACTTAGGGGATGAACTAATTGGCAGACTTTTGGGAGTCAGTAAAAAATATTGCTTTGTGGGTCTGGGGTTTTGACCAGATAAGATTCACTATTGATGCATTGTTTAAACTTGGAATAACAACTGTACTCAGTGGTTTTATCGGATTTGAGCGTGAACATTCTCACCGTCCTGCAGGTTTCAGAACTCATATTCTTGTTTCCGTCAGTTCTGCACTTGTAATGCTCACATCAGTTTATATTTTTGACAGCCAGGGAATGTCGGGTGATGTTACACGAATGAGTGCACAGGTATTGAGCGGTATCGGTTTCCTTGGTGCAGGTACCATTCTTCGTGAGGGTTTTTCTGTTAAAGGTCTTACAACTGCTGCTTCCCTTTGGGCTGTTGCTTGTATAGGTATTGCAGTAGGTGCAGGGTTCTATGCAGGTGCGTTTGTGGCTACACTCGTTATTTATCTTACGCTTAACTCTCTTAAAAGATTTATTGTTCGTGGTTCAACAGGTAAACTTCTTTTTGTTGAAATAAAAGATGTGGGCACACAGATTCCGATTATCACAAAAACCATCAAACAATGTGGTGGTAAAATTCATTCAATGGAAGTTGTTTATACTGAATCAAAGGATTTGAAATTCAAGCATCGAAAGGATACTTCTGTTATCAAGATGCTTGTTTTCCCCAAAAATGAAGATTCACTTTTACTTATGATAACAACTATCAGAAGTATGGAAGATGTTGAGGATATTTATGTTGACTGATAAAATTACGCTTTTTGATGGTGAACATATTGAGGATTTAGGCGAAGATGTGGGCGTTGTTGTATCAAAGCAGCATACCTTTGGTACAGATGCAATGCTGCTTGCTGATTTTGCTAATCCTAAAAGAAATGATGTTGCCTGTGATTTTGGTTCAGGCTGTGGAATCATCCCTTTCCTCTGGCTTCGTGACGGAAAATGTTCCGAAATTACAGCAGTTGAAATTCAGAAAAACGCTTGTGACCAGATGAAAAGGTCACTTGCCTTGAATGATACAGAAAAAATCACTGTCTTAAACAGGGATTTAAAAGATATTTCCGATTTAAAAGCAGGTAGCTTTGATTTAGTTACTATGAATCCACCATATAAAATCGAAAATGGTGGGATAAAAAATGATGACGATTTTGCAACAATTGCTCGTCATGAAACTCTTTGCAATATGGACGATATAGCAAAAAGTGCTGCTCGTCTTTTACGATTTGGCGGCAAGCTTTGCATTTGCCACAGACCCGAAAGAGTATTTGATGCAATGTATGGGATGAGAGCAAACGGAATTGAACCGAAAACTCTTAAATTTGTATCTAAAAAAGGTGATACTCAACCTTGGTTAGTGCTTATTGAAGGTAAGCGTGGTGCCAAAAACGGGTTAAAGGTTGAGGGAAACCTTGTTGCATATAATAATGACGGTACTCTGACAGAGGAAATGCTCAGAATTACTGAAAAGTACAGAAAATAAAGAAAGGAAACGGACAATATGAGTGGGAAGCTTTATGTTGTAGGAACTCCAATCGGCAATTTGTCCGATTTTTCCGAAAGAGCGAAACAAACTCTTGCAGCTGTTGATTTTATTGCAGCAGAGGATACAAGAGTAACACAGAAATTGCTTAATTTTTTTGATATAAAAAAACCGTTTATCAGTTACTATGAACACAATCGTCGTGAACGGGGAGAAATTATTGTTTCACGAATTTTAAACGGAGAAACCTGTGCAATAGTTACTGATGCCGGAATGCCTTGCATTTCTGACCCCGGACAAGACTTGGTTTATCTTTGTCACGAAAAGGGAATTCCTGTTGAGTCTGTTCCCGGACCTACTGCTTTTGCAACGGCACTTGCAATCAGCGGAATGGAAAGCGGAAGATTTACTTTTGAAGGCTTTTTAAGCACAAATAAACCGAGCAGAAAAGAACATCTTGAGGAACTTAAAAATGAAAGACGGACAATGATTTTCTACGAAGCTCCTCATAAGCTTAAAGCAACACTTAAGGATATGTATTCTTATTTCGGTGACCGTGAAATTGCTATCGTAAAAGAGCTTACTAAAATTCACGAAACGGTAATGAGGACAAGCCTTAAAGGTGCAATCGACTATTTTGAGGTTGAAAACCCGAGAGGTGAGTATGTTCTTATTCTTGCAGGTGCTGATGAGATAAAAGAAAAACAACCTGTCACATTAGAACAGGCTGTTATAATTGCAAAAGAACTTGTTGATAAAGGCATAAGCGTAAATGAAGCAGCAAAAACTGTTGCCGGTGAAACAGGAATAAAGAAAAGTCTTATTTATAAAGAATTACTTTGATTGTCTGTTTGTAATCTTATATGCTCTCGCAACTTCTTTTTCAATTATTCGTGTAGCTTCTTTGATGATTGTATCCATTGTGCGAGGAAGCTGTTCGCTTCTCTTTGGCTTTGCATCACCTTCAAAAAGCATTGAGTTGATAACATTGTCAATAACCGTAGTTGTGAAATACGGTGCTAATTCTTTTTTTGCTAATTCGTGATTAGGGATTGCACCCTGACAAAGAGCAGCAAGGTAAACTTTATATATTGTAAGCACATAAATTGTTCTGATTTTACTTGAATAGTTTCGACCGTATGCACTGAGCCTGTCCATAAGATAAACTGATGAACGGAAAATGGTACTCATTCGCATTTCACTGTCCTGAGGAAGCTCCTGGTCAACGAAAAGTGCGTCTGACATCATCTTGTTTTCAGTAAGTCCCAAAAGATAGTCGGTACTTACATCATAAAAGGTTGATGCACGGCAGAGAAAGTCAAGACCACATTCACGGATGCCTTTTTCGTAGTGAGAAAGCAAAGCCTGTGAAACGCCTAATTCGGCTGCAGCTTCTTTCTGACTTAAATTTTTTTCTTTACGAAGACTTACAAGTCTTGTGGAAACAGATGTACTCATAAACAAACATTCCTTATACTTAAAGTATAAAGATTATATAATATATTCAACAATTTGTATATTGTGCGATTTTACAAATTTTCAGGAGATAAAATATGAAAACTTACCAAATTCATTTAATTCGTCACGCTGTTACAAAAGGTAATCTTGAGGGACGATATATCGGTCATACAGACGAATCTGTATGTGAGGAAGGTATGGCACAGCTTAAGGATATTATGGAAAATTACGGTGAATATCCTGAGGTGGATGCGGTATTTTCAAGTCCTTTAAAAAGATGTATAGAAACTGCAAAGGTAATTTATCCTGACAAAAACCCGATTGTTCTTGATGACTTAAGAGAATATGACTTCGGTGAATTTGAGGGTAAAACTGCAGAAGAATTACAGGATGATGAGGATTTTGCTGAATGGCTCAGCGGTTCAAATCCTAATAAAGCAGCACCATTTGGTGACAGTCAGGTAAGATTTAATTACAGAATTTGTGCCTGTTTTGAAAAAATCGTTGATGGTGTAATCCGTGCAGGTGCAAACAGTACTGCTGTATTTACTCACGGTGGTGTGATTATGTCACTTATGCAGACTTATGCACTTCCTGAAGCGCCTATGCATGAATGGTTGACACCGTCATGTTGCGGATACACAATTCGTATTGACCCGTCAATCTGGTCAAGAGGTATGAAGGTTGAGGCAATTGCAGAATGTCCTGCTCAGCCTGAAGTGTTTGAGCATGAGCTCTGGGATGTTTATGACCCTGATAAGGATGAGTTTGATGTTGCTTATTGGGAAGATGATTCCAATTTTCCTGATGAACAATAAAAATTTACCAAAATAACTATAAAAAGTACATTGAATCAAATTTTTTTCAATGATAAAATAAGATACATAAAACATAGGGAGGAAAAACTTATGAAAATGTCATTCCGTTGGTATGGTGAAACTGACCCGATATCATTGCAATACATTCGTCAGATTCCAAATATGAGAAGCATAGTCAGTGCTGTTTATGATGTAAAACCCGGTGAGGTCTGGCCGGAAGAGTCAATCGAGAAAATGGTAAAACAATGCGAAGAAAACGGTCTTGTTTTTGATGTTGTTGAATCAATTCCTGTGCACGAAAATATTAAACTTGGCAGAGATAATGTTGACGAGCTTTTAGAGGTTTATTGTGAAAACATCCGTCGTTGTGCAAAATATGGTGTTAAGTGTGTAACATATAACTTTATGCCTGTTTTTGACTGGACTCGTACACAGCTTGATAAAGAGGCAGAGGACGGTTCAACAAGCCTTGTTATGTATTGGGAACAGATGAAAGGTCTTGACCCGCTTAAGGATGATATTCATCTTCCGGGTTGGGATGCAAGCTATAGTCAGGAAGAAGTCAGAGAATTGATTTCAGCATATGGTGAGCTGGGTGAAGAGGGACTTTGGAAAAACCTTGAAAAGTTCCTTAAAAAGGTTATTCCTGTAGCTGAGGAATGTGGCGTTAAAATGGCAATTCATCCTGATGACCCACCATACCCAATCTTTGGTATTCCAAGAATTATTACTTGCGAGGAAAATATTGACAGAATGTTAAAGCTTGTTGATAGTGAAGCTAACAGTCTTTGTCTTTGCACAGGTTCATTAGGTTGTGCTGCATCAAACGATGTTGTAAAAATGATTAGAAAATACAGTGCAATGAAAAGAATTGCATTTATGCATATCAGAAATATTTTGATTATGGACGACGGAAGCTTTGAGGAAAGCGGACATATTTCAAATTGTGGTAGTCTTGATATGTATGAGGTGGTTAAGGCACTTGTAGATACAGGCTTTGACGGTTATGTTCGTCCTGACCATGGTAGAATGATTTGGGGTGAAACAGGAAAACCGGGTTATGGCCTTTTTGACAGAGCACTCGGTGCTACATATATAAACGGCTTGTTTGAAGCAGTTGAGAAAGGAAGTAAGTAAACCTATGTTACATGAAAATTTAAAAGGTAGAGTAGCCGTTGTTACAGGTGGTGGCGGTGTTCTCTGTGGTGATTTCGCAAAAACACTTGCTAAACAGGGTGTAAAGGTTGCTGTTCTTGACCTTAACGAAGCAGCAGCACAGAAGGTTGCTGATGAAATCGTGGCTGACGGTGGCGTTGCTATTGCTGTTGGTTGTAATGTTCTTGAAAAAGAAAGCATGGAAAATGCTCGTGCAATCATCAATGAAAAGCTTGGTACTTGTGACATTCTTCTTAATGGTGCAGGTGGTAACAATCCAAAGGGTACAACAACAAAGGAAACTCTTGAAAAGATTGACTTAATCGAAAAAAATGATGATATAAAGACATTCTTTGACCTTGATGCAGCAGGAATTTCATTTGTGTTCAACCTTAATTTCCTTGGAACACTTATTCCTACACAGGTTTTTGCTCGTGATATGGCTGAAAAGGAAAATACTTGTATCGTTATGGTAACATCAATGAATGCTTATCGTCCTCTTACAAAAATCCCTGCATATTCAGCAGCAAAAGCAGCAGTTAAGAACTTTACAGAATTTATGGCAGTTCATTTTGCTGATGTTGGTATCCGTGTAAATGCTATTGCACCGGGATTCTTCTCAACAAACCAGAATAAAACACTTCTCTGGAATGAAGACGGTACACCAACTGCGAGAACAAATAAGATTCTGGGTGCAACACCTATGAAGAGATTTGGTGAAGCACATGAGCTTTCAGGTGCATTGTTGTTCCTTTGTGATGAAGCATATTCAAGCTTTATTACAGGTACAAGCATTTGTGTTGACGGTGGCTTCTCAGCTTACTCAGGAGTATAATCAGTGGCTCTTTTCCGTTATAGCAATTTGGAGGTAAATATATGAATTTAAATCTTAGAAATAAAGAAGAATGTATGTTTGATATGATTTCACTTGGTGAAATTATGCTTCGTCTTGACCCGGGTGAAGGCAGAATTAAGACAACTCGTTCTTTCCGTGCTTGGGAAGGTGGCGGTGAGTATAATGTTGCTCGTGGACTCCGTCGATGCTTTGGTATGAAAACATCAGTTGTTACTGCTTTTGCTGACAACGAGGTTGGTCGTCTTCTTGAAGACTTTATTATGCAAGGTGGCGTTGACACTTCTCTTATCAAGTGGGTTAAGTATGACGGTATCGGTAGAACAGTAAGAAATGGTCTTAACTTTACAGAACGTGGATTCGGTATCCGTGGTGCTGTTGGTGTTTCTGACCGTGGTAATACAGCAATTTCACAGCTTAAGGCAGGGGACATCGACTGGGATTATATTTTCGGTACTCTTGGTGTTCGTTGGCTTCATACAGGTGGCATTTTTGCAGCACTTTCAGAATCAACTGCAGAAGTTGCTATTGAAGCAGTAAAGGCAGCAAAGAAATACGGCACAATCGTATCTTATGACCTTAACTATCGTCCATCTCTCTGGAATGATATCGGTGGTAAAGCAAAGGCACAGGAAGTTAATAAGGAAATCGCAAAATATATCGACGTTATGATTGGTAACGAAGAGGACTTCACAGCTTGTCTTGGCTTCGAAATCGAAGGTAACGACGAAAATCTTAAGGAGCTCAATATTGAGGGTTACTACAAGATGCTTGAAGAGGTTGTCAAGGTTTATCCTAACTTCAAGGTTATTGCAACAACTCTTCGTACAGTTAAAACAGCAACAGTTAATGACTGGTCAGCAATCTGCTATGCAGACGGTAAGGTTCATAAGGGACTTGAACTTCCGGGTCTTGAAATCCTTGACCGTGTTGGCGGTGGCGACTCATTCGCATCAGGTCTTATCTATGGCCTTATGACAACAGAAGATGCTCAGACAGCAGTTAATTATGGTGTTGCTCACGGTGCACTTGCAATGACAACACCGGGTGACACATCAATGGCTTCACTTAAAGAAGTTGAAAATATAGTTAAAGGCTCAGGTGCTCGAGTTCAGAGATAGTTTCTTTTTCCGCAATACTTCGTGGCTTTCGGCTCGCAGTATAGCACACACAGCTTCGCCTCTGCCACATTGTCTTGCGAAAAAATAAATCTATCTCAAAATAAGAAAACAAACTTATAGAAATATATTCTTATTGGAGATGTAATTATGGATAAAGAAAAAATTATTACCCGAATTCAGGACTGCGGTATCGTAGCTGTTGTCCGTGCAGAAACAGTTGACCAGGCTATCAGAATTACTGATGCTTGTATTGAAGGTGGCGTGGCTGCTATCGAGCTTACATTCACAGTGCCACACGCTGATAAAGTTATTGAAGAACTTGCAAAGAGATATACACCAGAAGAAATTATCCTTGGTGCAGGTACTGTTCTTGATGCAGCAACAGCAAGAATTGCTATGCTTTCAGGTGCTGAGTATATCGTAAGCCCTGCGCTTGATATTGAAACACTTAAGCTTTGTAACCGTTACAGAGTTCCAATGATGCCAGGTATTATGACAGTTCGTGAAGGTCTTCTTGCTATGGAAAACGGTGCAGATATTCTTAAAGTTTTCCCAGCTGACCTTTTTGGACCAAAGATTATCAAGGACATCAAGGGACCAATCCCTTATGCTAAGATGATGCCAACAGGTGGCGTTGATGCTGATAATGTTGGTGAATGGATTAAAGCAGGTGCTGTTGCAGTTGGTGCAGGTTCATCACTTACAGCAGGTGCAAAAACAGGTGACTACAAGAAGATTACTGAAACAGGTAAGCGTTTCGTTGAAAATATCAAGCTTGCTCGTGCAGAATTGGCAGCAAAATAATTCTATTTGAACAGATTATCAAGGTGGGAAGAAATTCTCACCTTTTTTATTGCAATATAAAAAACATAGTGGTAAAATGTATATAATTATAAGTAAAGGTGGTGCATTATGAAGAAAATTCTGAAAAGAGTTATATCAATTTTAATTGCTGTTTCTGTCTTTGTATGCACCATGCCTGTAAGTGCCTTGACAAGTGGAAGTTTCACTTATGAAGTAGTTAATGATGAGGCTGTAATTACATCGTATAACGGTTCAGCAACTAATGTAACTGTTCCTGCAACCATTGACGGATATTCGGTTTATGGTATTGGTGATTCTGCTTTTAAGGATAACATAAACATTGAAAAAATTACCGTTTCGGTAGGAGTTAAGTCGGTGGGTGCGTCGGCATTTGAAAACTGCACAAGTCTTGCAACTATTACATTACCGTCAACTATTATGTTTTTTGGTGAAAAAGCCATACATAATACAGCCTATTATAACAATAAAAGCAATTGGAAAGAAAAATTAAATAATTCGTCAGACAATCCGGATATCGGTGACGGAAATGATAATATTCCATGGGAAGATATTATTGCAAATGACCTTGAATATCTCTATCTTGGGAAAATACTTGTTGAAATTTCTTATTCTTCAGGTTCGCATTCAATAAAATACGGTACGACTGTAATTGCCGACGGTGCATTTGCAGGGTGCGGTGCAAATCAGGTTTCGCTTACGAGCCAGACTGCAACGATAGGTAATAATGCCTTTAAGGATTGTACCAATTTATCACAAGTCAAATTTTCAATGAACCTTGAATATATAGGAAAATCAGCTTTTGAAAACTGCACATCTCTTGTAAACATAGCACTGCCTGAAAAGGATATTCAAATGTATGCAAGTGCATTTTATAATACAGGATATTATAATAATGCTGAGAATTGGAACAATGGTGTTCTTTACTACAATACTATTGCCATCGGCACAGACGAAAACTGCCACAAGATTGAAATTGCAGACGGTACAACAAGAATTATTGCAGAAGCTTTACGTGACAAGAATGTAGTTATTCCTGCATCAGTAACAGATATTTCTCCTGAGGCATTTACAGACAAAGAAAATGTTACGATTTATGGCTATAATGGCACATATGCACAGGAATATGCATCAACTCACAACATTAAATTTGTTGATTTGAACTCATTTATTAAAGGTGATGTGAATTTTGACGGAAAAGTAGATAGAGAAGATTACAAAATTCTCTCTGATATAGCAACATTACAGTTACAGGAATCAGACGATATTCTTACGGTAGGAGATATGGATGAGGATGGTACAATAGACGGAATTGATGTAATTATTCTTGATTTAATGCTTAATGACAGAGCGCCATCAAGACTTCGTGGTGATGCTGACGGTGACGGTGATGTGGATATTGATGACTATTATTTGCTTGTTGATATTTCACAGACAAGAGCGAGAGTTACCGATAATCTGATGTTTATCCGATGTGATTTAAATGAAGACGGTGCAGTTGATAGCTTTGATGCAATTTATCTTGATTTGGCATTGAAAAACATAATTTCATTAATATACTAAAAAAATGACGCTTAGGTTAAGTCCTAAGCGTTTTCTTTTTCTATAATATACTTTACAACACTATCCTCGTTGTTTGTCCCGATAACAATATCAGCAATATCTTTCACTTGCTGTACCGAATTTTCAACTGCAACAGCAGTATCAGCGCCTTTCAGCATTTTAATATCGTTAAGGTTGTCACCAAATGCTGTGATAGTATCAGCGTTTACAATGTCTCTGACTTCTTTTGCACCGTTTGCCTTAGAGGCTGTGTGGGAGTAAATCTCAATAAGCCAATCGTCAGAATAACTGTCTTTATAATAAGCAAAATCAATTTCGGGAATGGATTTAAGCTTTTCAACAATATCATCAAGAAATTGTGGTAGGGCATAGTAGTTTACATAAACAGGGTGCTGACCCTTTTCAATTTTTGTCAGGTCATCTGTCTGAGTAAATCTGCCGTCAAGCATATCCACTCGCATATCATAGAATTCTTTCATTCCGTCATTGTCAAATTTCGTATATTTAATTGACAGTTTGTAATCATCACTATACAGAAACATAAAGGGATGAAGATTTTTTTCATAAAAGCAATCCAGAACCTGTTGCAGAACGCTGTGCTCGATTTCGTGATATTTTACTGCTTTTCCTGACTCCGTATCATAGACGAAAACACCGTTCATTAGGACAACCGGTGCAGCAAAATGAACACCCTCAAGAAGCGGCATAGCACTGACCATACTTCTTGCTGTTGCAACAGAAAAAGGAATACCTTTTTTGTAAAAATCATTCAGTTTTTCTTTTGTGAATTCACTCATTTTGCCATTACTCTGCAAAAGAGTTCCGTCCATATCGCTGATATAAAGTGTTTTCATAATTCTCCTAAAAAGTAGGGGACGATGTCCACATCGTCCCGCTATAATTTATTTAAGTAATGATACTACAAGGTCGCCCATTTCTGAAGTTGTAACCTTCTTAAAGCCTTCTTCGTAAATATCAGGTGTACGAGCAGTTTTAAGTGCTTCGTTAACAGCATCTTCAATAGATTTTGCAGCATCCTTTTCATTAAATGAATACTGAAGCATCATCGCTGCTGAAAGAATTGTTGCAAGTGGGTTTGCCTTCTGCTGACCTGCAATGTCAGGAGCTGAACCGTGAATTGGCTCATAAAGCCCCATTTTACCTGTTGCCAATGAAGCAGATGCAAGCATACCGATTGAACCACTAATCATTGATGCCTCATCAGAAAGAATATCACCGAAAATATTTGAAGTAACGATAACATCAAACTGTCCCGGATTTCTTACCAACTGCATTGCGCAGTTATCAACGTACATATGATTAAGCTCAACCTCAGGATATTCCGCCGACATTTTAATAACAGTTTCTCTCCAGAGTCTTGAACTTTCAAGAACGTTTGCTTTATCAACACTTGTAAGCTTCTTATTACGCTTCATAGCCATTTCATAAGCAGTTCTTGCAATTCTTTCGATTTCAGGAACAGAATACATTTCTGTATCGTAAGCAGCAGGGTTTCCGTCAACTTCTTTTCTGCCTCTTTCACCGAAATAAATACCGCCTGTAAGCTCACGGACAATCATAATATCAAGTCCGTCACCGATAATGCTGTCTTTAATAGGTGATGCAGATTTGAGTGGTTCAAAAATCTTTGCAGGACGAAGATTTGCATAAAGTCCCAGTGCACCACGAATGCCTAAAAGACCTGCTTCAGGACGCTGTTTGCCGGGGAGAGTATCCCACTTCGGACCACCAACTGCGCCAAGGAATACACAGTCAGCAGCCTTACAAGCGTCAACAGTTTCCTGTGGAAGTGGTTCGCCTGTTGCATCAATAGCACAACCACCCATAAGCTTATAATCATAATTGAACTTGAAACCGTATTTTTCACCTGTTGCATCAAGCACTTTAAGAGCTTCATCAACGATTTCAGGACCGATTCCGTCACCTTTTAATACTACAATATTATATTTTTTCATAATAATTAGTCCTTTCTTGTTACATCCGGCATACAACGATTAACTGCACAAAGGATACCCTTGATTGATGCGTAGTTGATGTTGTGTGAAATACCGATACCGAAAACATCTTTGCCCTGTGGGTCTGTAATGTGAATATAGCTGACAGCCTTTGAGTCAGAACCTGATGAGAATGCGTGTTCTGAGTAGTCGATGAAGTGATAATCACCAAGACCGATTGTGTTCATAGCCTGACAGAAAGCACCGATAGGACCTGATGCAATGCCTTCAATCTGCTGTGGCTCGTTATCATTATACTGAACAGTACCAACAAAGTGTACTCTTGACTGTTCATCACCGTGTTCTCTTTCTTCAAAGAATTTGTAATTGAGCAATTTGTAAGGTCCTGTAACATTGAGGTATTCCTGCTGGAAAAGCTCATAAACTTCGTCTTTCTGGATTTCTTTACCTTTTTCGTCACAAACCTTCTGAACAATCTTAGAGAATTCAGGATGCATAGCTTTTGGCATATTATATCCGAATTCTGCCATAATATATGCAACGCCACCTTTACCGGACTGGCTGTTGATACGGATAATCGGTTCGTATTCACGACCAACGTCTGCAGGGTCGATAGGTAAATACGGAACTTCCCAATATTCTGTTCCGCTTGTTCGCATATATTCCTTGCCCTTGTTGATAGCATCCTGATGAGAACCTGAGAATGCAGTGAAAACAAGCTCACCACCATAAGGCTTTCTTGGGTCAACAGGCATCTTTGTTGTTCTTTCAAACATATCCTTGATTTCATTCATATTTGAGAAATCAAGTCCCGGGTCAATACCCTGTGTGTACATGTTAAGAGCAAGAGTAACAATATCAACGTTACCTGTTCTTTCACCGTTACCGAAAAGAGTACCTTCAATTCTGTCAGCACCTGCTAAAAGACCAAGCTCAGCAGCAGCAACAGCAGTACCTCTGTCATTATGAGGATGCAAGCTGATGATTGCATTTTCACGATTCTTGAGCTTACGACAGAAATATTCAATCTGGTCAGCGTGTCCGTTTGGTGTGCTACCTTCAACAGTTGCAGGAAGATTAAGAATAATCTTGTTATCTTCGTTAATATCGAGTGCTTCCATAACCTTTTCACAGATAAGAACAGCGTTGTCCATTTCTGTACCCGAAAAGCTTTCAGGTGAATATTCGTAACGGATGTTGACATCTTTTTCTGCTTTAAGTTCATCAGTAAGCTGTTTGATAAGCTTAGCACCCTGAACGGCAATATCAATAACACCGTCCATATCCTTTTTGAAAACAACTTTTCTCTGAAGAGTTGAAGTTGAATTGTAGAAATGGATAATTATATTTTTAGCACCGTCAATAGCTTCAAAAGTCTTTCTGATGAGGTGCTCACGGCTTTGTACAAGTACCTGAATTGTAACGTCGTCAGGAATTAAGTTTTCTTCAATAAGAGTACGAAGAATTTCATATTCAGTTTCAGAAGCTGATGGGAAACCAACTTCAATTTCCTTGAAACCGATTTTGATAAGTGTTTTGAAATATTCGATTTTTTCCTGAAGATTCATCGGGTCAATAAGAGCTTGATTACCGTCACGAAGGTCAACTGAGCACCAGATTGGTGGTTTTTCAATTGTTTTCCTCGGCCATTGTCTGTCAGGAATGTTGATTGGTTTAAATGGGATGTATTTCTGGCATCCTTGTTTCATAATTTTTACCTCCAAATAAAAAATCGCCCCACTATCATCAACGAGAGATTGATAGGGACGACGGAAAAATCTATCGTGGTACCACCCTAATTCGTCGGTAAAACCGACCTTAGCGACCTCAAGCAAGGTCCGACTTGATAACGGTGTCATCCGTCACGGGCTATGATTTCACCCGTGCAACTCCGAAATGAGCTATACACATAAGCACTGTGTTGCCTTGCACCGAACGGCAACTCTCTGAAAGCGAGTGAATTATGTCTTGTTTTCTTCACTGTTTTTGACAGGGGCTATTTAATTTGTATTATATTGTATAGTATTTCTTTCATTTTGTCAATATGCTATTTAAACCATTAAATTAAAATATTGACACTTGAAAAACTTATTTTAAAATGTTAAGATTTTAGTATAATTTTAAATTTAAGGAATTGAAAATTATGAAAAAAAGAGAATTAAAATATCCTGTTATTTTTGTTCACGGTATGTTTGGTTGGGGTGAAGGAGAAGGCATATACAAAAAAATGCCATATTGGGGAGCCACAACCGGTAATCTTACAGAATTTTTGAGAGATAGTGGATACGAGTGTTATGCAGCTTCAGTTGGTCCGATTTCAAGTGCATGGGACCAGGCTTGTCAACTATATGCTCAGCTCATGGGTACACAAGTTGATTACGGTAAGGCTCACTCACAACTCCATAATCACAAACAATTCGGAAGAAAGTATGAAAAACCACTCTTTGATGGCTGGAGTGAAGAAAAGAAAGTTCATCTTGTGGGCCATAGCTTTGGTGGTTTGTGTATCCGTATGCTTTCGCACCTTTTAGAATATGGTGACCCTCGTGAAGTGGAAGCAAGTGGTGATGATGTTTCGCCACTGTTCAAAGGAGGCAACGGAAAATTAATATGCAGCATCAGTGCAATCTGTTCACCGTTAGATGTTGTTGATGCATATGAAGTTGCGGATAAATATAAATTGTATCAGACTGTCAGAGCAAGTGCAGTTTTTTATTCCTGTGCTATGGGACGTTCACCTTTTAACGGTAAGGCAGTTGACTTCCATCTTGAGCATTTTGGACTTACAAATACTCCGGGACAAAAAGATGTTCAGACAGGACATCGTGCAAGAAAGTATTTAAGACGAAGCTATAAAATGACAGATGAAAATATTTTTTCAGGATTGAAACCTGAGGGAATAACTAATTTGAATAATTTTGTGGAAATTGTACCACATATTTATTATTTCTCATTTCCGTTTAATGCTGTTGAATATGATGAAAAAAAGAGAAAAGAAATAGCAAATAAAACGGATTTACCACTTATGCATTTTACTGCATTTCTGTTGCTTCATAATTCAAGACAGAAAGGTGTCAATAACAGTGGTGGAAATGATGGTATGGTTGATGTTGATGCAGCACTATCTCCTCCGGACGAACCAAATATCAAATATACCGAAGGTATGGAATACAACCCGGGAATATGGCATGTTATGCCTATACGGGTAGGTGACCACGGCACTGCAATTGGATTGTTGGCAGATAAGGAAGAAACGCACAATTTCTATCTCAACATTATGAATATGTTCAAAGAAATAGAAAGAAAAAAGTAATCTCTTCAATTTAATTGTTGATTTTAAAGTAAAAAAGTGGTTTAATATTTTTATATTATTTTAGGAGATGAGAATATGGACTTTAAAGAAAGTACAGGTTTGTACTTGATTGCAGGTGGCGTTATTGCTTTTGTTCTTGTTCAATCTGTTTTCTTCCTTGTAAAAGCATGGAAACAGGGTGAAAAGTTAGGAATTGACAAGAAAAAATTGCGTGATGCAATCACATCAAGTGCAGTTTTCACAATTCCGTCAGCATTATCAGTTCTTGCTACGGTTATTGTTTTAGCACCATCATTAGGTCTGGTAATTCCATGGGTAAGATTATCTGTTCTTGGTAACTTGTTGTACGAAACTAAAGCAGCAGGTGATGCTATGAGTGCATTGGGACAAGAAGGCGGTATCTCATCAACAATTACTGACCCTGCAGTTTTTGCCGGTGTTGCTTGGGTTATGACCCTTGGTATTTGTTTCTCTCTTGTTCTTTTGCCTTTCGTTGCAAAGCCATTACATAAAAAGATGCTTAACTTAGGTAAAAAAGACGAAGCACAGGAAGAAACAGGCGAAAAGAAAGAGAAAAAATCAAACGGTATTGCAGGATTTATTGACCTTTTGACACCTGCTGTATTTATCGGTCTTATCGGTGCATTCGTAGCACGTGCTATTGCAGGTAAAGGTAAGCCTGAAACATTCGGTGACGGTGCCGGTGTGTTATCAGTTATCACATTGGTTGTGGCAGTTGCTGCATCATTAATTCTCGAATATATTGCAAAGAAGTTCAAACTCACATGGCTTGAACCGTTTGTTATGCCAATCGGTATGATTATTGCGATGGTTATTGCAGTTGTTGCATACAATGTATTGCCACCTGAACTTGCTGTTTTGGAATGGAGGGGTTAATTATGAGTAAAAAGAATAAAGTAGAAAAATCATATTTTGACCGTGTCCATGCCTGGGGTAGAATTTCAAGTATTACAGCGTTATGCGTAATGATTATGTTCCCGCTTTCAATCTGCTTGTATTTGGGTGTCTGGCCATCCTTCAGCGGCGTTATGAGTGGTCTTATGAAGCTTATTCCGCTTTACTGGTCACTTGCAGTTATTGAAGTTTTGATTTATACACCAATGCTTGGTGCAGGTGGTACATATCTTTCATTCGTAACAGGTAATATTACAAATCTTAAGCTTCCATGTGCTATCGGTGCTATGGAAAATGCAAAGGTAAAGGCAAACAGTGAGGAAGGCGAAGTTATTTCAACAATTGCAATTGCAACATCTTCTATTGTTACAACAGTTATTATTGCAGTTGGTGTGTTGGTGTTCAAACCATTCCTTCCTGCATTTACAAGCAGTGAACTTTTAATGCCTGCATTCAAACAGGTTCAACCTGCACTTTTCGGTGCATTGGCAGCAGGTTATTTCTCAAAGCATTGGAAGATTTCAATTTTCCCGATTCTTGTAATGCTTGGCGTATTGCTTGTAGCTCCTTCATTAGATGCAGGTACGCTTCTCTTCCCTGGTATCATAGCATCTGTAGTTGGTGCATTTGCAATGTGGAAACTCAAATGGGTTAAATAATTTACTCAATAGTCCGTTGGCCAATCTGGCTGACGGACATTTTTTTGTGAAAATATACAGAAAAATATGGTTATTTTTTACCTATAAAACATTGATTTTATACGTGTAAAGTGATAAAATTAATTGATTATAACAAAATGGATTGGAGTGTGCTTTTATGGCTTTAGTTCCAATGAAAAAACTACTTGAAAATGCCGAAAAAAATAATATCGCAGTGGGTGCTTTCAGTGTAGGCAATATGGAAATGGTTATGGGTGCTGTGGCTGCCGCTGAAGAACTGAATATGCCGATTATTCTTCAGATTGCAGAGTGCAGACTTAAAAACTCACCGCTTGAGCTTATGGGTCCTATGATGATTTCTGCGGCAAAGAATTCAAAGGTTGAAATTGCAGTTCATCTTGACCACGGTCTTAAAATCGAAACTGTTGAAAAGGCTCTTAAAATGGGATTTACATCAGTAATGTTTGACGGCTCAACGCTTCCTTTGGAGGAAAACATCAAGGCAGTTAAAAAAGTTCGTGAAATGGCTGACGAATACGGAGCAACAGTTGAGGCTGAGCTTGGTGTTGTCGGTGGTAATGAGGGTGATGGTGCAGCACACGAAATCCTCTGTACAAATCCTAATGATGCAAAGCTTTTCTGTGACGAAACAGGTGTTGATGCACTTGCAGTTGCTATCGGTAACGCACACGGTAACTATCCTGTGCTTCCGAATCTTCGTTTTGATGTTCTTGACGATATTGACAAAATGGTTGAAACACCACTTGTGCTCCACGGTGGAACAGGAATTACAGACGAAATGTTCCAACAGGCTATTATGTTGGGTGTTCGAAAGATAAATATTGCAACAGCAAGCTTTGACCATCTTGCAAAATATGCTCAGGATTATTGCAGTACAAAAGAAAAAGCAAATTATTTTGAGCTCAGTGCAAAAATGTCAGAAGGCGTTTATGCAAATGTAAAAAGACATATTAAAGTGTTCAGCTTTATGGATAGATAAGGAGATTTTATTATGAAATACATTGAATTTGACAACAGTAAGGAATTTGATTTAATCCTTTTGGGCAGAGTTGCAGTTGACCTTAATCCTGTTGACTATTATTGTCCGCTTAACGAAAGCACAACATTTAAGAGATACCTTGGTGGTTCTCCTGCAAATATTGCAGTTGGTCTTGCAAGACTCGGCAAGAAATGTGGTTTCTTTGCAAGAGTTTCTGATGACCAGCTCGGCACATTCGTAACTGATTACTTTGATAATGAAGGAATTGATACTTCTCATATCAAGCGTTGCCAGAATGGTGAAAAAATTGGTCTTACATTTACTGAAATCAAGTCAGAAACAGAAAGCTCAATCGTTATGTATCGTAACGAAGCTGCTGACTTAAAGCTTGATGTTGCTGATATTGATGAAGATTATATCAATAAGGCAAAGGCAATCCTCATTTCAGGTACTGCACTTGCAGAAAGCCCATCAAGAGAAGCTGCACTTAAGGCGGTAGCACTTGCAAAGAAAAATGGTGTGCCAATTATTTTTGACATCGACTATCGTGCATACAACTGGAAAAACAGTGATGAAATCGCAATTTATTATTCATCAGTTGCTCGTGAAGCCGATATTATCCTTGGTTCTCGTGAGGAATATGACCTTACAGAAAAGTTTATTAAGCCTAATATGACAGATAAGGAAACTGCTGCATACTGGCACGGGCAGAATGCAAAAATCGTAATTATCAAGCACGGTAAAGAAGGTTCAACAGCATACACAAACGATGGTGAAAGCTATTCAATCAAACCATTCCCCGTAAAACTCCTTAAGTCATTCGGTGGTGGAGATGGTTATGCATCTGCATTCCTTTATGGCATTTTTGAAGGCTGGGAAATCATTGATGCTCTCGAATTCGGTTCAGCATCAGCTGCAATGCTTGTAGCAAGTCACGCTTGTTCACAGGATATGCCATCAGTTGAAGCTGTAAAAGAGTTCATCAAGAAAGAAAAAGAAGAATATGGCGAAATGATTGCTCGTGGCTAATTCTTTTTGGCATATTTTCCGTAATACTTCGTTGCTTTCGGTTCGTGGTATACCCGATACAACTTCACCTCGGCAACATTGTCTTACGAAAAATCTGCTCAAAAATAATGTGTTCTATTAAAACTTATTATAGCTAAAACGGTGAATAAAATGATTAAGAAATTATTAAAAAACAAGGTATTCAAAGGGGTAATAATTACAATTCTTTGTGCTTGTTTGCTCGGTGGGGTAGCTGTAGTTGGCATTAATGCCTATATGATTTCTTATGTAAGTGATTACATTTTAACAACCGATGAACTTAAGAATCAGAATTTTGATTGCATAATGGTGCTTGGTGCAGGACTTTGGGATGGTGAACCATCACCAATGCTTCAGGAACGGCTTGACTTTGGTTTTGTGGCTTATGAAACGGGTTGCTCCGATAAATTGCTTATGAGTGGGGACCACGGTCGTGAGGAATACGATGAAGTCAACAAAATGAAAGATGTTGCTATTGAAAATGGTGTTCCTGCTGATAATATTTTTATGGACCACGCAGGATTTTCAACTTATGAATCAATGTATCGTGCAAGAGATATTTTTCAGGTTGAAAAAATGGTTATTGTAACACAGGAATATCACTTGTATCGTGCTGTTTACAATGCCCGAAAATTAGGGATAGATGCTTATGGCTTCGCTGCAGACAGACTCAACTATCCGATTTATAACGATGTTCGTGAAGCCTTGGCAAGAACTAAAGATTTCTTCTATTGTATTATTCAGCCCGAACCCACATATTTGGGCGATGCAATACCAATCAGTGCAAGTGGCTCATTAACAGATGATAAAACAAGAGTTTAATATATAAAGGTGATTATATGTACGAAAATCCAGAATTTAATTCCAACAACGAAAAAATCCTTTGTGAGATGAACGGCAAAAATGCTGATATGCTCATGGATATAAAAACAAAGATTTTAAAAGCAGGTGAGTCTGTTACAATCTGTGACGGGAATAACGAAACAGCAATTCTCTTACTTTCAGGTGATGTTGAATACTCATTCGACGGAAAAACAGAAGCTGCAAAGCGTGAAAATCAGTTTATTGATAGACCATATTGTGTTCACTTCTCAAAAAACAATGAGGTGACAGTTACTGCAAATGCAGATTCAAGAATTCTCATTCAGCAGACAGATAATGATAACGATTTCGGGTTTAAGTGGTACAGTCCTGAAAATGTAATTCTTCAGGAATTTGGTAAGGACCAGTGGAATGGTACTGCTCACAGACAGGTTCTTACACTTTTTGATTACGAAAATGCACCATATTCAAATATGGTTCTTGGTGAGGTTATTCACAAACCCGGATGTTGGTCAAGTTATCCTCCACATTATCATCCACAGCCTGAAGTTTATTACTATGAATTTGATAAGCCACAGGGCTTTGGTGTAGGATTCAATGGTGATGATTGTTATAAGGTTGAGGACCAGGGTGTTCTCTGTATCACACCGATGAAAACACATCAACAGGTTGCTGCTCCTGGCTATTCAATGTGCTATGTATGGATGATTAGACACCTTGATGGTGACCCTTGGATTAAGACAAGAATTGACGACCCAAAGCATAAGTGGTTGTTAGATATATAAATAATTCAACTTGACATATTATGAGGTGATATTATGGCAAAAATGACAATGGCTCAGGCACTTATTAAGTTCCTTGACAATCAGTATGTGTCTTTTGATGGCGTTGAAACAAAATTCGTTGACGGAATTTTTACAGTTTTCGGTCACGGTATTGTTTTAGGTGTCGGTGAAGCACTTGATTCTGATAAAGGTGGACTTAGAGTTTATCAGGGCAAAAACGAGCAAGGTCAGGCACACGTTGCTACTGCCTTTGCAAAGATGAACAACAGAAGAAAGATTATTGCTTGTGCATCTTCAATCGGACCCGGTGCCGCTAATATGATTACTGCTGCTGCAACTGCAACAGTTAATAATGTTCCGCTTCTTTTATTCCCTGCTGACACATTTTCAACTCGTCAGCCTGACCCTGTGCTTCAACAGTTTGAGCAGGTTAATTCACTTGCAACAACTACAAACGATGCTTACAAGGCAGTAACAAGATATTGGGACAGAGTTCAGCGTCCTGAACAGTTGATGTCAGCTATGATTAACGCTATGCGTGTTCTTACTGATACAGCAGATACAGGTGCTGTTGCAATCTGTCTTTGTCAGGATGTTGAGGGTGAAAGCTATGATTACCCTGATTCATTCTTCGCAAAACGTGTACATAAAATCGTTCGTATGCCTGTGGCAACGGAAGAACTCCTCGATGTTCTTGAGGTTGTTAAGAATGCTAAAAAACCACTTGTAATCTGTGGTGGCGGTGTTCGTTATTCAGAAGCAGGTGAAGCACTTGAAAAATTCTGTGCTGAATTCAATATTCCTTTTGCAGAAACACAGAGTGGTAAAACAGCTTGTCTTTCATCAGACAAATATAACCTTGGTGGTCTTGGTGTTACAGGTAACTCATCAGGTAATGTGATTGCAAAGGATGCAGATGTTGTTATCGGTATCGGTACTCGTTTTTCTGACTTCACAACTGCTTCAAAATCACTTTTCAAAGATGATGTTAAGATGGTTACAATCAATACATCACGTTTTGATGCATATAAGCTTGACGCAACAAAGATGGTTGCTGATGCTAAACTTGGTATTATCGCTTTGGGTGATGAACTTCGTAAAGGTGGTTACAAATCAGCATATACAACTGAAATTCAGGATGCAAAAGACGGTTGGGACAAGGAAATGGAATTCCTTTCTAACTATAAATATGACGAAAACTTCAAGCCTCTTATTGAAGCTCGTGATGAAAAGACAATCCCTGAATTTGTTGATAAAATCGGTGGCGTGATTACACAGACAGCTGCTCTTGCTATGATTAGAAAACTCATTCCTACTGATGCTCTTTGTACAGGTGCTGCTGGTTCACTTCCGGGATGTCTTCAGAGAATGTGGACTTCAGACAGCCGTTATTCATACAATATGGAATATGGTTATTCTTGTATGGGTTATGAAATTGCAGGTGCACTCGGTAGCAAGATGGCACATCCTGAATGTGAATCTTATGCTATGTGCGGTGACGGAAGTTACTTAATGCTTCATTCTGAACTTGTAACAAGTATTCAGGAAAAGCAGAAAATCAATGTTCTTCTTTTCGATAACAGTGGTTTCGGTTGTATCAATAATCTTCAGATGTCAAACGGTATCGGAAATCTTGCAACAGAATTCCGTTACAGAGATGAAAACGGTGATTTGCTCGGTGATCTTATTCCTATTGACTTTGCAAAGAATGCAGAAGCTTATGGTTGTAAGACATACACAGCAAAGACTATGGAAGAACTTGAATTTGCTCTTATCGATTCACAGAAACAGACAGTTTCAACACTTATCGATATCAAAGTACTTCCAAAATCAATGACTGATGGCTATGGTGCTTGGTGGCACACAGGTGTTGCATCAGTTTCAGACAATGAAAAAGTAAACAAAGCCTTCCAGAATAAGGAAGAAAATAAAAATAAAGCAAGGAGATATTAATATGCTCGACAAATCAAAAGTTAAACTCGGTATTGCACCTATCGCTTGGACAAACGACGATATGCCTGACCTTGGTGCAGAAAACACATTTGAACAGTGCATTTCTGAAATGGCACTTGCTGGTTTCACAGGTTGTGAAGTTGGTAACAAGTACCCAAGAGATACAAAAGTTCTTAAAAAGGCACTTGAACTTCGTGGAATGCAGATTTGCAACGCTTGGTTCTCAAGCTTCCTTATCACAAAGCCTTATGAAGAAGTAGAAAAGGACTTCATCGAGCATATCACTTTCCTTAAGGAAATGGGTGCAAAGGTTGTTGGTATTTCAGAACAGGGACACTCAATTCAGGGTACAGACCTTTCAATTTTCGATGACAAATATGTTATGAATGATGAAGAATGGGATATGCTCTGCACAGGCATCAACAAGCTTGGTAAAGTAGCTAAAGATATGGGTATCGCACTTTGCTTCCACCATCACATGGGTACAGTTGTTCAGACAGCTGCTGAAATTGACAGAATGATGGAAAACACAGACCCTGAACTTTTTGGTCTTCTTTTCGATACAGGTCACCTTGCATACTGTGGTGAAGATTATATGGCAGTTCTCAAGAAGTATGCAAAGAGAATTCGTCACGTACATCTTAAGGATATTCGTCCTGACGTTGTTGCTAAGGTTAAGGCAGAAAAAATGAGCTTCTTACAGGGTGTTCGTGCAGGTGCTTTCACAGTTCCTGGTGACGGTGTAATTGATTTCAAACCTGTATTCGATGTTCTTGAAGAAACAGGATATGAAGGATATGTTCTCGTTGAAGCTGAACAGGACCCAGCAATCGCAAATCCTTTCGAATATGCAGTAAAAGCTCGTAAGTACATCAACGAAGTTTCAGGATTATAATTTTTGCTCTTTTTCCGTTTAACTTCGTTACGCTCGCTCGGAGTATCTTCATACGCCGTCGCTCGCAAGCCTTGTTAAACGAAAAAATACCTAAAAATCAAGTAGGGTTTTGTTGTATTAAAAATCTTAAAAATTTAAAATGTTTATTTGTAGGGGACGATGAGTCTCACCTGCCGGTTCGGTCGGTGCTTCTGCTTCGCAGAGGTGTCCACTGGACACCCGCACCCCACATCGTCCCGTATGAATTTCAAATCAAATCCAATTAAGGAGAAAATAAATATGGCAGTAGAAAAATTACAATATTTTGTGAATGGTCAGTTCAAAGACTCAAAAACTGATGTATGGTATGACCTTCACAATCCAAGCACAGGTGAAGTTGTAGGACAGGCACCTTGCTGTACAAATGATGAAGTTCTTGAAGCAATTGAAGCTGCAAAGGCTGCATATCCGGGTTGGAGAGCAACTCCTGCAATCAAGAGAGCACAGATTCTCTATAAAATTCGCGAACTTATTATCCGTGATATGGAAGAACTCACAATGTGTGTTGCTTGCGAAAACGGTAAAGTTTGGGGCGAAGCAGAAGGCGACGTTCTCAAGGCAAAAGAAGGTACAGAACTTGCAACTCAGGTTCCATCACTTATGATGGGTGAAAGCCTTATGGATGCATCATCAGGTTATGATACAGTTAAGTATCGTGAACCTCTCGGTGTATTTGCAGGTATCGTTCCTGTTAATTTCCCTGCAATGATTCCATTCGGTTGGATGGCTCCGACTTGTATTGCAACAGGTAATACAATGGTTCTTAAAGCAGCATCTCTTACACCAAAAACAGCAATGAAATTTGCTGCAATTTATAAAGAAGCAGGCGTTCCTGACGGTGTTATCAATGTTATCACTTGCTCAAGAAACGAAGTAAATACAATTCTTGACCATCCTGATGTTAAGGGTATCACATTCGTAGGTTCTACTCCTGTTGGTCTTAAGGTTTACTCTCGTGCAGCAGCTGCAGGTAAGCGTTGTCAGGCTCTTACTCAGGCTAAGAACCATGCTTTGGTTATGTCAGACTGTGCACTCGAAAGAACAGTTGCAGGTGTTATCAACTCTGCTTATGGTTGTGCAGGTCAGCGTTGTATGGCTCTTACTTGTTGTGTAGTTGAAGAAGCAATTGCAGACAAGTTTGTTGCTGAACTCGTTAAACAGGCAAAGAATATTAAGGTTGGTCCATCTTGGGAAAAGACATCAAAACTCGGACCTATTACATACAAGAAGCATTACGAAGAAGTTCTTGCTGACATTCAGAAGGGTATTGACGAAGGTGCAGAACTCGTTCTTGACGGTCGTGATGTTAAGGTTGAAGGTTATGAAAACGGTTACTTTATCGGACCTACAATCTTCGACAAGGTTACTGCTGATATGACAATCGGTGACGAAGAAGTATTCGGACCTGTTCTTTGCATTAAGCGTTGTAAGAACTTCGAAGAAGGTCTTAAGATTATGAACGATAACCCATATGCAAACGGTTCTGTTATTTATACACAGAGTGGTTATTGGGCACGTCAGTTTGCTCGTTATACAGACGGTGGACAGGTTGGTATCAACGTTGGTATTCCTGTTCCTGTTGGATTCTTCCCATTCTCAGGTCACAAGCAGTCATTCTTTGGTGATTTACATTGTCTTGGTAAAGATGCATACCGTTTCTACACAGAATCAAAGGCAGTTACACAGCATTGGTTTGATGAAGAAGAAAAGACAAATACAACTGTTAGTACTTGGGATGGTACAATATAATTTTTGGTCTTTTCCCGTTTAACTTCGTTATGCTCGCTCGGAGTATCTTCATACGCCGTCGCTCACAAGCCTTGTTAAACGAAAAAATACCTAAAAATTCTGAAAATTACAAATAGGTTTAAATCCGTAGGGGTTGGCATCATCGACGACCCGTTATAAAAACAAAGGAGAAATTACTATGCTTAAAATTGGTATTATCGGTGCTGGCCGTATTGGTAAAGTGCACCTCGAATCAATCACATATCATGTAAAGGGTGCTGAAGTTGTTGCAATCGCAGACCCATTTATGAATGACGAAACAAAAGCTTTCTGCGAAGGCTTCGGTGTAGAAAAAATCTACACAGATTACACAAAAATCATTGAAGACAAAGACATTGATGCAGTTCTTGTTTGTTCATCAACTGACACTCATGCTCCAATTTCTATTGAAGCAATCAATGCAGGTAAGCACGTATTCTGTGAAAAGCCACTTGCAAATACAGTAGATAAGATTCTTGAAATTGCAGATGCTCTCAAGGCTCATCCTGAATGTAAATTCCAGGTTGGTTTTAACCGTCGTTTTGACCACAACTTTGCAGCAGTTCGTAAAGCTTATGACGAAGGCAAAATCGGTGAAGCACAGATTCTTAAAATCACTTCTCGTGACCCACAGGCACCACCTGTTGGCTACTGTGCAGCAAGTATCTTCCTTGATATGACAATTCATGATTTTGATATGGCTTGCTTCCTTACAAACAGCGACGTAGAAGAGCTTTACGTTTATGCTGATGCACTTATCAATCCCGGTATCCGTGAATATGGCGATTTTGATACAGCAATTATTTCAATGAAAATGGAAAATGGTGCACTTGCAGTTATTGATAACTCTCGTCAGGCAATGTATGGCTACGACCAGAGAGCCGAGCTT
>JAZQUG010000004.1:0-62467 GCA_045631225.1 Candidatus Fimenecus sp.
CGCGGTGCTACGCCTGCAGGAATGCATATTTCTATAATGGTGCAGGAAATTCTTGACTTTCTTGACATAAAGCCCGGTCAAATAGGGTTAGATGCTACACTCGGCTACGGCGGTCACACAAAAGCAATGCTTGAAAAATTAGAGGGTGATGGTCATATATATGCTCTTGACGTGGACCCTATAGAATCTGAAAAAACTAAAAAACGTCTTTCAGAAGCGGGCTTTGGTGAAGATATTTTGACGGTGCGCTTGCAAAATTTCAAGGATATAGACAAGGTTTCTTCAGAAACAGGTCGAAAATTCAATTTTATTCTTGCCGATTTAGGCGTAAGCTCTATGCAAATAGATAACCCTGAAAGGGGCTTTTCCTACAAGGTGGACGGACCGTTAGATTTACGTCTTAACCCGCAAAAGGGTGTAAGCGGTGCCGACAGGTTAAAGCAATTAACAAAAGCAGAAATTGAAGGAATGTTAATTGAAAATGCAGACGAGCCCTATGCAGAAAAAATTGCCGCAACAATTTGTAGGTGGCGTACTCAGAAAAGACCTATTGAAACTACTACGGATTTAAGAAAATGTATAACGGAGGCACTTTCGTTTTTACCTAAAAACGAGCAGAAGGAAGCAGTTAAAAAATCGTGTCAGAGAACGTTTCAGGCAATAAGAATTGACATAAACAGTGAATTTGAGGTGCTTTACGAATTTTTAGAAAAGCTTCCCGACGTTTTGGCACCGGGCGGAAGGGTTGCCGTTTTAACCTTCCACTCAGGAGAGGACAGGTTAGTTAAAAAAGCGTTTAAGGAGTATCACCGTCAAGGTATTTTTTCAGATGTTGCGCGTGACGTTATAAGACCGAGCGCAGAAGAATGCTTTAAAAACAGCCGTGCAAAATCTACCAAAATGCGGTGGGCTGTCAAGTAATTCGGAATTTTCTGATTTGTATTTTGATTATTAAGTAAAAAAGGTTCTGTCATTTTCAGCAATAAGTGAGCTTTAAATGACAGAACCAATATTCATTTAATTTTAAATTTTCAACTGAAATTAAGCTTTATCCTTTGAACCGAAGAGTTCGATTTTTTCACGAACCGTTGCTTTAATAGCTTCTGAACCGGGAGCAAGAAGCTTTCTTGGGTCAAAGCCCTTACCTTCAAGGTCTTTACCTGCTTCAATGTACTTTCTTGTTGCTTCCTGGAATGCAAGCTGACACTCTGTGTTAACGTTGATTTTTGAAACACCAAGAGAGATAGCCTTCTGAATCATGTCAGCAGGAATACCTGTACCACCGTGAAGAACGAGAGGCATTGTGCCTGTCTTTTCCTGAACAGCTGCAAGTGTTTCAAATGAAAGACCTGCCCAGTTTTCAGGATATTTACCGTGGATATTACCAATACCTGCTGCAAGCATTGTAACACCAAGGTCAGCAATCATCTTACATTCGTTAGGGTCAGCACATTCACCTGCACCAACAACACCGTCTTCTTCGCCACCGATTGAACCAACTTCAGCTTCAATTGAAAGACCTTTTTCTTCACAAATTGCAACTAATTCCTTTGTCTTTTCGATGTTTTCATCGATTGGATAGTGAGAACCGTCGAACATGATTGAACTGAAACCAGCTTCGATACATGCCTTTGCACCTTCGTATGAACCGTGGTCAAGGTGAAGAGCAACAGGAACTGTAATTTTAAGTTCGTCAAGCATACCTTCAACCATACCTACAACTGTCTTGTAGCCGCACATATATTTACCTGCACCTTCAGATACACCAAGGATAACAGGAGAATTCATTTCCTGTGCAGTGAGAAGAATTGATTTTGTCCATTCAAGGTTATTGATATTGAACTGACCAACTGCATAGTGACCAGCCTTTGCTTTTGTAAGCATTTCTTTTGCATTTACTAATGGCATAATTTAATACACTCCTATAAAAATTTTTCGCAATTATTATATATCACCTACACTTAAATGTCAACAAATTAACAAAATAAACTGCATAGAATAGTATAAGTTGGAGAGTTTAATCCGACTTATATCAGAGGTGATATGGTGAAAAAATATTTTTCAAGTGTGATTTGCAGTAAAGGTTACTTAAGTGCATACAATACGATTTACAAAAAAGACCCGACTGCTAAGGTTTATATAGCAAACGGTGACGATTACGAAAAGTCAGTATTTTTCAGAGAAATGACAAAACATCTGTCAGGATATAATATTACACTTTTCAATCCGTTTTACGACGAGTCAACAGATGGAATTTACATAAAGAATCTTAATACATATATTCTTTCTGATGGAGGATACAATAAAATATACCCTGCACTTCCCGGTACATGGGAAAAACACATTAACATTGCGGAAAACAAAAGTTATATGGCCGATTTACTTCACGAGGTTTTAATTCACAAATCACAAGAAAACAATCATTATCGTGAAGCCTGCAACATCTTAAAAAAAGCATCACTTATCAAGGAAAGGCTTCACAATGAACTTTCACCATATCTCTACGAAGACAAAATCGTCAATTTTATCCATCGTTTCAAGAGCAAAGAACTGAAATCAATCAACACCCATAGAAAAGGTGAAATTCGGTTACTCTCCTCACCTACACCATTGGGTTTTCACACTCATTATGAAACAATTTTCGACCTTTGCGAAAAAGTCATAAACATTGTGGACGAAACAAGCTTTATAGCCTCAATTATTTCGGGAGTTCTTAAAAACTGTGCTGTCCGCGAAAAAATACCCGTAATCGCAAGTCCGTCATATTTTAATAATGATTTTTTTCAGTTTTTGATTTTCCCAACTGTAAAAACAGGACTCTGCATATCGGATAAAAGTCATATTCTGCCTTTTGAGCCATATGAAACTGTAACTTCATCAAGATTCCTCACAAACCCCGATATCCTCAACAGCAGAAACGTGGAAATCCTTCTGTCCGTAGAAGAAAAATTCCTCGAAAAAGCAATTTTATCAATTTACGAAGGCAGAGACGAACGATATAAATATAACGACTTGACAAAAGGATATTCAAACCCCGACGAAGCCATAATTTCAGCCAAAAAATTAGTTGAAAAGATATTGAATTGAATATATAACCGATACAACAAATCGGAGTTTATCGTGGTATTAATATAGGACAACAAATTATAATTTTTCAATCAAAATCGTGAATTTTAAATGAATTTATGGAGAGAATATTTTCAGGATGAAAGGATTGATTTTATGGCTGAACGAATCGGAAATCATACAATTTTATTACCGACAAAGCCCTCTGTTTACGGATTTGCCTCCGTTGTCGGTAAAGCTGAAAGTGAAGGTCCCCTATCACAGGAATTTGACAAGACATATGACGACGATGCAATCGACGGATGTCCTACTTGGGAAAAAAGTGAAAGCGCATTACACAAAGAAGCTGTTTCCCGAGCAATAGCAAAAGCTGATTTATCACCCAAGAACATTGACCTGATTATGGCAGGAGATTTGCTTAATCAATGTATCGGCACTTCATTCGGCATAAGAGAACTACAAATCCCGTTTTTAGGGCTTTATGGTGCTTGCTCCACAATGGCACTTTCCATGGCTCTTGCATCGGTTTTAGTCGATTCTCAGGTTGTGAACACTGCAGTTGCCTCAACCTCATCACATTTCGCATCTGCAGAAAGGCAATTTCGTTTACCTCTGGAATATGGCGGTCAAAGACCTCCCTCAGCACAACGAACAGCAACAGCCTCAGGTGCTACCGTCATCTCCCACCACAAAGGAAATGCACCCTCAATCGAAGCTGTGATTTTTGGTAAAATTATGGACTTAGGCATAAAGGACGCTAATAACATGGGTGCCGCCATGGCCCCGGCTGTTGCTATAATAGGACCATAAAAGTGGTATAAAAATTATTAATTTGTTGTTTAAAATGTTTGTTTACAAGTATGTTTGTATGTTTGTAAATGGCTTAACAGAGCCATTTGTGAACATTATGTGAAATCTATTGACAAATATTTTTCTTGAGTTATCATATAAGTATAGGAGTGACAATTTAATATTTTTATACCGCTCGGTCCGTAAAATAAAAACGATGATAACACCGCCGTATTCTTCAAAGTATTTTGCATGGAAAATGTTATGAACAAAGTTTTTAACCCTACGGATTTAGCAAATCGTTTGTCCGATTTGCAAAATTCAAGTGTTCAGGATTGCGATAAAAACTCGCTTAAAAATCTTGAAGATTTGGATTTAGTTAGTTATGCCTTCCCAGGCAAACTTGACGAATATCTTGGTGATGTGGTCAATCCATATCTGTTCAAGGTAGACGATGTGACGGTCAAAATGGAATTCAACTGTAATGGGCAGAAATTTTCCGATGCTCTGTCAACAGTAATTCAATTTCATTAATCCGTTACCAACAAGGCGGTATAGTAATCTTTTTCAACTTACCGCCTTCATATTACATATATGGAGGCTTTTTTCATGCAAGAAAAATATAACGAGTTTATGGACTCCCCTGTCAGGAAATTTGATACTGTCAAGGTAGCATTGTATCTTCGTTTGTCCCGTGATGATGGTGACAAAAACGAAAGTAATTCAATTACAAATCAACGCAATATTTTAACATCTTATGTTGAGCAGATTCCTGAATTCAAAATCGAAGACATTTATGTTGATGATGGTTTTTCAGGTACAAACTTCAATCGTCCTGATTTTCTTAGAATGATGGATGATATCTATGAGGGCAGAATCAATTGTGTAATCGTTAAAGACCTTTCTCGTCTTGGACGAAATTACAGTGAAACTGCAAGATATATTGATGAGATATTTCCAAGGCTTAACATAAGATTTATCGCACTTAACAACAGTATCGACACAGCATCAAGCACTATGAACGCTGCGACACAATGTATTTCAGTTGGTGTTACAAATGTTATCAATGAAAGCCTTGCTGCCACAACTTCAGTCAATGTCCGTGCTACTCTCAATCACAACAGACAGCAAGGTAAATTCATTGGTAGTTTTGCCTGTTATGGGTATAAAAAAAGTGGCGACGACCATCACAAGCTTGTTATCGACCCTGAAACCGCACCGATTATCCGTGATATCTTTAACCGATTCATCTCAGGTGAAAGTGTTTTGTCAATCACAAGGCATTTGAACTCTTTAGGTATTCCTAACCCATCTGCATACAAATCAATGAACAATCCAAATTACAAGCCACAAAGCAACTCGGGACTTTGGGTTGATTCTACTGTGCGAAGAATACTCTCAAATGAGATGTACATTGGCAATATGGTACAAGGTAAAAACGAAAAAATCAGTTACAAGATTAAACAGAATCGTAGTATTGATAAAGACAAGTGGATAGTTGTCGAAAACACACACCAACCAATTATCGACCACGATACATTCCACAAAGCACAATCCCTATTCAATAAAAGCACACGAATTTCACCAAAAACTGATTCTGTCGATTTGTTTTCAGGCTTTATGCGTTGTTCTAACTGTAACTACACACTTAACAAAAAGACTAATACTCATTCTTATGGCACCTACGAGTATTACAGATGTACCACACGTACTAAAAAGGGTAAGAACACCTGTGAAAGTGGTCACACAATCCGTATTGATAAGCTTGAAAAGGCTGTTCTGAAATCACTTCAATTTATGATTAGAACTGCTGTTGATATGGACGAAATTATCAAAAATACAAATCAGTCAGGCAAAATCCGTACAGATGAAACCTTGCTTGAACGAAAACTGCAGAAAGAGTCTTCACAACTTGAAAAATACAAATCTGCGATGGTTGACCTTTATCCTGATTACAAATGTGGAATTCTTTCACAAGATGAGTATTTACTTTTGAAAGCAAACATTTCAGAAAAAATTGCATCACTGCAAAAAGAGATTACAAAAACACAAGAGCAAATTAAAAAGTGTCACACAGGTGCAGTAGAAGAAAATGATTTCATTGCAAGCTTCAAAAAGTATGGCACAATCGAGAAACTAACACGACCAATGCTTGTGGAACTACTCGATTGCATTCTTGTCCACAAGGGTGGTGACATCACAATCCGTTGGAAATTCCGTGATGCCTACCAGGATGCCCTCACCTATCTCGTTGAACTTGAAAACCAAAAATCAGCATAAAAACCCAAAATATTTTATCCTTAAACTTGAAAAACCATATTAAAATAAAAAGTTTTATCGGTATAGAAGTAAAAACTGTTGACTTTCAATAACTTTTTCGATATACTTTCAATATAACGGAGGTGGTCAGAATGATTTTAAGACCGGATTATATTAATGCAATTACTCCATTTATAGATGCACCCCTTGTAAAAATTCTTGCCGGAGTTCGTCGTTGTGGTAAATCCACAATCTTTGATATGTTAGTTCAGGAGCTCGAACAAAAAAACATTCCTAGTGACAATATTATCAAAAGAAAATATACCAATCCTGATTATGAGGATTTCTCTGCCAAGGATATGTATTCAGATTTAAAAAATGCCATTAAAAGCACTGGCAGACACTATCTCTTTCTCGATGAATTACAAGAAATTAAAGGCTGGGAAAAGGTTGTTAACTCTCTCATGGAAGATTTTGATGTGGATATCTATGTCACAGGGTCAAACTCTAAACTTATGTCCAGTGAAATTTCAACCTACTTAACCGGAAGATATGTCTTGATACCTGTTTATACACTTTCTTTCAAAGAATATCTCACTTTTAAAAATAAAGATATCTCATCAGCAAGAGAAGTATTTGATGAATATATTCAGTATGGCGGATTTCCAATTATCGGCATAAGTGATTTTGACACTAAATCAGCATATCAGATTGTCGAAGGAATTTACGCTTCCGTGATAACACGAGATGTTTCAAAAAGACATAAAATAAGAAACAAAGAGCTTTTTGACAGAGTTGTAAGATACATTATTGAAAATGTTGGCAAAACCTTTTCAGCCTCTTCAATAGTAAAATTTCTTAAAAGTGAAAACAGAAGTCTTTCTGTTGAAACCATTTACAATTATCTCAAATGGCTTAGTGAGGCATTTATCGTCTATCCTTGCAAAAGATATGACTTGCAGGGTAAATCAGTCCTCAAAACGCAGGAAAAATATTATCTCTCTGACATTTCAATAAAATACAGTCAGATGGGATTTGACAGAAAAATGCTTTCAGCTATCTTTGAAAACATCGTTTTTCTGGAAATGAAACGCAGAGGCTATGATGTTTATATCGGCAAAAACAACACTAAAGAAATTGATTTTGTCGGTGTTCGCAGGGATGAAAAAATATATATTCAGGTTTGTGTGGAACTCCCTACAGAATCAACAAGAGAAACAGACAATCTTATGGAAATCAAAGACCATTACCATAAATACGTTGTTTGCAGAGACACTCTTGCAATAGGTAATGATAACGGAATCGAAATTACACACATTGCAGATTTTCTATTAAAAGAAAACTGGTAATAATGAAACTCCATTCATTTGTTTCAATTAAAAAATAAAAGTTCAGGGTACTAAAAATAATGAGCGCCATTACGGCGTACTTAACGAAAATTAATGATTTGGCTACCAAGTCACTCTACTTATTTGTGGAGTGGCTTTTGCATTTTTCACCATTATTGGGGTCATAGGGGTATCCCCTGAAAACGACAAGGGAACAAAAAGGTCCCCGTAGGCAATGCTTGTTACGTAAAAAAAAGGAAAGAAGGAATTAAACATGTCACGAGCAACAAGTGATTTTTACAATAAAAAAGAATGTAGAGCAATTTATATTTTAGTTTCACCAACAGAAAAGTCATTTCATATTAACCACTGTCTTGTCGAGTCTGTACAGGAAACATATCGTCACAATATAAAAGGAAGACGGTATGCGACACAAAAATTTATTAGTGATATACAACCTGTCAGACCCTGTCTTTTTGTTCTTGAAGAAATCGAAACTACCATTTCAGATGCATACAAACATGTGTTGGTTTGGATAAAAATACTGATGGAAAATGGTTATAAATGTTATAACTACAAAGCAACAATTGAAGCAACCAAGGAACTACATACAAAAACAGAAAAGCTGTATTTGGAAAGAAAAGACACAGATTTAAATAACTTGCTTTGTTGCGAAAACTGCTATGTCAGAGTTTATAACAAAGTAGAATGTAAAAATACGAATCAAAATAGTATGTAATTTTAATTTTACAAATTCAAAACATTACCAAAAATCTTATTTTGAGTTGCAAAAGAAAAAATAATTTTCATTATTATAAAAATACAACTTGACTTTTTCTCCTTTCAGAGTGATATATAGCACACCCTGAAAGGAGATTTTTTATGACAACTTTAGGAACTTTATATTAGAGTCAAAAAATGCCTATGAAGTCACCAACCTCATAGGCGTTTTGCTATTAATCAAGTTCCATTAGTTTCAAAATAAAAAATACGAGTATTAATATGACAAACCATTTTGCACCAGTTGAGCCATTAGAACTAGAATATGAACTACTCCCTGACGAACTGTTACCAGTATCAACAACTGATTTATAATGCACATAATCGTGAGCATCTACCCTACCGTCATTATTCCAATCCATAAACTCACCTTCTATTATAAAATAATTGAGCCTGTGGTTTTATTATTAACTGCGAAGTTGAAGAATTTTGGTTTGAAAATTGTTGCGAAGTAATTGGAATCCTTGTATATTTCGGAATAATTTTCCTCAATTGCTTTGAGGGTTTCACGAAGTTGGAAAAGAGTTGCGAAACAATGCTTACAAGGAGTCAAATGATAGCACTCACAGTAAAGCTCACTTATTTCGCCATTTTTATATGTAAATTCGACGATGTATGGCTTTGAGGTAACCACAATTGCTCTACCTTTTGTACCGTTAAGCTCGACATACTCTACACCGTTTTCCATATAGATATCTTTACCATTTTCAAGATTATATTCATCAAATTTCAAACCATCAAGTGTTTCCAGTGAAAATGATGAGCCGTCAGAGTTATTCACGTATTCCTCATCAATTTCGGGAGCTTTGAACCAAGTGGTTGCTTTCTCATATGATAACGCATTGGAGTCGAATGTAATAAAATGACTACCTGCGAAGTGAAATTCGCCTTGAACATTTGTATCTGCCTTACCGATTACACGCTTGTAGTCAGACAACTTAATTTTGAAGTTGTAGGTGATATTCACAACCACACCCATAACACCTTCAAGCTTTCCATCAACAAACACACGATCACCGATTTCAAGGTTAAACATATCGTTGTAATATGTGTATGGCTTATATACATCAGGAAACTTGATTTCAACAAGGCACTTGCGAGGTGCAACAGTTTCGTTGTTAGTGGATGATTTATGAATATCCCCTACTTTTATCTCACGTTCAGGATTATTATCAATGAAATTAAAACCGATTTTTTTAATCATAAAAAACATCTCCTTTTCTGATTACATAATACCACAAAATCGGAGATGCTCTACTTTTTAATTTTATAAACTGTACATAAAAACGGACTGTGCAATTATTTTGAAATTCGGTTAAGATACATTCCACCGTTTTGTTTAAGCCACAGGTGGCATTGCTTATAGTTTGGAAAAACCTTATCAATCTCTGCATAGAATCGTGCTGAATGGTTCATTTGCTTTATGTGGCACAACTCATGCACCACAATACTATCAATGATTTCATCGGGTAACAACACTAAAAGACAGTTGAAATTCAGGTTGCCTTTTGATGAGCAACTACCCCAACGAGTGTGCTGACACCTGATGGTAATTCTGTTATAATTCACACCAATTTGCTTTGCATAAAACTCTACACGCTTTGAAATTTCTACTTTAGCCTTTGCTGTGAATTGTTTTATCTCTTCCTTTGTGTAAGGCTTCAAGTCATCCAAAACCTTCTGTCGTTCATTGAGTATAACAAGATGCTTATCAATCCAAGATTTTTTTGACTCAATAAATTTAAGTATCTCTTTTTCCTTCATGCGCATAGGCGCACGAGCAATAATTTCATTAGGCTTCAGCTCAATTGAAAGCGTTTTTCTGTTGCTACGGATAATTGTAATCTTTGTTTCAAGGCTCATTTGATTACCTCATACAAAGTTTCTTGGAATTTTGGTAGCCACCATTTTTTGTAACCTGCTTTGGTTGGGTGGATATGGTCGATGAGATAGAGTTTGCGTTGGTCTTCTGTGATATTATTGATTTCTGCATCATTCCAGAGGTCAATTACTGTTATATCCCATTTCTTTTGAATTTCAAGGAGTAAATCAACCATTTTTGCATAATGGTCGCTATCGTATTTAGCTTGGGTGTAGAACACAACAGGACAATCCCAAGTATTCTGTGCATATGCGATTATGTGTTCAATTGCACCTGCGATGGTTTGGGTGTCAAAATCGTTTATATCATAGCTTTCGCTAATTTCACCAAGTGGCATTTCTTTAGTTGCATCGTTAGTTGAAAGCTGGCAAACGAAGGCATCGGCTTTGAGATTCTTGTCTATGGTCTTCATTCGTGATACATAGGAATTGTCCTTAGCATCAACAAGAGTAGTGCCTGACACAGCTTCTTTTATGGTATTGATTCCGTCAGTTTTTTCGAGATAATCTGCAAAACTTACTCCCATTGAACCATAACCATAGGTAACGGAACTGCCAAGGAATATTACGGTTTTGTCTTTGATTGGACTCTTCTCAATAGCACTTGTGTTTTTGAGAGAATATGCACCATAATTACCACGATTGAAAAATCCGAACATGTTGCTCACATATATCCCCGACACGAGAATCACCACCAATAAACAAGAAATTATGATTTTGAGTTTTGCTTTCATTTATATCACTCCATAGGTACATAAACTATATTTATAATACCACGAACAAATCCATTTCTCAATCAAAAATTGTATTGTGTGATAGTTAATATGCACACGAAATAGTTGTTTTTCACGAATATACTTCACTTCTAATCTTTCAAGTGGTCTGTGGGAGTTTCACCATACATCACAGCCTGTTTCCATATCATATTTTGCGGTAACAAACATTGCTTACGGTGGACTCTCTTCCACCTTTGCGTTTTCAGGGGACTCTTTCCCCTATTACCTATAAATACATTTAACATTCTTGACATTTTTTGCCATATTGTAGTATATTTGTTATAGAAACAACAAATCTCGACAAAGGTATGGTGATTTTATGTTATATGGCACAGTTAAGACAGTGGATGAAGCAGGAAGAATTGTTTTACCGAAGGAATATCGTAACAAGATGAATATAAGTGCAGGCACAAAGGTTGTATTATATGAGAATGATGGCAAACTGACCATTGAGGTTGTAACACCAAAATGCAAATTATGTGGCACAGCTGAAAAAGTGAATGAAGAACTTTCGCTCTGTGAAGAATGCATTAAAAAAGTAAAAGAATATTAAAAAGGACTGGTTTTTACACCAGTCCTTTTTGTTGCCTATAAACTATCTATAAAGAGTTCAAGAAATATTTTAAAGCATTTAAGAGAAACATTTTCTTCGTTAAGAAATGCAACAAACTTTTCAAGGTATTCCATTGATGTAGTAATATCATCAAAGGTATATGTATTCCACTGTTGGTCCGTTGCAACAACACCAAATGTATCAATTATTTCTCCCTCGATTATAACTTTATGAGGAAAAATCTCATATTTCATTTTTATGTCCCCTTATAAATATTCTTGAAAAACAGTTAAACAACCCCTGTAAAAAATACAGAGGTTGTTTTATTTTTTTAATCCGGATAGTCATATTTTGTATATGTTTCGCTACCCGCTGTACATGTTACTTTAATTCTATAATCTGCAAAAATGTTGATAAGTCTGTCTTCTTCAAGTCCAAGATATGTACCTGTGCCTGACTTAGTCCAGGTTTCAATAGTTTCATAACCGGTTGATTTTTCTTTTTGCAATTCAATCTTAATATAGAGTGATGTTGAATATTGAGAAGAGAGAATTACAGTAGATGTAGAGTTCAATCCACTTATTGTAAATGATGTTGATACTGCATCAATAGTTGAAAAACGCGGCATTATAGTATTTTCTTCTTCAACTGTAGTTGCAGAAGAATTGATTGCAAAAACTGAAAAAAGCATTGTGAGAATTAAAACAATACTAAAAGTTTTTTTGATAACATTTGACATTATTTTCACCTCCCTTAACCTGCTATATCGTAATTAAGGAGGGTTTTGTTAGTCTATTCTACATCTTTTGCAATTTTTAATAATTCTTCTAAAGATAATAAGCCACTAATTCTATAAACATAATCATTTTTCGTCCAAATCAAATTATTCATATTTAAATTCCCTTGACAATAAATATATTTTTCGTTATCAACTATTATTTCCTCTGTTGCATAATGTTCAGTATTAAAATCCACTTCCATTGATGATGTTGATTTAAACACAGTAAAAGATAGACCTTCTAATGATTCATATTTACATATGAAACATTTATCAAATTTTTCTGTGCTCTCTAATTCAAACCCTTCCGGTATGTATTCAACAGTTATTTCATCAGTGACAGAATTTTTATTGTTTTCTGTAAGCTTATACCTACTTGCAATATCAAACTTATCAAGCATAAATTCCCTTGATGATGGAATGACAAATGCTGTCAGCAACAACGCACATAAAATTGCTGCCACTAATATCACTTTAATAGTTCTCGTTGTAAATCTGTGATAGTGGTCATCACGCATTTTATTGAAAAGATTTCTCTTCCATTTTTCATGCTTTTTACTACGCTCTGCTTCGGGGATTATATCAGGGAAAGTTGCTAACCAATCGTTGAGCGACAATTCACAAGCCTTTGCTAAATTAGTCATTATTCTCTGCTTCCTTTATATAATTTCTAACGAATTTCATTCCGAGCATACATTTTTGTCTGACAGATGTTTCGGATATTCCCGTTTTTGCGGCGATTTCTGCACCGCTGAACTCATGAAAATATTTCAAATAGAAAACATATCTGTATGATTCAGGCATTGCATCAACAGCTTGTTTTAAGAGCATTGTGTCGCAAACCTCAAATTCATCAACAGAAAGATTATGAAACTCTGTTAAGTCAGCATCTACAATATGTTCAATATGTTTCTTCTCCTTACGATACATATCAATTGAAATGCCTTTTGCTACTACTCGAACGTAATTCCTAAAACTTTTATCGTCAAAATCTTGCTTTATGTTATGGAAATCTTTTGCAAAACGAATCATAATTTCTTGCGCACAGTCCTCGGCTGCTTCTTTAGTTTTTAAATGGTCTTTCGCAATGAAATAAACTGTATTATAAAATTTGTTATAAAACTCTTCAAATCGCAGTTTGTCTTCCGGATTTTGAAGTAATGCTAAGCATATTGACAGCATGTATAATCTCCCCTTTTCGTGAAATTATACATTAATTCGACACATAAAGCAAGTTTTGACAATTGATTAAATATTACATTTGTTCAAAATAAAAGTCTTCGATAACATCGAAAAGATGTACAAGTTCAACTTCGAACTGGTTTAATCTATCAACCAAAGTTCTGATTGCATCGCCATCTAAACACACATCTTTTACAATCTTAACCGGAATATGTTTCTTTAAGACAATGATTCCATATGTCTTTACGATTTTCTTCTCAATCATTGTAAAATGTGTCATAGCTACATATCTCATCTATTTCCCCTCCTATCCACAACAGCCGCATTACTAAAATCGTTGTTGTGAATTTGATAGTGATAAAAAAACAAGATGGGATTGTTTATGTAGAAACTTTTTACATCTCTTTATTTATTTTTCACTCGTTTATCAGGCATCTCGATGCTGAAAATTTTGTTGATAAGCAGAAATGAAAATATTTACACATTTTCCCATAAACATTTCTATATTTTAGTCTGAATTCTTAATACCTAAACTAGTTCGACTCCTGTCATGACGACCACAACACTATGAGTGTGTTGATACGAAAAAGGGTTGCAAGTTATATTGTGACCTTTTTTGTTTTTTAAAAGAAAACTACTGAAATGAATAAAAAATTTTTAAAAACTACTTGATTGAACTCAAGTTAAATGATAAAATATATGTAAATAGAAAACTCCAGGTTAAATGTGAAAATGTTAAAATGGTTATATGTGTTAAAGGGGTAAAAGATAATTCTTCATACCCTTTTATTTTTTTCAACTTTTTTAAAAGATATATTGTATTTCGAATTCTTTTGTGATACAATATACAGTATACTAATAGCAAATATTTAAAGGGGGTATACAATATGGAGTATATGTCTCAACTCACCGAACAACAAGCACTTCATTTAGAAGAGTGGAAAAAGATTGAATCACTTGCTGTTGAAAGAATTGGTGAACTACGAATTACCTCCCAAGATGAAATGCTCGAATACACTAATAAGCTTAATCTTAGAGAAAGGAAACGACGCGACAAGTTAGCGGAATTAATCCAAAACTCTGGATTGCTTTATTCAGAACTTGCATTAATTTTGGGATGCTCAAAATCTAGTATTGAGCAGTATGTTCGTGGCGTCAAAACCCCACCAATCAACACAGCATTGATTTTGGCAAAGTTGTTCAAAACAAGTGTTGAAGAAATTTTTGAAAGCTAATTTTTCAACACACCTCTACCCTATCGGGTAAAAATTCAAATATTATAAGGAGGTAAACTATGGTTAAACTTTCAAAAGAAAAAATCATTGAAATTGTGACTCGAGAATTCACAGCACACAACCTTTCTGAAGAAGATATCAAGAAAGGTATTGCACTTGGATTTGAAGAATATGGTTACGATATTCCTGAAGAATACCAGTCATTTAGTGCATAATTTTAACCAACCATTTCTGTAAGAATTTTATATCTCTTTTCTTATAGAATTTATTAATGTATTTTACACAACTATGAGTTTAGACTACTAGTCTAATCCCATAGTTGTTTTTTGTTTTTACTATAGTCATAGGACATTTCATAAGTATTATTCTACGAATAGAATAAATACTGTTCAAAAATAATTTGTCTATTCAAAAACAACTATTAATATGACCATATTTTTCATTAAAAACACCTATGTGCTTGGATAAACTTCCAACTACATAGGTGTTATATCTTTGTTAAAATCGCTTTACCTATTCATCTTCTGAACAATATGCAACAATACCTTCTGCAGATAAATTCTTTTTATTATCAAAAATTATTGCTACACTGTACTTTGCACGAGTGACTCCTACATAAAATTTTGATTTGCTTTGTGGTTGCATTTCTTTACTATGGTCAAATATCCAATCTATCATTTTAGATGTTGGGTAAATCAAAACCCTTTCAAAAGTTAATCCTTTTGATTCTCCAAAATTCATAACAGGATGGTTTGGATTAACAACTGTTCTTTTTGAATCTCTTAATTGTATTGGATTATAGGTGGATAAATAAGTCTCAATATCTGCTGGCGACACAAAAAATACACCATCATGTCCTGTGAGTTTATCTTCATCACATTCACAAGGGGGAAAACAACTATAAATGGAGTTAGCAAAATCACAAATTAATTTGTTGTTTCTATAAGTCTTATTGAGGGTCCTATCGTCAATTTCAACTGAATAATTAGAACACTCTTCCTTTATGAAATCTACTATTTTCCCATCTAAATACTTTTCATTTTTTGCTTCATAATGTGTATGATAAGTTACTTGTCGTGGATCACCAACCAACAGTATATTGGAATCTAAAGAGAATAACAATTTTATTATATCCAAATCGTAACCAGCCATATCCTGAATTTCATCAATAAACAGGTTCGAGTAAATTTTTCCTATTCGTTTAATTACAAGCCCGTCTGTTTTTTCGTTTGCCTTTACAACAAATTTGGCAAGTTTATCAGAATATATACGTTGTGATTTATGAAAATAATAATTTTTAGGATCATTTTCACCAAAATATACTGGTTGTCCATTCCTGCCTATAAAACGAAAACCAGATTTCTTATTCACTAGTAATAATCCGTTAACTTTACAATTGTAAATAACACTTTGGTATGGTTTCACTCCATGCTGTATTAAAAACGAAAACCAGGTTTGAATTGTAATATTCTCTGGTATGCAACCATTTATTTCATAAAACTTTTTTCTTATCTCTCGCTCATTTGCTTCTGTGAATGTAGTAATTAAAACCTTTCCACCAGTAACTTTCAAAGCTTCTTTAACGAGATAAGTAGTTTTTCCCGAACCTGCCGCAGCAACAATAAGCTTATTACTCATCTTTTATAGCCTCCAAGATATACTCAGGGAATACAACTGTCTCACTTGTTTCAAAGACAGCTAATGCGGTTTCAGTTTTATGATGTTTCATATATTTTTGTAAGGCCTCAAGAGTTTCAAACTTCTTGTTCAGTATCTTATTAAATAAAGTTAAATCATTGCCATTTGCTTTTAATAGTTTGGGTTCAAGAGTATTATAATTATATGGCTTGTCATTAATAGTAAGCGCGCCAGTATCCTTAACTTTGTCATAACAGATTTTAATGTTATCTTTTTTGTTTTCTTTGATGTAGTTTACATACTTCTTTTCAAGTGCATCTATATCCCCATCATTATCAGTAACTACTGCAACATTCAAATTTAAAGCTTCTGCTAATTCTAAAAAACGCAAGAAAGAAGTACCAACCGATATCACATCAATTCCATCTTCGATAGGTAATCGGTCATTATTTCCCTTCATATAAGCCTTTTGAACTACAAGTTCATCCGAATCACCTTCAACCAAAACAGCTTTTTTACACAATATAAGCCTTAAGGTATCGTATCCTGAGATTTTTTTGAAGAAATCTGCGGATGACAATTCTGTTACTCTCACAACTCTATGATTTTCAAGTAGCAATAAGTTTTCTAATCCTAATTTATTAGCAACAAAACTACTGTGAGTTGAAATTATTATTTGCTTGTCCTCATATTTTTTCTCAATAGCTTTAATGAGCTGATTCAATTTAGAAAATGACAGATGACTTTCTGGCTCTTCGAGAAGAACGATTTGTGCATGTTGTGCATTTTTGTGGGTTAATGCTAACTCGGTTTTCATTACGCACTGCGCACCTTTACCAATATATCCAAAAGGCACATCGTTGAGTTGTGTAACCAAACTATTTTCCCAAGCATTTTTCGTTCCCAAATCCACCGTCAGCGAAACTGTTCCATCTACTATTGATGATTCTTCACTAATTCGTGTGTTAATTGCTTTGATGGAATCATCATCAATAAATGTGTCTTTCATTTTTCTATGTGCTTGTGAAACCGCTGTAACTTCTTCAGGAGAAAGCAAATCTTTTACAATTCTTGAAATATAAACATCGGAACCATTTTGATAGCGATAATTAGAAGAATCAATCATTGCCGATTTAATTGGAATACTGCGAATTGTAACTGATTTGCGAGCAAAAGAGTTCCAAGAAGCTTCATAATACTCAATTGGAATACTCATCATATTTTTCTTTGAAACAAGAGTGGTGTATTCACTGTTATATTTTTCATTAAATGCAATCTCAAATTTTAAACCTTCACAAGCCTCACGTTCAGAATTCTCGTTCCCTTCATATTCTGGGTCAATAGAGCCATCAAAAAAGATTTCTATACTGATTGATGGAGGTGGAAGTGCAGAGCCTCTATTGACAGAGTCAATGTATAGGTCAACAACTTCTTTGTTGAATAAATATTGAGATAGTTCATTTCTTATATTTCTCCCACCATACAAACCTGTTAAAGCGATATGTATTGCTTCCAAAATAGTTGATTTTCCAGTCTCATTATTACCTACTAGAATATTTAACCCTTTATTTAACTCCATTTCAAAAGAGCCCTTAAAACACTTAAAATTTCTAATCTTTATTTTTTGTATAGCCATACAATTACTCCTTACTTATGACTTTTTACATTAATCTTATACAATAATTTTAAAAATAGATTTTTAGAATACTTGATGATTTCTACTTTAAAGTTTATATCACATGCATAAGTTGAATACGTAATGAATATATAAATCTTGTTTCAATTTTTTCTATATTTCTTTTGGTGCTGTTAACAAATCTTTTTCCATTTGAACTGTTTGCAAATTACCCAACCCATCACGTTTAAACAAAAAGCTCTCTTCTTGACAATATTTACCCAATGATGCAATATCACTATATGTAATATAAATCTGTAATTCATATTTTTCATTAACCAATAATTCGTCGTTTAATATAAATACAAATTTTTTAGGCAAATTGGTAGTAATACAAAATTTTTGTATTGGTAACATATCACCTATTTTCAATTCAACATTAATTGCGTTTCCAGCACCACAGTTTTCAATTTCATACAACATTACAAACTTCTTTTTAAAGAAAGTATCCACCTTAACATTAAATAATGCTTCAGCAAGAGCATTAACAGTTATGTAATTCTTTATTCTTTCTTGTTCAACTAACAAATCTTTAATATCATCTGGAATATCTCCTTGATATGTTATGAGGCCTTTATAAATATTCAAAAAGATGACATTATCACTTGGAATTTTTGAAATCTCAGTATAATTGTATTTGTGAGTTTCCAAATACGGTTTGATGGATAATTTTCGTTCTGATTTTTGATTGTTAACAGTAAAGTTTATAGTTGAAGCAAGTGCAAAAATAGTTGCAACTGCACCCAATAACGAACCGTAAAATGATAATACATCTTTTGCTTCCCAACTCATCTCAAGAAAAGAATATGGCGCAGGTATTTCATATATCCAGTTAATTGATATTGGAACTATAATTGCGAAAAAAAGACCAACAATATACCAACCAATCATTTTAAGTATTCTTTTTTTCTTTTCTTGTTTATTATCCTTCATTTATAATTCCTTTCTTTTTCAACTTTTTTACAGTATAGATTTAAACATTTTCAACTGTTACATCTTATTTTATCATGTAACACTAAAATTTTACAATAGCAACAAGTATTATGTCAATTTATATATAATGATTACACATTAATGTTAAAGAACGATGCATCAATATGAAAACATCATATATAGCATAAAAGCACTCTAAATCTTTATAAATTAGAGTGCTTATTTTAATGATCTCATTCAATTATTAATAACAAATTATAGTTAATAATTTCATTTCCATATATTACTTTTTATATTTTTTGAGCAATTGATTATAATTAAAAAGTTGGGAAGAATTCATACTAACAGTTTCAATCATTTCTAATGCATCTACATAACGACATCTACATTTAAGATATGATTCTACTTTCATAGAGAACAACGATTTAGTTGCTGTAAGATTCAACATATAATCAATCTCTTTTGGTGAAAAATTACGGATCATATCCTCATAATAAGGCATTGCGGAATGTGAAACTCCATATGGATTCCCTACATAACACATAAGTATAGTAAATACATATTCGTGTTGTATAGAGTCTGGTATTTTCATAGACGATGAAAGTTCACATAGTCTTTGTGCAAATGGTGGTTCATTATAAAAATTATTGAATTCCTGATGAGCATTCAAGAGATTTTGACAAGCGTTCTTTACAATAGAATGTTGTTCAGATGTGCTTAACAATTGCAATAACGATAATTTTTCAAACCAGCTTCTTGCAGCCCTTCTTTTTTCCACATCACCTTTCACAAAATACTTATTATACTGCTCTATCATAACCGATTTTGTTCTTTCATCAATAATATCTCGAATAGATAAAGTTAACTTTAATGCATTTATTCGTGTTGTTTCAGAAGAATTCGGGTCGCAGTAAATTCCCATCATTGTAGGAATTAACAATTGACGTTGTGCAGGAAATGTTTCTGTCAAGCGTTGTCTCCATACACTTTGCTCATCTTCATCTAACTTATGACCTTTAACTGCAGATAAAAAATCTGTAACATTAACACCCTGAATAACATCTTCATCTGTTAATCCATACTTACAACATCTACTAATGAAATTAATTAATTCTCTATCATCAATTTGAGCTATAGATGGGTGTGCTGAAGAAAAATTATTTCTAATATCTCTACATTGATTTAAAAAGAAGTAACCATCTTCAGATAAAAGTTCAATCTTATAACACAATTCCAAAAGTTGCGAATCCATCATTTCATTAAGCGAATTATCATCGAAATCTTTTCCAAGTGTCTGTGAAACTACAGGAAGTCCAAGTTTTTTAACTCTGCTTCGTAATGAAAGAATTACAGCATTCCATATGTAGTTGATGGCACCATCAAATAATCCAACTGATGCTGCTACACACATTCTTACAATAAGACCATTTCTCAATTCTGGAGGTATCCTTAATATTTCTCGTGGCAACTCACTCCACGCATATTTGATTTCCTCTTCACTTGCTAAAATTTCACGTGGTAAATTAAATGCTTGCATCACATTATCAACATGTATTAATGCTGATGGTAAAGTTTCAGGTAAAGATATATTGTTAGTTGCAATTTCGTTTGACATATCATCAATCTCCTATCAAAAGAATTCAAGTCCATGCTATTTAGAATTTAATTGTTTAATATTTAAACAGTTTTTCTACTTACAAGACATTATTAAAGTTATTTAATTATAAAATCTCTTCCATATATATGTAATCGTATAAAAATCAATTTTTGTGACAAATTATTACTATTTTTATGATAGTTTTTATATTTTCAACTTTCAAACAATTAACCTTAATGCGGTGCATTTTATCTTTTTGACTTCCATATAAACGAAAAGCTATGCTCATACAATAAAACACACTATAATCCTTTAAATATATGCATTCTACGAATCATAGGTTGATGTTTTTACATAAATTTCGTATAATTTGTTTGAAAGAAGTTGATTATATGAATCCAGAAAAAACAGGTGCTTTTATTGCTGAACAGCGAAAGCAGAAACAAATGACTCAAAAAAATTTAGCCACAAAAATAGGTGTTACAGACAAAGCCATCTCGCGTTGGGAAACAGGTAAGGGTTATCCTGATATTGAAATTATGCCTTCGTTAGCAGAGGCTCTTTCTGTTACTCTCACAGAATTGTTAAACGGTGAAGCGGTAACAAAAGAACAACTCATTACAGTAGCAGATACAAATTTAAGTTATGTGTGTAACAAAGCCTTACAGAAACGCAAAAGATATATAAGATGTATCATCGCAATTTCAGTCATTGCATTTATCATTTTTGCAATTTTGATAGCTTTAAATATATTTTTGACTAACAAATCTAAAGATTTGATGGGTTCTAATAATTGCATCGTAGCAAATGATTATTCGTACATTACATATTACAACGAAAAATATATTCCGTTAAATACAGGCTATTTAACATATAAAATTCGACCCGAAAGCGGTGCCTATGATTGCGTACTTGGTGAGAAATCAGTTTATGAAGTGAAAGTCGATGGTAGTACATTATTATACAAAATGTTATTTGGCGAATCACTATATTCCGTAAAAGGTGTAGTAGATGATGATATTGTCTTTTTAGAAACAGATTATGATGATTTATCCACACAATACTATGTAAAAGAAAGCAAATATGATTATTACAATCAAATGCTGTCGGGTGCTCAACCAATAGATTACTATGTCCGGATAGAACAAAAAGATATGAACACAAAAAACGTTGCTATAAGCAATAGTATTGTACAAGCAATAAAAGAGGCGGAAAAAGGTGATGTTGATACAACTGTCAAAAATGGTACTAACCGTAGCAATGGTGAAGAGTACCTGCCTGTATTAGCATTTGAAGAAAACCATATTTTCTATCAAATTCAAGGTGAACTTTTGTATAAAAACGGAAAATATTATTGGTATGGATATCATGGATTACCTGATTATTCTAGTCATCCCTATCTTATAGATGAATCGTATTATAATGAACTTAATAAACTATTTTCATACTTATATGAATAAAAACGAGCAAAATAATCGAAATATTTCAAAAAACCACTTGACTGTAAACCTTGTTTATACTTTATAATCACCTTGAAAACAGTCAAAAGGAGCGATTAAGATGAATGTCCAAGATGTAGAAAAAGAATTGAATATTACTCGTGCTAACATTCGCTTTTATGAACGAGAAGGTTTACTTTCACCAACTAGAAAAGAAAATGGTTATCGTGATTATACTGATGAGGATATTGCACGACTCAAAAAAATCATTATATTTAGAAAACTTGGACTTCCTGTTGCTGATATAAAGGGGATTTTAAATGGTACGATACAATTACAAGATACAATAAAATCAAATATTACAAATTTAGAAAAGACATTGGTCGATTTAAGTGGTTCAATTGATGTGTGTGATGAAATTATTTCAAATAATATCGATGCAAAAGATTTTTCAGAAGAATACTTTTGGGATTTAATAAACAAAAGAGAAAATGAAGGTAAAAACTTCAAAAGTATTTATGGAGATTATTTAAATAAACATCATAAATCAAATTTTATGTTATTGTTCATCGTGTGTATTGCACCTTTACTTAATATTCTTTTTGATTACTTTCTCTTAAATGAAAAGCCAGAAATCAAGTCCATAATTCTTGCAATTGTTTGTCTGTGTTTTCCTATATCGTATATTGTTTTCAGTTATAGAATTTCTAAAGATTTAGAATAGTGATTTAATAAGGAGGATTATGCCATGAAAAAACTACTGTCGATTTTTATTTCATTCATCATATTAGTTTTATCAATATCGTGCTGCTTTTCAGTAGTAGCAGAGGGTGTTGAGGAATTTCAATATAAAAAAGCGAGTAATGAATTGCAGAGCTTTGCAAAAGAAGTATATGCTTTGACAAGTGAATACGATTCAGATATGGACAATTCTCATAATTCTTCCGAAAGCAATGAAAGCATTAGTTTTATGTCTTCTGCTTCAAATGAAAGCAATATAGGTTATGAGTGTTTTGAAACAAACAGATTAATTGTTTATTCAGATGAAGCGTTTGATACTTGTGGTGCAATAGAACATCTTTCAGGATATGAAGATATTCATTTACTTCAATATGAAAATCTTGAAGATACAATTAACGCATATACATATTTATCAGAAGATAAAGATATTGACTCTGTTGAGCCTGATGTAATTATTACATTAGAGGAGTTTGAAGAGGAAGAAGAAACAGAAACTTTAAATGACATAGATTACCCACACGACACATCTATAACACCATCTTGGGGTTATGAACGAATTCAAACCTATGACGCTTTTCAGTACATTTTACAGCATAAAGCTCTTAATGATTTACCTGAAATTGTTGTTGGTATTATAGATAGTGGTATTTGGACTGGAAATAAATACTTTGATGAACGATTGATTTGTGCATATTCATTTATTGGCAAAGACCCATATAGCGATACTTCAGGTCATGGGTCAAAAGTTGCAGGTGTAATCCTAGAAAACACCTTACCTAATGTAAAAATAATTTCTTATCAAGCATTTGAAAAAAACGGCACCTCAACAACGAGTTTGATTTATTTAGCTGAAGAACAGGCTCAACTTGACGGAGTTGATATTATAAATAGTAGTTATGGTCAGCTTCATCCAAATGGTGACACAGTTAATTATAACTTTACTGATATACAAAATGATGGTTATTTACAGGTTGCTGGTGCAGGAAATGACAGCACTACAATTTTGCATACTCCTGCATCTCGTCCAAATGCTATAAGTGTTGCCAGTTTAAGGAATAATGACAAACTTGCAAATTATTCAAACAGAGGTCAATGGGTGGATGTCGCAGCTCCCGGAACAAATATTTCAACACCACTTACAAGTTGCGAGGGAAAAAAAACAGTCTGGAGCGGAACATCGTGTGCAACACCTTTTGTTGTTTCTGTCTGTGCAATGATAATGACACAATATCCAACCTTTTCAAATTCACTTGTTGCAGATGTTTTATTTAAATCGTGTGAAAAGTCCGATGTTAATGTTTATCATGGAGTTGTCAATATGTTTAAAGCTGTATCATTCTATGATGTGGATATTCGCCAAACAGCAATGCCACAGTTTAGTTTGGAATCAAAACCAACAGAAAATCAGTTTTATTCAGAAACACAGTATGTAGAACTCTCTTGTTCTGATAGCAATGCAGAAATATATTATACTTTAGATAATACAATTCCAAGTCAATCAAATGGATTCTCATATACCGAACCGATTGAAATTTCTACTACTACAACTATATGTGCTGTTGCATATACAGATAAGTATTTCAAAAGTGGAGTTACAAAAAGAACTTTCTTTATAAGAATTCCATTATCCAGTTATCCAAATGAAAATGGATGGCATATTCGCGATAATGGAATGATTTGGGGTTATAGCGGTGCTGATATGGATTTAATTGTTCCAAAAACAGTACTTGGAATTGAAGTAAAAGGTATTGAAAGTGAAACATTTTCAGAACAAGCTTACATTAAGTCCATCGCTATGCCTGAAGGCTTAACAACTATTGAAGAAAAAGCATTTTACAATTGCAATTCATTAACATCGTTAATTGCACCGGGAGTAACGGATATTGGTGTATCTGCTTTCCATGGGTGCAGTAATCTTAATGAGGTTTTCTTGCCAAATTTACAAACCATTGGGAAAGGTGCTTTTAGAGTAACAGGTTCAATAGAGGGTTTTCCATTTGAAAACTTAAAGAAAGTACCTACAAATGCCTTTTGGGGTTCTGATGTATATAGGGTAAATCTTGATAATGCTACATCAATTCAAGGTTCAGCATTTGCATATTGCACATCATTAACAGATGTTTCCATACCGAAAATTGATACAGAAATCAATATGGGTTCAGCAATATTCAGAAATTGCCCTATGCTTGAAAAAGTAGTGTTTAGCGAAAATACTGTTTATATTCCTGAACATACATTCAATGGTTGCAATTTTTCTTCGTTGGATTGTTTTGACACAATTGAAACTATTGACACTTATGCTTTTTCAAATAATAATGCATTAACTGATATAACAATGAAATCCGTAGAATACATTGGCTCATTCGCATTTGAAAACTGTCAAAATTTAACGACTGTAGTTTTTCCAAATATCGAGTATATTGACTATGAAGCATTTAAAGATTGTTCTTCATTAACTTCACTTACCTTATCTAATTGTGTTAGTGAAATAGGTTCAGATGCTTTTAATGGCTGTGATAGTTTGAAGTATCTTTTAGTGAATGGCGAAATGCGTTTATACGGTAATGTATTTGCAGGAAGTAGTGTTGAAAGATTAGAAATGAATGGTGTTGGTTTGGCAGATAGCTTACCGATTGTTGAAAATAGCATTATTGCAATGCCATCAACATTCTATGAATGTTCAGAAAATACCAAAGGAAGAAATTATAAAGTTTATGGCACAAGTGGAACCTATGCAGAAAAATGGGCAAATGAAAACGGACATACATTCATTAATATTTCTCAGGACACAGCAATTCTTAAAGATGTTCCTATGGAATATACAAGTAATGGTGAAATCTTATCAGTTGATTTAATCGGATTTAATAGGACTTACCAATGGTACAGTAATACTGAACCAAATAATACAACAGGAACACCGATTGAAGGTGCTACCAATAAAGATTTCAACCCTGCGGATTACCCTGAAGCTAGTTACTATTATTGTGTAATTACAAGCACAGACAAAGGCTATGACCCGATTGAAATTCGTACAGGCATAACTGAAAATAAAACAGTACATATTCATACTGAAGAAGAAATCCCTGCAGTTGCTCCAACCTGCACAGTAACAGGACTTACATCAGGTGTAAAATGTTCTGAATGTGGTGAAATTATTACAACACAACAGGAACTCCCTGCACTCGGACACGATTACAAATCTGTTGTAGTAACCCCAACTTGTACGGAAGCCGGTTATACAACTTATACTTGCTCTGTTTGTGATGATAGTTATGTTTCTGACCAGATAGATGCATTAGGTCATAGTTACACATTAGAAATCACAACTCCTGCCACTCATACAGCAACAGGTGTAATGACATATACTTGTCCTTGTGGTGATACATACACAGAAACTATTGAGAAACTCGCAGAACATAATCATCAAGCAGTAATTACATCTCCTACTTGTACAGAACAGGGCTATACGACTTACATCTGTGAATGTGGTGATAATTATGTTGATGATTATGTAAATGCCACAGGTCACGCAGACAACGACAATAACGGTTATTGCGACATATGTAGTGAAACAGTTGAAGTTGATACCCCATCGGATGATTGCGACTGTGGATGCCACCAGACAGGAATTAAAAAAATCATCTATGTTATCGTCCTTTTCTTCCAACGTCTTTTCGGTTCAAATAAAACTTGTGATTGTGGTATAATTCACTATTAATTTCACAACTCAAATGGCTACACAGGATTTAATCTTGTGTAGTCTTTTTGATTATTGACAATTTAACAATTCACAGTTTATAGTAACACATTTTATATAGATGAAAGTTTGGGATATACATACTTTTGATATTTTATCGTCTATTAATATTATAGATACGAATGCTATTCATATACTTTTTTGTAGAAAACAATATTTTTTTGTCACAAAATATTATTTATTTACGATAAATGATAATAGGGAATTATTATATTAAGAAAGAGTGGAGTAATAATACTATGAAAACAATTTTACATTTATCTGATTTACATATTACTTCAGATATGCAAGAACCAGAGAACAACACATTTATAACTACACTTATAAAAAAAATTAAATCAAAACATATAATTGATATTCTCATTTTTACAGGAGATTTAATTGATAGTAAAAGCATCAGTAAAAAGATTACTTTAGCTCCTTCAAACCATAAAGAGAAATTATGGAATGAAGAAGCAACAATGGCCTTTGATTTAGGTAAAAAATATTTAAAGTATATAAAAGAACAGCTCAATATACCAGATACCAACATAATTATTTGTGTTGGGAATCATGATGTAAACAGAAATTCTACTACTGAAGAAGAAAAATTATGTGATAAAGAGGAGAGTTTAACATTTACAAAAAGATTTGATATGTATAGAAAATTTAGCGACGATTTTCTGCCATTCAAAGATTCATATAAAACATATTTTAAAACAGTTGAAGGTTTTAATTTCCTCGTTGTAAACTCAAATTGGAACAATGGTAACAATGGTCAAATGTGTATTAACTGCAATGAAATCAATGATATTGTCACTAATAATATATCTCAATTATCATCTTCAAATAAAAAACAAAACATTTTCATTTCACACTCTCCCGTTAGCGATTTTTGTGAAGAAGCTCGTTATGGATATAAAGAAAACAATTATAAACCAATTAAACAAATATTAGATGAATATTTCGATATATACATTGCTGGTGACAAACATACTGACACTTTTGATCACCACGAACTAATAGTTGGCGCACCTACTACTGATAACAAAACATCTTGTGGCATTTATGAGTATACAGATGATCAATTATCAGTAAAACACTTATTATATAAAAACCTAAAATGGGAAACAGAATGTGACACACAATTAATTCAATCCTTTGGAAAAATAAGCGAGAAGTTCTTAAAGCAGTCATGTATAGAGGTTTTATATAACGAAAAATTAGATATAGCTAAAATGATTACTAATAATCAAGAGATATATAATCAACAAATGATTTTATTTAACAAATTGTTTCGTTCATATACAACATTAAAGAAAACAAAATATGGTAACTCTGGCGAAAATGTTACTATGTCAGAAAACATAATAGAACAGACACAACAATTAATAAATGATTCTATAAAACAATATCCTTTGATGCTCCGAGGGATGCCTAAATTAGGTAAAAGTCTATTCTTAACACTATTATACCTACATCTATTACACTCAAGTGTCAAAGATGAATTTGATTATATACCTGTTTATTTCAACTTAGATGCTGTCTTATTAGAACAAGACAATAATTGGAGCAATATTAAAAGTACTATTGATAGTATTTTTAGGGATAGTAGTGTGCTGTCAAAAAAACACTACAAACCCATATGTTTCATTTTTGATGGACTTAATAAATACAAATTCTATAAAACTAGTATCGAAGATTATATTCAAACAAAAATAACACAAAACCAAACATATACTAAACACAAAAATAAGTTTGTAATATGTTTTGATACAGATGAAGATTTGGGCCTGCATGAAACAGAAATGAATCGAACTGTAGATGCTGAATATGTTTTATATTTTAACTCCATTATCATAAACAATACTTATTCTAATTCTAATTATATAAATTTTATATTCGCTTTTTCAAATCTATATTCAAATGTTAAAGAAGAAATAATATTTAACAATATCAAAAAACTAAATTTAAATCGTATTGATCTAAACACTTTATTAAATTTCAAAGAATACTTTACAAGTATTGACAATTCAAATTGTTGTATTACTGAATTATATAACAAATTGGCAATTAAACTAATTGATAATTCTTACATTGCATCAGCTTGTACTGCGTGTTATAAGTTATACTATGAACAAAAGACTTTTGAGCAGATAAATAACGATAAATGCAACATCAATTATCAAGTATTTGAAATACTAAAAAAACAAAAAAACTTAGCAATGTATTTAATTGCTCGCTATTATGTTAATGCATTAAAAACGGCAAATTCTTCAAAAAAGCCTAATATTTCTCCAATTTTAAACGAATGTTTTAGTTATGAGATTTCTAATTTTGTCAGAGGCATTATAATTAAAGATAATTTATTATCAGAATTAAAATCATTTAATAATAAATTCTACAATGTTCTTGATTGCAAAGGTAGAGCAATGCTCACTTATTTTATAGGAAGGATGAAACTTCAAGACCGAGAGTTATCTTCAATCTTGTATAATCAAGAAAACCTATTACAAAATTATAAGAGTTCTGATACAGAAGATGAATTTTTCTTAAAAGTTGCCCAACGCTCTATTATCATCAGTAGAATTACTGGATTGTCCTCTTCCGAAGAACATCTAGATCACTACATAATGCAATTATTGCAAAACGAAAGCATACGATATGTCAACAGAGAGTTTTATTTGTTATATTATGGAGATAGAAAGATAAATGAAATAAATTTCAATTATATTGATACCCTGTATGAAGGTTTTGATTTTTACAATGTTTTTCATGTTATTGCAACCAAACTACGGATATGGAAAGAAAACTCCACACCATATAACCTTTTAAAATTAGAAATATTTACACTTTGTGATTTGCTTCAACAAAGACTAGATAATATTAATGCATGTTCTAGAAACAATAGAAGCAACCAATTTGAATATGTTAAATCCTTTTTTTACAATGAAAAGTATGCAATTCAATCTGCAAATGCGCTAAAATTTGCAATCTCAATAATAGAGAAATATTTAAAAGAGAGCCATAAAGACAGTATTTTTTCTTCATATTTAAAAACTAAACATAATGAATTTAATATTGCACTTTCTACAATAAACGAAGATAAAGATATTACAGAAACAACTTTTTGTCCTAGTGAAATTTTCTATGATTGTGCACAAATTTCAAAAGTTGAAAAAATAGGCTGGAAAATTAAAGATAATTTAAGATTAATTAATGATGATATGTATGATAATGTTTCTCATAAAAAAAATTATGAAAATGTTGTGGAACATATCTATGAATGTTATCTAATTGGCTTATTATATCTTCCAAAAACAATTCCAAGCGAGAATGAGTATAATAAACAAGATATTTTAAACATGCTATTAATTCATGACCTTGGAGAAAGTAAAGTTAAAGATTATCCACCATATTACATCAACATTAATCAAAAAAAAGAAGAAGAAAATTTATATAATGAAAAACTCTTCTTGAGTGGACTACATAATGGGATTTCAGATCTAACAGAACAATTTCATTTATGGAATCTTTGGTATGAAAATGATAAAAATATTAATATCCAGATTGCAAAAGATATTGATAAAATTCATTTAATTTACAAAATGTTTATTCTTTTGTCAGAAACAGATATTTCTTTAAATGATGACCGTATCAAGTCAATTCTTAAGGAAAGAAAAAACATTAAAACTAAATATGGCAATATCATTTATCAAACATTAATTGAACATAATCACCATATACGTGATGATTATAAACAGCTATTATTATAAAAATTACTTATATAATTGCTATATAAACATTATTGGATATTCGAATGTATCACTATATCTTTTTCACTAATTACAAAATATTTTTTCTAATAATCATCAAACAAAACTGTACCTTTAAATGTGTTTGATATTCACAATACTTTTAAGCAAAATAAGCTTTAACAGGAGGCCTTAAAATAAAAAAACAAGCCAAATTTAAAAAAGTTATTAAACTAATCAACAAAATTCTAATGGAGGGTTCTTTTTTGTTTGATTACACGGATGTAATTAATAGTATATTTGAAATAATAATCGAATTAAACGCAAACAATAAAAAAGTATACAAGAATGAGATATATTCTGAACAAACACTAATTGAATTAATGTGTTTTTTAGAAAAAAACGGATTTCCAATCGATTGTTTTGATTTGTATTGTCCAGTTTCAAAATATTTTGCATCATCTGCAGAAGCAATGACACCTGACCTAACAATAATCAATCCTAAAACTATGCAACCCCTTGCTTTTTTTAGAACCTATAATAATGAAAATGATTTTCTAACAGATAAGTTATTTAATGAAGCAAAGCGACTAAATAGGTGTTCTAATATATTACTATCATACCCTTATTATATTGTAATAAAACAATCAGGTGCTTTGCAATTTTACAATTTACGTTCTATATTTTGCCAAACTCTCAGCAACACACTAGATCCTAAATTAGTACTACATGAACCTATAAGATTTGTTGTATTACAAAACAACGATTACTATAGAAATATACATAATAAAATAATTGATAAAAATAAACTTCAAAGATTTGGCAAAATAGCTTTTTCCGTTATTGTTCCTTTATTGGCCATTATTTTATTAATGCTTGATAAATTTGGTACATATGAACTTACCAATTTAAGGCTAATTGTTTTAGGAACAGCTATAATATCAATACTCATTCCATATCTTACTCAAATATCAATAAAGGATTTTTCAATTATTTTTAAAGGTCAGGATGAATCAAAAAACAAATAACTTATTTCATTTTTTAATCAAAATCTAATAATATTTAACACCAAATATTATATACTAATTGTTTCACCTGTCATTCACCTGGCAGGTGTTTTTCTTGACTTTAATAATGATTACAAATCTGAAATCTTAACTATATCAAAAGTAGTATTATACATAACCATTAAACAAACAATTAAGTTATCAGTTGTCACAAAGCAATCTCAATATACGATTATAATAGTAAAAGAGTTTTGAGGTGATTGTATGAGCAAAAAGGAAAAGAAAAGGTTAAAAAGCATTTTTGAATATGAATGTTACCTTCGAGATGCGCCGTGTTACATTATGATAAAATACGGTTTTTACATTGCTATGCTTTTTACAGCCATCACCTATCTTTATGGAGCAATATGTCTTTATATGGAGTTTGTTCTGCATATCTTGATAGTCAAAGAGTTTATCCTGCTCATGCTACTATTCATCATTTTCATCGGTGCAGTATTCTTTACTGTAGGAAATATTGTATTTGAAATTAAATTCAGAAAACAGCTTCACAACTAAAACACCTAATAGGTGCTTTCACCTGTCATTCATTTGGCAGGTGTTTTTTCTTGCGTTCACACAATGATTAGATATATAATTACCTTAGCTGATGAAAGGAGGGTTGGAAATCGGCTAATAAAATTTAATAGGAGGTATTTATGATTACGCTAGAAGAATATCAGCAGATTCAAGAATACAAAGCAAACGGTGTAAGTATTATACAAACATCTAAATGCTTAAACATTACTGAATGGAATGTCCGTAGTTGGTGGAATCGAAGTGAGGATGACCTTGAAGAATACTTAAACAAGCAACTCTACTCCTTTGACAACTATCGTCAGTACATTATTGAACTGATTAAGAAATGTCCACAGATTAGTAACACAAATGTGATGTCACGACTTCAAGAAGATTTCCCTGACTTTGAGGCAAAGAAATCAACATTTCTACGGTATATGAAAAATCTTCGTGCTCAAACTGGAATCGGTTCAGCAAAGACTATTAGAGCCATACGTGAGGAACAACCACCAGGATATGAGGCACAGGTTGATTTTGGTGAGTTCAAGATGCGAAATATGTATGGCAAAGAAACCAGGGTATATTTCTTTTGTATGATACTTTCATATAGCAGAATGAAATATGTTTACTTCTCACCAGACCCGTTCACAACAAAAACTGCCATTGAAGCCCATAAGTATGCTTTCAAATACTTTGGAGGACGACCACAAGTAATTGTCTATGACCAAGCAAGAGTGTTTGTAATAAGTGAAAACTATGGCAATATCATTTTTGTGAAGGAGTTTGACTCATTTATTAAAGAAGCTGGTTTTTCAGTTTTCCTTTGTAAGGGATATAACCCTCAAACCAAAGGTAAAGTTGAAAATACGGTTAAAGTAGTCAAACGAGGCTTTCTTGACGGACGAACCTATTACGGCATTGACCGACTCAACTGTGATTGCTTAAATTGGCTTGATAGAACAGGAAATAACATCGTTAACCATTATACAAAAAGGACACCAAGAGAGTTATTTCCTGCAGATAACATAGCGCTTATAAAAGTACACTTTGAGGACAAGCCACAACCACAGGTATTAACAGTTATGAAAGGGGTTATTGTATACCGTGATAATCGTTATGAAATGCCTCACGAACTTGTTAAGGATGGAGATAGAATACGTGTTGAAATACAAGAGGATACCTTAATTTTCTATCTTGCACTCACTAATGAAATGGTTTGTAAGCACAAATTATGTCTTGATGTAGGTAATACAATTAAACTACCTAAAAAGCGACTTCAAAAACATGCTATCGAGAGTGAACTCACTCGATTTTACAAAGACAATCCTCTAGCACTTGAGTTCATTCAGTTGTTAAAGATCAAAAGTCCAAGGTACACAATTCAACAACTCAAGCTACTTAAAAAGATTTCTTCGTATTACACAGAAAGTCAAATGAATCAAGCATTTAAATTCTGTTTAGACAGTAATGAATGCACCACTTTTGAATTATCGTCTTTCTTGCTATACAAATACGGTAAAGATTCTTTTATGGAGGGTTCTCGAAGTGGAATGACAAGACATATAAAACGAAGCCGAGAAATACAGGAGGCATTTAACGATGAATCTTTCTGATGTATTGAATCTTGCAAGAGAATTAAATCTCACTCATATTGCAAATGGCAAAGTGGACCTTACAAACGAACGCATTTCAAATCTTGATTATCTTTACACCGTTTTGCAAGATGAACTTATGATGCGCCATAAAGAAAAAGTAAGTCGTCACACAAAAAGAAGTCGCCTACCCGACAGACATTTTGACGATAGTGACTTATCATCAGGTCTTAGGTGGCAACTTGATAGAATCAAGAGTTTCGATTTCAAAACCGAGCATCAAAATCTTTTTATAATCGGTAAATGCTGCAAAGGGAAAACAAGCCTAGCAGTAGACATTTCACTCCAAGCAATTGAACAAGGTGCAATGGCTGTTTATGTAACATTTGAAGAATTAATCAAATGTGCAGATAAGAAAAAGCACCCTTGGAGATATCTTATTGAAAGTGATGTTGTTGTAATAGATGAATTGTTTTACACAACACCAACAGAGGAAGAATTATTTATCTTCTACAAAACAATAATGCGTCTCAATGAAGAACGCAGTCTCATTTTAATATCAAACAGAGACTTACCTATGTGGTATGAAATGAGAGCAGATAGACATGTGATTGAAACATTGTTATCAAGACTCAGTCACGACTCACAAATAATCTATCTATAAAACTTAAAAAGTCTATTCATATAAAACGTTGTATGAATTTAAACTCATTTTTAATTAAATAGAAAACAAGACACTTTTACGTGTTTTAAATATATAAAAAAGAATCTCATGATGAGCGTGAGAAACTTTTAACCAAACCCCTGGGGCACCTGACATCTCTGTGCGCAAACGGGTATCTGCAGCGGCGCGGGGTCTTGTGTTAATTTTCGCAAAAGTTAGTTCATTATTACACACATCACAGCCTGTTTACATATCATATTTTCCGGTAACAAGCATTGGCTATGGTATGCTTTCACCATATCCTTGCCGTTTTCAGGGGACCCATTCCCCTATAACCCCTTACCCTCAAATGACGATATTTAAAACACTTGTTTTTTTAATTTTGTCATTATGAGTTGGATGTAGAAGTATCTTTCATAATATTTCTTCATCCAAAATGCTATCGCATTAAAGGTGGGTATCTACCCAAAGACAAAACAAATTAAATAAAAGCTAAATAATGATTTTTATGCTATCGAATCAAATTTTATGGTCCACCCTTGACATCAGCCCCGGCGGCGGCAGAGACCATACAAAGTTTTTTGAGTGATACTAACAGTAAGCCCGGCGATTACGATTTGATTCTTACAGGTGATTTGGGTAAGGTTGGCAGTGAATTGTTGATTGATTTACTGATTAAGGACTTTAACATTGATATATCATCTGTTCACAATGATTGCGGTCTGATGCTTTATGATTTAGAAGAACAGGACATGCACGCCGGAGGTTCAGGTTGCGGATGCAGTGCTGCTGTTGTGAACTCGGTTATTATGAAAAAACTTACAGACGGCAGTTTAAAACGGGTTTTATTTGTCGGCACCGGTGCATTGTTATCTACAACATCATCCTTGCAAGGTGAAAGTGTTCCCGGAATTGCACACGGAGTTCTTTTAACAAATGGAGAATAATATAATGAATATGAGTCACGATATAAGTGTAATTTCACGACTTGGAACTACACTTAAAATGTTAAAATTTCTTGAAATGGCACTGACCGTTGGGATAATAGCCTTTACCGTTTTAAGAGTTATATATATTTTCAAAGAACAGAATTAACGCAAAAATGCAGAGAAGGTTTGCACCTTCTCTGCATCATTTTGTATATGGGTTTATATTATTATAACTGATGATTTACTTTTGTAAATTACCAGTGATAAACACCACATTCACAACGTTCGTTAATTCTGAAAACTCTGTTGAAGAAGTTTGCAATTCTCCAGAAGAAACCGTTGTCATGGCATCTGTGGCCGCAAATCTCATAACCGCACCAATCGCAGTATCCATCGCCATCGTTGAAATCTACACAGTACATATGGCTGTAATCGCCTTCTTTTTCAAAATAAACTTCAAAGTTTACGCCATAATAGTCGTTATAATTACCAACACAGATAGTGTATGTTTCACCTTCATTTGCATAGAACCAAGCTTCACCGTTAAGTGAACCGTATGCTGAGTCATCACAGCTTCCAACTATGTCGCCATAAGAATCTACAACGTAAATATATGGGTCTGTTTCTTCATCATATGTAAATGTTGATAACACGTACCAACCGTCTTCATCTGCTGTGAATTCAAATGCTTCCTCTTCGCAAGCATCCTGATAGAAAATTGCATAATCGTCTAATGGTAATTCGTCATACACATAAATTTCGCAACCACAGAAATCGCAATATCCATCAGTATATTCATAGTTATCAATACAGTAAATATGGCTGTTTTCATTTTCTGCTTCAAGCCAAGCTGTGAAAGTAACGCGTTCATCATTGTAATTTGAGAAGGTAATGTAATAATTTTCACCTTTTTCTGCATAGAACCAAGCTTCACTATTATATGAACCGAATACTGAATCATCACATGATGCAAGTTCATAGCCATCACTATCACGGATATAAACATAAGGGTCTGTATATTCATCAGATGTATATGTTGATAATACGTACCAGCCCTCTTTAGGTGCTTCAAACATATATGTTGTTAAATCTCCACCGTACTGGTTAATAGTCAATGTCTCTTCCAAGCTCATAAATGCGTGGTCTGCAAACGCTGTAACGCTTGTCATCATAATCATAAGAACTGCTAATGCAACTGTTAAAACTTTTGTGATTTTTTTCATAGTAAATTCTCCTTTTAATTTTCGTTTTTTATTTATTAAGTGATTTTCTGAAGCTGTTTTATGCTCTGCTTCACAAGCATTGTTTTTATATGTTTTATATTTTTCCTGTTCCCTCCTCTTTTGTTTTTTCTTTAAGGTCTTTCTTGTTTTTTACAATTTAATTATAACACCCTGATTTAATTGCTTTGTAATCTTCGTTTTACCTGCTCTTTTTTTCAGGTGTTCCTTTGTTGTGATTTCATTATAGCCTATCACATTGACGAGTCTGTAATCCCTGTTTTACGCATAAAAATACCCCGACACCATTAAGTTCGGTATCGGGGTATCAGACTATTCTTCGTATGACATTTCAAACACATCGGAATATGCACCCATGGGCCATTCAGATAATGTGCACATCAGTAAAAAGCACTCATATGGATTAGCCAGATAAAGCTCTCCCATATAGCAGTTTTCAAGTATTCCGTTAATATCATCAACAAACTCAATATATCTTGTTTTACTATTTTCAGTATCCTGATTCATAGCATGTACAAAAAAGCAAAGCGTAATAAGGTCAAAACGGTCAACCTCTGTTTTTTCTGTCATTATCTCATGAATATGCTGTCGGCTCATTCTCTTATTGCTTAAATGTCCTGACAGTGTGGATTTTGAAAATTTCAGCAAGTTTCCTTTACCGTCAAAAGGTATTCCGCAGCAAAGGTATTTTTCCACATCTGCTTCGGTTATATCTTCTTCAATATACACCTTAAAATCTGCTTTTATCTGATTATACTTTTCTTTTTTTGCTTCATATGAAAATGCCAATGTTTCGCCAAGGCTTTCCATGTATTTTTTTGCTCTCTTATTTGCTTTTTCACGCTCATCATTAGTATATTCATCGGCAATTATGCTTCGCACCTGATTATACAACTTATCAAAGGCTTTTTTTGCACTTACACTGAACAATTTTCCTTGGTTTTCATATTTAAGTGTTGAAAGCATTTTCATCAATGCGTCCTCTGAATTCACACCATAAAACAAGTCTCTGATACCAATTGTAGCATCATAAACAACTGCATTTTCAGTATATGGAAGTTCATTATATGCCTCTAACAACTGCTCAAATTTAGGAAATTTATACCCGTTTTTAAAACAGTACCAGCATATAATCTCAAATGGATTTTTAAAGTTAAAATCTCTTTCACCCTGAGCATGAGTTAAAAACTCTGAAACATCCTTCACGCTCATATTGAGTCCAAAGCCCAGAAGGAATATTGTTTGTCTTTTTACCGCTGAACGTGTCAGCCAGTTTTTTGATAAAGCACTGAGCTTTGAGGTTGTAGGCTCAAAGGATTTAGGCGCATTATTCTCACTAAATGAGCTTATGATAATTTCCTGATATTCCTTTATGTCAATATCGTCAATATCTCCGTCAAATTCCAATTTTTTCAGGATATATCTTTTAAGATAGTCACAGAATGGAATTATCTTCATTTTGTTATGTAAATGCTCATAAATAAGCTCTGCATCCTCATCTCTGAAAGAGCCCGTATCAACAGTTTCATAGAAATCGTCTTCCGATTTAATTGTGAAATCAAGATTTGAAATGTTATAATTCATAATTTTTCTCCATCTTAACAAACTTTACACAAAACAATTGTAGTATTGTCTTTACCACCATTTTTCATTGCTTCATTTAAAAGCATTTCCCCTGCCTGTTCGAATTCGCAGCTATTGACAATATTCAATATCTGCTCGTCATCAACCATATCTGTAAGACCGTCACTACACAGAAGGAAAACATCATTATCCTCTGGTTTTCCGCGAACATAATAAGGCTCTATAACCATTTCACTTTCCGGAATACCAAGATTTTGTGTCAGAACTCTTTTTGAGCCTATTTCCATTGCATGGTCCCTACTGAGCTGTTCTATCTGATTATCGGCAATTTTATAGGCTCTGCTGTCACCCACATTACAGATTTCAACAGAATCCTCTTTGATTCGCAGAATAACAGCTGTTGTGCCCATACTTTTAATTTCATTTTCACTCATATACTTACATATCTGAGTATTGATTTCCATAACAAGCTTTTTAAGGTTGCATTCAGGATATTTTTCAAATACAGCTTCACTTACCTTCTGAGCAATAAAAGCAGCCATTTCACCGTATGACTCGCCACCCATACCATCAAAAACAGCAAGCGTAACACGAGTGTCAGTTGTCTGACACCCTGCACTGTTCTGTTGTAAATTACTGTCGGGCAAAAGTACCTTGTCCTGATTATCCTTTCGCACCTTTCCGCAATCACTTATTGCGTAATATTTTATATTCATAGTATCTCTTCCAATCAAATCGTATATTGAGTATTACTACTCTATCATAATGATATCACATATAGATTTGAACTCTGTAAACCTCGTTTTACTTTGTATTTATGCGTTGTAGATGATTTCACTTTGAGTAAGGCATTCATTTATGTCAGCAATAGAAATTTTATCCCATTGTCCCTGTGTTCCTTCGTAATAAACCTGACTAAGGCTTGAACATTCTTCAAATGCACCTTCCTCGATAACAGTTGTACCACTTCCAATAGTAACTGTTTGAAGATTTACACACCCCGTGAACATATTGCTACTAATCCTTTTTAGCTTTGATGACAAATTAACATCGAGCAATCCGGTACAACCTCTAAAAGCACAACTACCAATTGAGACCACATTTTCTGGAATCTCAACGCTTTGAATACCTACACACTCATTAAATGCAAAATCACCAATCATTTCAACGCTATCAGGAATGTTACAACTTGTCATATTAACACACAGATAAAACGCATACTCGCCTATTTCTCGCAAACCATATGGTAAAATTAATTCTTCAATATATCCTGCACCATCAAATGCAGAAAAAGCTATTATCTCAGTTTCCGGAAGCAGAGCGTAACTATTTCTCTTATTACCTATAGGATAGCTAACTAACGTACTTTTATCTTTTGAGTATAATACGCCATCTTCATCATTCATATAATATTTGTTTTGAGAATCGACGATAATGCTTTCAAGAACAGAACAACCTCCAAAAGCATCTTCGTCAATAAACTCTACACTTTGTGGTATCTTAATACTACGAAGACCTTCACATCCAATAAATGCACCATATCCAATTGTTGTTACACTTTCAGGAATTGTTATTTCCTTCAGGCTTAAACAACCCTCAAATGCAAACTCATCAATTATCTTAATACTATCAGGAATTGTTACGCTTATGAGATTTTCACAACAGCCAAAAGCTGAAACAGGAACTTTATTTATGCTTTTGGGAATCACAATCTCCTCTACACTCTCACACATATAAAATGCACTTTCACCTATACTCTTAATCCCGTCTGGAATAGTTAGGTTTGTCAATTCATAACATTCCGAAAATGCATAGTCACCTATTGCTGTTACACTTTCAGGAATCACAATCTCCTCTGCACTCTCACACATCAAGAATGCAGCAGTATTAATTGATTTTACACTATCAGGAATAGATGCACTTATCATAATGTCGCAATTAGCAAAAGCATAATCTCCGATTTCTGTTATACCATCAGAAATTGTAATCTTTTCTATTTCCCCACGATACTTATCCCAACCATAGTCTGTCGCTTCACTTCCGCTCATCTTTCCCTTGCCTGTCAAGAGCAATTCGCCGGTTTCCACATTGTATTCCCAACCAACTCTTCGACCACACATGCCAGAGGTCTCTGTTGTAGGAACTACATCCATTCCAAACCCTGTAAAATAATAAACAAGAGAGGTAATTAAAGCTATACAAGCCACACTCACCATCATACCTAATATTTTTTTCGAACTCTTTTTATTGGTGATTCTTTTACCTTCTACCAAGAATCCGAGTTCTTTATTGAACTCATCAATGTCCTTTTGACGGTCATTTGGCTTAAATGCACATGCTTTTAAAATCACCGCATTCAATTCATTGCTCACGCCCTGAACTGGTGGTAATTCTTCTCCGTTTATTCTCTTTTCAAATGCTGCCTGTCTTTCGCTGTATCTTACCAACTGCTTATTCGGATCGATAAACGGTAATCTGTTATTATTAAGCAATTTATACATTACCAACGCAAGTGAATAAAGGTCGGCTCTGCCGTCACATTTCTTACCTGCAAACACTTCCGGTGACATATAGTTATATGTTCCCTTTACTGACATTGAGCCCTGTGTTTTTTCCATCTGCTTTGCAACACCGAAGTCACCTAATTTAAAGTTACCTTCGTCATCCACAAGAATGTTTTCAGGCTTGATATCTCTGTGAATAATCTTTGCCTTATGGCACACTGACAGTGCGTTTCCAAGGTCTGCACCCAACTTGATTACATCTTTTTCAGTTAACTGCTTATCACTGATATATGTATTGAAATCTGTTAACAATTCCATTCTTATCAGAATATTCCAGCCGATACCGTCTTCTTTTTCTATTATCTGAGCATCATATATTTCGACAATATTCTTTGTACCCTTTAACGCCTTTAAAATATCAATTTCTTTAATAAGGTCATCTGCAATATCCTTATAGTACTCTCTTGATTGTTCTACGCTCATTTTTTCTGAGATTACTTCGCTCATTTCGTGCTCACTCTGAGGGATTGAGATAACCTTTATTGCACAATATTCCTTCGCTTCATTTACGCACTTATATACTGTACCATATGAACCTTGTCCGATTTCTTTTTCTATGTTCCATTCGGGCCATACTGTTTTTATCATCTGCATAAAATCCCCTCCACAATCTCAAAAAACTGTATATCAAAATGATAGAACTTTGTTTCTGATTTGTCAACATTTCCTTCTGATACTATACTATCATATTTTCTGTATGTTATTGTAATATTTATTTCACCTTTTAATCATTATAAACAAACATTTGCATTGTATCAACAAAAAATCAAACAAACCTGTTTGCTTAAAGCATACAGGTTTTTGTCGAATACAACTTGCAAAATATTGTAAAATTTTGTATCCTATTAGTATATATTATTTTGGCATATGGGGTGTATCTATTGAACAAGTGTCCGTTTTGCGGAGCAGAGCTTCCTGAGGAAGCTGTTTTTTGTCTTAACTGTTCTTCAATTCTGAATAAAAGACAAGAAATAACTGTTCCAGACGATAAAACAAAAAATAGAAAACCCATATTCAGTTCACAGAAGATTTCGATTATTATTGCTGTTTTTATTGCTTGTGCAATTTTGTTGGTATCTTGTTTCTCTGCCATTCAATCAATTAAAAAGCAAGGACCTCAGGATACTGAGAGCACAACAACTCCAACTGAAACAATCATTGTGCCGATTACTGAAGCAAACGGTGAAATTGCCACAAACAATGCAGGTGAAGAGCTTTACAAGGTAACTGAAATTACTGAAGCCACAACTAAAAAAAGCTTTCTCGAAATTCTTCTTAACAAAGACGAAAAAACAGATGAATCAGAAACTGAACAACAAGATAAAACAGATGCTTTTGAAAAGCCATCAACCGAAAATGAAGGTACTACCGCACCCATTGAAAATACAACAGATAACAAAAATGATACAACATCCGATATAACAGTAAACACAATTGAAAACCAGACTACTAAAAACACAAACCAAACTGCAACTAAACCTGAAACATCTGTGTCTGCACCTGCACAGTCAAATGCTGCAGATTTTCAATATATTGAAGCCAATGGTGAAATAAAAGTTACGAAATATATAGGTAACAACTCCATCGTTACTGTTCCCTCATATATTGACGGTAAGCATGTTGCTTTTTTAGGTGAAAACGTGTTCTCAAATAACAGTAATATTAAAAAGATTATATTTGAAGGTACAACATCAGGCACTGACAGATTCTATCTTCCGAAAGGCAGAACTGTTTTTAATAATCTTCCTAATCTTACCTCAATCACATTCCCGTACGAAACATATTATCGTATGACTGATGATTCGAAAAACGTAGGTAATGATACATTTTATGATATGATTACAAACTGTCCGAATTTGAGCAGCATTTACTTTACAGAAAAAGTAAATCCTGACTATTCTTCATCAATGCTCAATATGTATTCTGTTGACGGTGTTGTTTTCTCAAGACAGAATACAAGTTCAGTTGACTCTCATTTAGTATATTATCCACCTGCAAAAACTAATTCAACATATACTATTCCGTCAAGAGTCAGTCAGATAAACAAATTTGCATTTCAAAATAACAAGCACATTACTTCAGTTCATTTTTCTGCCTCAACACTTTATGTGACAGCAAACTTTATCGGTTGCAGCAACCTTACTTCATTCACAGTCGATTCAGGCAATCCAAAGCTTTTTGCTGAAAATGGTGTGCTTTACACAGATTCTTCATCTGTAAACGGTATTTCATACAAATCGTTCTTCTATCCTCCCGGAAAAACAGATTCAAGCTTCACGTTTAACGATGAATACAACCTATCAATAGACGGATACAGTTTTTGTGGAAATCCATACCTTAAAACCGTTAAATTCTGCCGTGGCGTACGAATTGACAGTTCCCTTGCAACAGGGGTGGGAAAACCGACTTCACTGACTACGTTTATGCTGAACGACAAATACACAAACACAATAAACACAAGTAAATCAGCATACACTTATACTTATTATTGATAATTCCGAGGTGAAAAGAATGGCAAAAACTACAACAGAGCTTTTAAGAGAATTAAAGAGAAACAGTTGCTCATTACCCGATTATCTTTCAGCTCATCAAGACACTTTTGTCAACGAAGATATAAAAGCATTCTGGGAAACAATGATTAAAAACAAAAACTACTCAAAATCAAATATTATAAATAAATCCGATTTCAGCTATTGCTACTTTTACGAAGTAATCAACGGCAGAAAATCACCAACAAAGGACAAGGTGGTCCGTCTTGCACTTGCTATGAAAATGACAGTAGATGAATGTCAACAAGCATTGAAGATTTCAGGTCGTTCTGCACTTCATCCAAAAAATCGTCGTGACAGCATCCTGATATACGCAATTGAACAAAAAATGACGATTTTAAAATGCAACAAGACACTTGCTGAACATGGAGAGGATGAGTTGAAATAAATTCTACAAACAATGAGCTTCTGGACTACATAGAAAATTCAATCTTAAAGCTCTATTCCAAGAAAATCACTTTTAAAGAAACTGAACATTCATCAATATATCTTTATCAGCATAAGGAATCTGAAAAATATATAATAAAACGTTTTTCAACAAATCCAAATGACGACATTTTCAGAATGTTAAAAGATAAAAAGCACCCTAATTTGCCTATGATTTATGAGGTTTGCACAGATGATACCGGTATTACAGTGCTTGAAGAATATGTAGAAGGCAAAAGATTGGCAGATATATTATCAAATAATCTGCTTGATAAGAAAACTGCTTGTAAATATGTTTCCAACATCTGCGATGCACTTTCTTTCTTACATTCAATCGGGATTATTCACCGTGACATCAAGCCATCAAATATAATTATCAAGAATGATGGTACGGCGGTGCTTATTGACCTTTCAATAGCAAGGTTTATCAATGAACAGGAAACCGATACTCAGGCTCTTGGCACTCCCGGTTTTGCTGCTCCCGAACAATTTGGAATTTCCCAATCAAACAATACTACGGATATATATAGTCTTGGTGTATTGCTTAATATTATGCTGACAGGCTCACACCCTTCCGTAGACTTGCCTAAGGGCAGAATCCGCAAGGTCATTGAACAGGCAACCTCAACGCAGATTTCAAAACGTTTCAAATCTGCTGACAAGATGAAGGCTGCATTAAAAATTTGCAGATAAATTGTTTTTCATATTATGAAAAGGGACTCTCAGATAATGAGAGTTCTGTTTTTATGTCAATCTTTAACGATTGTTTGTTTCACTCAATATTAACACCATTTTTCTCTATATTTGCTGTTGAAAAAAAAGAATATATATGGTATTATTTTACTTATAAAATAATTACAAAGGTGTGATATTATGGGAAAATATCTTTTGGTTAACGCTGACGACTTTGGTATGTGTCATAGTGCCAATGAAGCGATTTTCGACCTCTTTAAATCAGGCAGACTTAAATCATCTACAATTATGATGCCTTGTCCTGCTGCAAAGGAAGCTGTTGACTTTTCTATTGAAAATCCACAGTATGCTATCGGTGTTCACCTTACTACAACAGCAGAATGGGAAACATATCGTTGGAAAGCATTGACAAACGGACCAAGTCTTCACGACAAAGAAGGTTTTATGTGGCACACTGGTGAAGATGCTGACAAATACGGTAAATATGATGAAATCGAAAAAGAAATCAGAGCTCAGATTGACTTAGCACATGCCTGGGGTATGAAGCCATCACATGTTGACAATCATATGGGTTCATTATACGGACATCTTACAGGAAGATTTTCACTTCTTAAGCTGACACTTCGTGTTTGTGGAGATTATGGATATGCATTCCGTATGTTCACATCTGCTGATAAGCGTGTTGCTCCAAGAGGAACTCCATATTTCCTTTGGAATGCTTGTACACTCCTTTCAAGAAAATGGGGTAAACAGTACAATGTAATTATGCCTGATTATCTTCTTTTCCCTGACTGGGATGTTATGCCAACAGACTCTTATGAAAGCTACAGAAAGAAGATTCTCGATATCTGGTGCAATATTCCTGAAGGAATTACAGAAACTTATGTTCATCCTGCACTCGAAACAGACGAATTAAAATCTATTGTACCACTTTGGGAACAGAGAGTTTGGGAATATCAGGTTATGAAAGACCCTGAAACTGAAAAATATCTCAATGCTCACGGTGTTGAATTAGTCAGCTACAGAGATATTATAAAAATGAAATCTAAAAAATAAACCATATAAAAAAGTCTCGGGAACGAAAAATTCTCGAGACTTAATTATTACCATATAATAATTTCAAATGAAAAGCAGAGTGTTCATATGAACACTCGGCTGAGTTTTTACTCAAATATTAATAATGACGAACGCCGCATTTGCAAACTGAGTTAAGGCGGAAAATCTTCTGGAAGAAGAGTGCAAAGTCAAAGAAGAACTTTGAGATACCGTCCTTATGACAGTTACATGAACAATCCTTAGTTGGGTCTTCAGGTTCTGGTTCTTCACCCACTTTTGCACCACACCAATCACACTTGTAATTAGCATTGTCATCCTTACATGCTACCTTAGCGATTTCGTCGCCACCTGCGATTACCAATGCATTACCTGCTTCATCTTTACATGTTTCACAAACGATAGATGGTGTATGACCAACAGCCTGACAAGTAGGATTTACCTGAGCATTATATGCGAGTCCGTGCTCAACATATTCTGTTTCAATTACTGTTTCATAAGTTGGATTGCCTTCTGCATCTAAAACAGGATTGCCTTCTGCATCCAATACTTCTTTTTGTACTTCTTTTTCTACTTCAATTGTGTGTTTTTTGCCGTTAGCAAGTGTGAAGTACCAGTCATCCGCGTTTCTTTCATTATCCTTAACACCGATGAAATATCTTTCGCCCTTTTCAAATAAGAATGGGAAGTTGAAGTTCTTATCATCAGCACTTACATTAGCATCATTAGCAAGAACAATTTCACCTGTTTCATCAACAATAATGAATGCAGGGTCAGCAACCTTTTTGAGCCATGTTTCTTCATCATCAGGATTTTCTGACTTTAAAATATATGGTGCTGTTTCAGCAGGTGTAAATCTGAACCATGCATAATTTGAACTTGAAGCGAGCTGAACTTCTTCGTCAACCGCGATATCAAGACCATTGAAATTTTCACCACATGGACAGCAACCAACGATGTTGTCAGCTATTTCATGAGGACATGCTCCGAGACATGTTACACAGTAGCCATCTACATATGTTTCATGTAAGCATTTGATAGAAACTTCCCATGATGTTGCACTAAGTGAATTGTGCATTGCAAGGAAATATGTTGTACCAGCTTCACAGTTTAATTCATATTTGAAATTGTGATAAGCACCATTGTTTTCAGCTTTTCCTAAAAAATTAGCACTACTAAGGCTGTTTTTGTAAACCTCAAGAACAGGGTTACATGTTAAACTTGATTTACCATTAGAAGTAATTACAACCTTACCGCTACCTGCAGCAACAAGTTTTACGATAACAAAATCATCGTAAACTGCACCAGGAAGTGAAACTGTTCTTGTTTCACCGATAGCCATTGTACAGTCGCAATCATCTTTTGCTACAGCTAACATTGAAACAGCTGAAAGCATCATTACAAGTGCGAGAACAATTGATAAAACTTTTTTCATATACTTTTTTCTCCTTTTAAATATATTTTACCAAAACTTTTCAGTAACCTTAATTTTATCACTCGTTCCATTTATTGTCAATACACACAAGGTAAAAATGTGTTGTTTTACCCTTATCAGCAAGAAAATATCCCGACGAACTAATCGTCAGGATATTCCGTTTAATATGTAATTGAATAATCTTTTATGAATGTGATACTTGCACCAACATTATGAGTGCCAAGCAAGTTCACAACAACACTCATAGTCAATGGAGTTGAATATACGGCGTGAGTCATTCTGCCTGTTGCTTTATCGATTGTTGATGTAACCTCACAATTATAATATGTTGCTGAAAATTCTTCAAGGAATGACGGTGCCTTTTCTGCAAGTTCACCTGCTTCAATAACGTCGCAGACTGAACCAACACCTGAACCCGCTTTTGGATTCTTCTCATCCTTCAGTTTGAAATAAATCACATATTCTCTTCCGTTATCCTTACAATCAGCTTTTACTACATCTGAAGCCTTAAGACAACTTACATAATCCTGACCGGGAACAATAAAGTTTTCACGGATTTCTTCTTTTGTTGCATAAACAATTGGTTCAGTATCGTCTGCCATAACCTCATTTATAAATGTACCGGACATTGACTCAAGAGCTTTAGGAACTACCAAATCGTCAACATTTCTCTTTTCAAAGTTTTTAACAACCTTTGTTGCATCTGTCTTTACTTTATTTGCACATGTATTAAAATATGCAACTAATTCTTCAGTTGTAGCAAAATCACCATACTGTTTTTTCTCCTCATCAGGTGTCTGCGTCTCATCTGACGGATTAACAGAAACATCAACATCTGTAGGAGCGTCAACTCCACCTATATCTGAAACTGATGAGTCTTCTATAACAGGTGTTGAATCATCCACGTTTACAGAATCATTATTCATATTCTGTTGTACGTCAGGATTTACTGTTACTACATTGTCTTTTTTTACTTGTCCTGCAAAAGTCTGTGCTGTTGTGACAACACTGAAAGCAATTACAACAGAAAGCAAAACCGCAAGTGCAGAAACAAAAGTTTTTGAAAAACTTTCAGCCTTTAATGCTTTCTTTTCCATCTTTTCCTTATATTCTTCAGGAGTTAATTGTTGTTTAGCCATTACCCTTCCTCTTTTCCCCATAATATTTATTGTGGCAATTATACCATATCATACAATTATTTACAATTATGCATAGTGAACAATAAAAAGCAGAGGAGATTGTTACAATTTCCTCTGCATAAAATTTACCATTTGTTTTCTACATACTCACAGAAAGCATACATATCCTTAATTTCAAGTTTTGTACCATCATCAAGAGTAACATCGCCACTCCAGAGGCCATGAACCTGATGAGCGTGCATTCTGCCGATTTTAAGGTCCATATCAGTATGATAGTCAAAAGTAGGTGTCATTACAAGATTAAATCTGCCATCTTCTGAAATAAATTTCCATGGTTCCATGTACTTATCGTCTTTAGGGAATGTTTCAACGTCAACTGCACCAATCTTATGAGCTTTTCCATCGTAGAAAAGACATGTTTCGGTAGCGTTACTCTCATTACCGATTGCCCAAGTGATTTCAAAGCCGAAAATGTGCTTATCACCCTTTTCATCAGTGAGATATGTTGCACCCATACCCCAATACCATACCATTTCGTGAATAGTATTAACTCGTCCCCAGTCAAGGTGAGCAAACGCAGTATCCTTTGAGAATGTATATGTATCGTTACCGATTCTCATAGTACCTTCACAAGGCATACCTGTCTGCTTTGTTGTCATGAAATATCTGGTAGGGTCCTCATCAAAAGGAAGAACTGTTGTGATGTTTTCGTGTCCCGGCATAATGTCCATCTTGAAATTACACTCAACAACGCCTCTGTCCTTTGTAGCACATCTGAACCAAAGCGTTCTTTCTGTTTCTTTTGTATCAAAATCGAAATCAGCACCACTTATACTATCTCTGTAACGATTAGGCACATCACCTTTTGCAGGTGGAACATGTTTGTTTCCACCTAAAAAGAACTTTGTACAGTCAATAATCTGTTTTCCGTTCACAAGGTCAATGAGTTTTGCACCTACATAACCACCGATATTGATGTTAGCAAAACTAAGCTGGACCATATATTTACCATCAGAAACCTGATAGAAATCCCATTCCTTACGGCTCATAACTCCTGTTTTAACAAGATTTCTGTCATATTCAAAAACATTATGTCTTGCCCAACCTTTAGCATTAAGAGTACCGTCAGCATTGAGAAGTGGTGTACTTTCAGTATATTCTATCTGTTTTGATTTCTCTTTCCAGTCCCAGAATGGCACATATGTTTTTTCCATTTTCATCTCTCCCATAAAAATTTCCCTTTAGAGTAATTATACTAACTTATTTTTTCATTTGCAATAAGTTATACTAATTTTTTTGATTATTTACATAAAAATATAGGTCATATCCATCAAGTGTTATGGGTAAAGTCAACTTTTTTGAGCCGTCTTCATAGGTTGTATAGGCCACAGTAGCATATCCTTCCTTACCCTCAATTATGATTTTGTAGTCATCTGAGTTTTCTGTAACATACATTTCTTCATATGCACCCTTGTATGTTTCGTTATTTGTTTTATCTTCAATTATAAGCTCACCATTTTCTGCAGTAAGCACAACATCTACTATTTTCGCATCAGGATACGCTTCTGACTTTTCACCAACAGCCACCACAAGACCTTCATCATTTATGTTTGCTGCAGTACGCAGTTGCCATTCATAGCCATCAATTTTAATCTCATCATTTCCACAGGCTGTAAAAATCATAGCCAGAATACATATGAACAACACAGGAATTATTTTTTTCATATTCATTACCTCTCAAACGGATACACAAGATTCATCTGTCGACGACACTCATCCATAATTTTCATACACTCTCTTGTTGCTTCAAAAGGAATATATGCAGACTCTTTTTTACCATTTCTTATTTCCTCTGCAACACAGTTAAATTCAGTAAGATAATCTGTTTTTCCTCTGAAAACCTTTCTTTTAAGACCTTTTTTAAGAATTGCTTTTGATGCCATATGGAAAAACACAGGTAAATTCACAGTACCATTTGTACCTGTAATTTTACAATTCTCTTTAAGCTTACAAAGTGACATATTAAGTGTACATTTGAAAGTGCCATAGTCAAGAATTACGGTTTCAGCAATATCAATACCGTCCTTGATTTCTCCATTACATTTTATTGCCTTTGGTACACCAAAAAGATTGTAACAGTATGTAATTGGATAAATTCCAATATCAAGAAGTGCACCTCCTGCTGTTTCAGGTGTCAGAACTCTTGAATCCTTTGGCATTTTAATTCCCGGAAAAGCATAGTTGATTACAACATCCTTAATCTCACCTATTTCACCACTCTGTACCCACTCTTTGACCTTAAGAGCAACAGGCGAAAACCAAGTCCACATAGCTTCACAGAAATATACATCATTTTCTTTTGCAGAATTTATCAATATGTCAACATCTTTAACTGAAACACCGACAGGCTTTTCACAAAGTACAGGCTTACCCATTTTCATAGCCTTTACTGCATACTCAACATGAGATGTATGTGGTGTTGCAATATATACTCCGTCAATATCATCACGATTAACTGCAGCTTCAAAGTTATCATAAGCTACTGCACCATATTTATCTGCAAATTTCTTTGCTTTCTGAAAAGTACGGCTATATACTGACACTATTTTATGGTTACCTTTATAAATATTCATTGCAGTGCTTTTTGCTATACCACCGCTACCTATATATGCCCATCTGAACTCTGCCATTTTGTTACACCTCATATCTTTGCGGAAAAATTTTGCTTTCTATTTCTATTATGTCATCAACCTTGATTTCTGTATTATCAGTAAAATAAAGAACTCTGTTAAGATAATCGTATTTTTTCACTTTACCGACAAAATCAACATACATTCCACCATCTTTTAATGTGTCAGGAATAAAATATGTTACTGTTATTTCCGGTTGGTCGTATATGTGCTCCATAATGAAACTGAATTTTTCATTAAGCATTGTTTTTGTTGTTTCGTCCAACTCTATTCTCTTATCTGTTAGTCTTGCTGTTTCCTGAATCGCCTCATCATGACCTGTCAATGCCGCAAAAGGAGAAAACTGTGCTGCACGGTCATGTGCTGACATATGAGGTCTTTTCTTCGACCTGTAATGAGGAAGATTTATTATATCGTTATATTTTTCCATATTTTATCTCCTTGCTAAACTGGAGTTTATCGGGATGATTGATATAATCCAGAAACCTTGTAGGGTCGGGTCTCTGTGCCCGACCGCAAATAACATATAAACTATCGGGCAGGCACGGAGACCTGCCCCTACAACCATATCAATTGGTTAACATTTATAATCTGCGTCGCAGACCCAATATTTTGCGCTTTGCACTTATAATCTCCCCGACAAATTATAATTTGCAACCATCTTATTTTCTTTACAAATCGAGCTTCATATAAATCGTATTATCCAAAGGGCTGTCATTATAACAGTCAATTTCATAGAAACCAATTTTCTTATACATTTCTATTGCTGTTGTTAAAAAAGGTAATGTATCAAGCAACATACTGCTATACCCTATTTCTTTGGCGTCAGAGATAATCTTTTCTGTAAGAATTTTTGCAATTCCCTTACCACGAAATTCAGGTCTTACATAAAGTCGTTTCATTTCGCATTGTGTGTCGTTGAGCGGTCTTAATGCAATACACCCTGCAACCTTATTTTCAAAGTATGCAACGTAGAGTCTGCCCTTTGGTAAGCCGTATTTTTCTTCTAAATTTTCTACTTCATGGTCATATTTTTGAATTTCAAGATACTTTTTAAACGCACTATCCCCTGAAACAAGGAAATCAGTATATTCTGTAAACAGTTCTTTAATTTCGTTCTTCAATTCATATCCGAAAACAATTTTTATATTCATTTTATGCCTTGTGACCACCAATCTGACTGTTTCTGTCCTTTGCTGTTGCACCCTCTTCAAGATTCATACCCTTAAGAATTGCATTTTTCCCGAATTTTTTCTTTATATCCAGCACAGCCTGTTGCATCCGTTTTTCTTTTTCAAGAATTTTTTCTTCCTGTTGTCTTTTTTTCTCAAGCTTTTCATAATCAGTAAATAAATCAAGCTGTTCAGGCTGTTTTTCTTCTATATCACATTCTCTTGCAAGTTTACAAGCAGCAATTGTAATTCTTCTCACCAACAGGCTTGGGTTCACAATTTTATCGAACAGTTCCATAGTTGCATCTACGATTAATTTTGCCGATGCTGTCTGTCTTGTAAGATTTCCTGTTCCGTGAGCATATTTGGGAACTTGTCTGCCGTAATGGTCAGTAATAATTTCACCTTTATAAGTGCTTTTGATTGTGTCATTAGTAAGATTTTCAATATCATAACCAACTGTCAATACAATCTGATTTGTCACAAGTCCTTTTTCCACAAGGTCAAGGACAAGAAGCTCTGTCATCTCTCTTGTTACCAGCTTTGCCATTTCAAAATAATACGGTGTCTGTAAAACCTGACCTGAGCTTAAACTGTTGGTTGATGGTTTGTATGATTTTATATCAGCTATTGTGCAAGGCTCCCATCCCCAGGCATGATCAATAAGCAGCTCTGCATTGACACCGAATAATTTATATAAAAAATCTTCATCAAGTATGGAATATCGGGCAATATCTCCCATTGTGTATATTCCATATCTTTCAAGTTTATTTGCAGTACCTTTGCCTACTCTCCAGAAATCCGTAAGTGGTTTATGTGACCACAGTTGCTTACGGTAACTCATCTCGTCAAGCTCTGCGATTCTCACACCGTCTTCATCAGCCGGAATATGCTTTGCCTCAATATCCATAGCAATTTTTGCAAGATACATGTTTGTGCCTATTCCTGCAGTAGCTGTAATACCTGTTGTTTTAAGAACATCCTGAATAAGCATTCTTGCAAAATCATGTGCTGTCTTTTTATACGTTGCAAGATAATGAGTTATATCAATAAACACCTCATCAATAGAATAAACGTGAATATCCTCCGGAGCTATATATTTAAGATATACATTATATATACATGTGCTGTACTCCATATAATATGCCATACGAGGTGGGGCAACGATATAATCAAGCTCTAATGACAAATTATTTTCAAGTTCAACTGCATTGGATGATGAACCTGTGAACTCTTTTTCAGGTGCATTCCTTCGCCTCTGATTATTAATTTCCTTTACTTTTTGTACAACCTCAAAAAGTCTTGCGCGTCCCGAAACACCACACGCTTTAAGTGATGGGGTTACAGCAAGACAAATCGTCTTTTCTGTTCTGCTTTTATCTGCCACAACAAGATTTGTTGTTAAAGGATTAAGTCCTCTTTCAATACATTCTACTGAGGCATAAAATGACTTTAAATCTATGCAAAGATATTTACGTTCTGCCATTTACCTCAGTCCTTTCCTGAAAATATACCTATATCATATAATAATACCAAATTTTTTTCAATTATTTTTGTCGTTTTTGTCTTTACAAATCGAGAATTATATCATATAATTATTTTAACTTATTAAAGTGAAAGGATGGGTTCATTTATGGAAAAAGGACTCAAGAAACAATACGGTCTTTTAATGGCTATCTGCATGGTTGTAGGTACCGTTGTAGGCTCAGGTGTTTTCTTTAAAGCTCAGGCAATTCTTCAAAAGACAAATGGTGATATGCCAATGGGTATCATCGCATGGATTATCGGTGGCGCAGTTATGATTTTCTGTGTTCTCGCTTTCTGTGTTATGGCTCAGCAATACGAAAAGGTTAACGGACTTGTTGACTATGCTGAAGCAACAATCGGTAGCAAATATGCTTATTTTATGGGTTGGTTTGCTACTACAATTTACACTCCTGCAATGACATCAGTTCTTGCATGGCTTACTGCAAGATATTTCCTTACCTTCTTAGTGTCAGTTAATCCTGATTTACAGCTTGCAGGTGACCCTGTAACAGGTTCTGAAACATTCCTTCTTGCAGGATTTATTCTTATCTGCGTTTTTGCTGTTAACACACTTTCATCAAAGCTTGCAGGTAAGCTTCAGATTAGTGCTACATTCATTAAGCTTATTCCACTTCTTTTAATGGCTGTTGTTGGCACAATCTATGGTATTTCACACGATATAACAGGTGCTCCTGTTGACGCCGGCACTTCAATGCTTACATCAAACTTTGCAACAGGTACAGGCAACTATTCAGTTCTTTTCGGTGCTGTTGTTGCTACTGCATTTGCTTATGAAGGCTGGATTCTTGCTACATCAATCAACTCAGAAATCAAGGATTCTAAAAAGAATCTTCCTATTGCTCTTGTATTAGGTGGTATCATTATTATCGCAATCTACCTCTTCTACTACATCGGTATTGCCGGTGGTGCTCCTGTTACAACACTTATGGAAACAGGTACAACAACTGCTTTCACAACTGTTTTCGGTAATGTTCTCGGTAACATCCTTAACCTCTTCGTTGCAGTTTCTTGTCTTGGTACACTTAACGGTCTTCTTATCGGTTGTATCCGTGGTATGTACTCAATTTCAGTTCGTGGCTTCGGACCAAAGGTTGACCTTATGAAACAGGTTGACCCTGCATCAGGTATGCCTTCAAACTCATGTATCATCGGTCTTGTAATCGTTGGTGCTTGGCTTGTTTACTTCTACGGCGGAAACCTTGCACCAACTCCTTGGTTCGGCAAGTTCAGCTTTGACTCATCAGAACTTCCAATCATCACAATCTATGCTCTTTACATTCCGATGTTCATTCAGTTCATGAGAAAAGAAAAGAATCTTCCTGCAGTGAAGCGCTTTGTTCTTCCTGCACTCGGAATTATCGGTTCTGCTTTTATGGTATTTGCTGCTTTCTATTCACACGGTTATATGCCTTACCTTGCAGCAAAAGAAAATGGCGAATTCTCATGTCCGGTTCTTTTCTACCTTATCGTATTTGCAGTTATCATGGCAATCGGTATGCTTGTTATGAAGCCAAAGAAAAAAGCAAAATAAGACAAACACAAAATAAACATTCAGCCTGTGAGGAAAAACCTTACAGGCTGTTTTTTCTTGAATTTTTTTGCATATTAATATATAATAAATTCATATTGTGAGGGAGGTAATCACAATGAATGTTTATAAAAGTGTATCAGAGTTAGTTGGCAGAACACCATTACTTGAATTATGTAATATTGAAAGTGAATTTGGACTTAAAGCAAATCTTTTTGCCAAACTTGAATATTTTAATCCTGCAGGTAGTGTCAAGGACAGAGTGGGTCTTAAAATGATTGTGGATGCCGAAGAAAAAGATATTCTTAAAAAAGGCTCTGTAATTATTGAGCCAACAAGTGGTAACACAGGTATAGGACTTGCTATGGTTGCTGCGTCAAAGGGATATCGCCTTATCATTACAATGCCTGAAACAATGTCTGAGGAACGAAGAAAGCTTATTGCGGCTTATGGTGCTGAATTAGTCCTTACAGACGGAAGCAAGGGCATGTCGGGTGCAATCGAAAAAGCAGAAGAATTGTCAAAAGAAATTCCAAACAGCATTGTTGCAGGACAATTTGTAAACCCTGCTAATCCACAGGCACATTTTAACACAACAGGACCTGAAATATGGGAAGATACAGACGGAACTGTCGACATTTTTGTTGCCGGTGTTGGTACCGGTGGTACAATAACAGGTACAGGTGAATATCTTAAATCAAAAAACGAGAACATTAAAATTGTTGGAATTGAGCCATGTGACTCACCTGTTCTTTCAGGTGGTAAACCAGGACCTCATCCCTTACAGGGAATCGGTGCAGGATTTATTCCTGAAGTCCTTAACACAGAAATTATTGACGAAATCGTAACGGTTTCAGGTGAACAAGCCTATGAGTCCTCACGACTCCTTGCAAAAAAGGAAGGTATTCTTGTTGGAATTTCTTCAGGCGCAGCACTTCACGCTGCTATTGAGCTTGCAAAAAAAGAGGAGAATACAGACAAAAACATTGTTGTACTTCTCCCCGATACAGGTGACAGATATTTGTCAACGGAATTATTTTAATTGAATAAGGCAAAAATTAAAGGTCATTCCGAAGAATGACCTTTTGTTTTATAACTTTTTATCCTTATCAAGTGATGCTTTTACTGCGTCCATAACTGATGTGTCAAAGCCTTCACTCTGGAGTTTTGCCACACCTTCGATAGTTGTTCCACCAGGTGAACAAACACTATTGATAAGTGCCCAAGGATTATTTTCCTTGTCTTCTAAAATCATTTTTGCACTACCCAGTACTGCTTGTGCACAAATTTTAAGTGCTTCATCCTTTTTCATTCCGTTTTTAACAGCCTCACGAGCCATTGAATCAATGAACATATAGGAATAAGCAGGTGAACATCCTGCAATTACACCGAACAACGGAAACTGACTTTCAGAAAGCTCCATCACTTCACCAAAAGATTTGCAAAGACCTTTTACAAATAAAAGTGCATCATCAGTTGTATAATCATTTTTGCAAACAGCACTCATAGAAGCACCGACTTTTGCATTGATGTTGGGCATTACACGGATAATTGATGTTTTTTCATTGAGAAAACTTCCGATAAAATCAAGTGTTTTACCTGCACCAATTGAAACTACAACTGAATCCTTAATGTTATTCTTAATCTGTGGTAAAACAACAGGAAAAACCTGTGGTTTTACTGCAAGAACAACATATTCGCAGCTTTCTGCAAGTTCTTCTGCAGACGAGCTTAAATTCACGCCATATTCTTTATTGAGAAATTCAGCCTTTGATGTATCCACATCAAAAACACAGATATTTTCACCTTTAAGATATTCTGAGGATACAGCACCACCAATAATGGCAGTTGCCATATTGCCACAGCCGATAAAACCAAGCTTATACATAATTATTCAACATCTGATGTACAGTGACAGCACTTTGTGGCATCAATTGCGATTTCACTCTTACAGAATGGGCAAACCTTTGTTGTTGGAGCTTCTTCTACAACAGGTTCTTCCTTAGCTGTCTTTGCTCTGAGAGTATTGATGCCCTTAACAAGGCAGAAAATAACGAATGCAACAATAAGGAAATCAAGGATAACTGCGATAAAGTTACCATATGTAAGAATTGCAGCACCTGCTTCTGTTGCTTCTTCGATTGTTGCATAGTCGCCACCATCAAGAGCTACAAACTTTGTTGTAAAGTCAGCACCCTTTAATGCAAGACCGATAAGTGGCATAATAATATCGTTTACAAGAGAGTTGATGATTTTCTGGAATGCACCACCGATAATAACGCCGACTGCAAGGTCGATTACGTTGCCACGCATAGCAAATTCTTTAAATTCTTTGAAAAATCCTTTCATTTTAAATCCTTCTTTCTTAAAAATTACGTGATAATTATATCAATTATTATTTTAAATTTCAATATTTTTTTACACCTGTTCCGTCAAAATCCGGTATAAAATCTGTCTTTGCAGATGACTTTTCCTGCATAAAACCATTCTTTAGCCCTAAATCAAGGAAAAAGTCAACAACCTTGTTATATTCTGCTGTTGTGAGACGTCTGTTAAGCTCTTTAAAATCCTTGATATTTCCATAGGGAGTGTACTGACTCATAAGGCTTATATATGTATCGTCAGGCAGGTTTTCTTTTATCCACAAAAGGATATTTTTGCTTTCCTCAACATTGGCAGGTAAAACAAGATGACGAATTATAAGTCCTTTTTGTATAATCCCCTCTTTGAACTCGTTTTTGGGTTGTTGACGATGCATTTCAAGAATTGCATTACTTGTTTTTTCAAAATAATCAGGGCATTTTGCATATTTCTGTGATTTTTCACTACTATAATATTTTAAGTCAGGAAGAAAAACATCCACAAGACCTTCCAATTGCTTCAGTGTTTCAACATTATCGTATCCTGAACTGTTATATACAACGGGAACGGATGGCTTATATCTTGTTAGTGCATCAATTAAAATATGAGAGAAATGTGTGGGATTCACAAAATCGATTGTATGTACCTGCTTTTCCTCAAGCTCTTTCATAATATCAACAAGTCGGTCTGTTGAAATCGTCTCACCTTTATTTTCGTGGCTTATGGGATAGTTCTGACAAAAGCAACATTTGAGGGAGCAACCTGAAAAGAAAATCGCACCTGTACCCTTTTCACCACTTATACAAGGCTCTTCCCAATTATGAATATCAGCACGGGCAAGAACAGGGTTCAGCGGCATTTTACAAAAGCCGTTACCTGTGCTTTCAGTTCTTTCTGTATTGCATTTTCTCGGACAAAGATTACAGAGCATGTTATCACCAACTTATTAAGAATGAATTTCTAGAAATTCAATTCATGGAGCAAAGCGAGAATTCATGGTAACGCCAATTCATGGGTCGCAAATCATCAATAAAAATGAATTGCAATAAATTGCATGAATTGATTTCATCATGATTTGTACTGTGTACATGAATTGCACCTAGCGGTGCATTTAATTTATTCTACCACATACCCACTTGATAATCAAACTGTTTTAGAGTATAATATCTTCATTGATTTTGTGAGGTGATACTATGCTTCTTACAATGGATATAGGAAATACCAATATTAACATCGGTCTTTTTCAGGGTGATGACCTTGCTTTGAGTGTAAGGCTCGGCACTGAAAGACATAAGACTGACGACCAGTATGCTATGGATTTCACTAATATTTTTGTAATGCATAAAATTCAGTTTAACGAAATTTCAGGTGTTGTGATTTCTTCCGTTGTGCCTGAAATTACAGAATCCGTTACAAGTGCTATTAAAAAGCTTACGGGAAAGGATGCTCTTATTTTATCTCCCGGAGTTAAAACGGGACTTAATATTCTTATCGACAACCCTGCACAATTAGGTGCTGACTTAGCCGCCGGTGCTGTTGGTGCTGTGGCTGAATATCCTCTTCCTGCATTCATCATTGACCTTGGCACTGCAACAAAGGTTTGTGCAGTTGACAAAAATAAAGGGTTCAGAGGATGTATGATTGCCCCGGGAGTACAGATTTCTCTTAAAGCACTTACTGACACAAGTTCATTGCTTCCTACAATCAGTCTTGAGCCACCTAAAAAGGCTTGTGGTACAAATACTGTTGAAAGTATGCAGAGTGGTGTTGTACTCGGTACTGCAGCTATGATTGACGGTATTCTTGACAGATTCTGTGAGGAGCTTGGTGAACCTGCAACAATCGTTGCAACAGGTGGTCTTTCATATTTCATTTCACCTGTTTGTAAGCGAGAAATCGTATATGACCGTCACCTTATTTTAAAGGGACTTAAAGCAATTTACGAAAAGAACAATTAAATAATTATTTTATCCATCAATTATTTGCGTTGCATCCATAGTGAGCAACAGCAAGGAGGAATATAAATGGCAAACAAAAAAATTGACCGTAACAAAACGGTCAAGCTTACAACCGCAGGTATTCTTACCGCAGTTGTTATCGTATTTCAATTCATTGGTGCATCAATCAAATTCGGCACTTTTTCTGTATCACTTGTGCTTATCCCTATTGTTATCGGTGCAGCACTTGGCGGAAAAGGAGTCAGCACATGGTTAGGCTTTGTTTTCAGCGTTGTTGTGCTTCTTTCGGGAGATGCATCTGCTTTTCTCGTTATCAACCCGATAGGCACTGTTATAACAGTAATTCTTAAAGGCTCATTTGCCGGTTTAGTCGGTGGCTTTGCTTTTGAATTACTGAAAAAAATCAACACCTATTTTGCTGTTATTGTTTCAGCGATTCTTGTCCCTTTGACAAATACAGGCATTTTCCTTATCGGATGCAGACTTTTCTTCTTCGACACAATTCAAGAATGGGCTATGGGAATGGGCTTTGAAAATGCCTTCACCTATATGATTGTCGGTCTTGTAGGTATAAATTTCATTTTTGAACTTGTAATAAACATTATACTTTCACCGTCAGTTGTAGGAATCGTAAATATACTCAGCAAAAAGAGACACTAAAAATTTTGACCACTCGTTTTGAGTGGTCTTTTATTTTATATAACATTATTCTCTTTTAAAAATTCTATAGACTGATTTACCCATTGTCCTGCTTCCAGGCCATCTGCAAGTCCGAATCCGTGAACATTGCCACGATAAATATGAACTTCATTAACCACACCTTTTTCGTTCATGACCTTTTCTAATGTAAGACAATTCATTTCAGGAGGAACAATCGGGTCGTATTTCATTGAAAACAGAAACATCGGCGGATAATTTTTGTTGACAAGATTATGTACAGAAAGCTTGTCCGACAATTCTTTGCTATAGCCTTTACCAAGAAAGATTTTATCACAAGTAATACCGAAATCCTTACATTTAAGGTCAGTCATAGGGTAACCACCGATTACTGCATCCGGTTTTCCGTTTATATGGCTTAAATCACCTGTCATTTCTCTTAATTCCTCATAGACACCGCTGACGCTCGTTACAAGGTGACCACCTGCCGAAAATCCCACTGCAATAACCTGATTTTCTATTATATTCCATTTTTCTGCATTATTACGAACCGTCTGGATTGCCCTTATAAAATCCAGCTGAGGACAAGGATAACGACACGGTGATGTACGATAACACACTATTACTGCGTGAAAGCCAAGCTCGTTGAAGCGTTTTGCAATATCGACGCCCTCATGCTCCATACAAACATGGAGATATGCACCACCCGGAGCAATGACAACCACAGGTGCTTTTTTATTGTCTAAAAGAAACGGAACTATATATGGCTTTCTCTCACCGTCATAAAGCGGAATATCTTTTTCTTCCCAAAGCAGGATACTGCGAGAATCTGTTACAGGTATAACATTGTCCTCACCGTTAAAATATCCCACCAAATCTTTAGCAAAGCCCTTCATTCCTTTTGGTGCAAGTCTTTCGATTGTACTGAATTTAAACGGCTCCATAAGTCGCATAATTCTGTTAATTTCCGGTACAGACGAATAACTCTCCAACCAGAAATTCGCACTCTTATCCCGTCTTACATCTCGAAGCTTTTGTTCCATTGTAATCATCTTAAAACACCTCCACACTTATAACAAATCGGTCTTTTTTTGTAGTCCTGAGAACTCCCTTATAAATAAATCTGCCGAATCCGCGTACAGAAATCTTATCATTTACATTAACAGTTGCCGACGGACTCTGTTTTACTGCACCATTCACAAAAACCTTTTCCGTATTAAAAAGTGGCAAAACCTGACTTCGTGACATCTTATAAATTGCCGAAACAATCACGTCAAGTCTTTCCGACGATACAATTATTTCTCTGTTTTCAGGTTGTGGAAGTGCATTTACGGGTATATTATCGGTCACTTCACATTTAACTGTTGTATGCCTTACTTGAGTAAGATTTTCAATGATATAGTCCGAAATTGTATCAAAGCAGAAAAGATAGCCACAATTTTCACTGATTATTATGTCACCCAACACTTCACGACGAATCCCAAGCCCCATAAGTGAACCTAAAAAATCACGATGAGTTAAATTATCGGCAAATTTCTGATTAACAGGCTTTATGAGAATACATTTTACAGGATAATCGGTGTTGTCGGTAAGATATTCTCTGTCACCAAAGCAAGCAACACACCTTTCAGCATCTTCATATCCGCCCCAAAGTGTTACAGGCACAGAAAAACGAACAGCACAAAGCTCTGATATTTCGGAAAGTCCTAAAAAATCGGAATATACAGTATATCCTCGTTCATTTGAACGTTGTGCTAATTCTTCAAATCGTTTTTGTTTTTCTGTCATTTGGTTCACCAAAAACGGCGGGGGTCAAGCCCCCGCCCTACCATAGTTTATACATCATAAAATTTTGCCATGCGCTTTTTCTTTAATATATGTGCAATTATAATTACAACAACAACTGCGATTACAGAGAAAAAGCCAACATAAAGTCCTTGAGCATCATTTTCACCCTTGACTTTCATCCACAAAGAATTCATATACTGCAAAGTGTCAGTCGGAAGATTGTGAAAATCCTGTGCATTTTCTATAGCCTTAGGATAAACAGCTTCACTATCTGCAAGTGAATAATCCAGATTCTGCAAAACAGCTTTATTAGGTGTTGCATAGTAAATATACTCTGCATTTGCCAAAGCTACTTCAGGCTCCATCATAAAGTTAATGAAAGCCTCAGCACCCTTTTTATTCTGTGACGCTGACGGAATACACATTGCATCATAGAATGTGTTTACACCTTCTTTAGGAAAAACAAAACCTAAATCAGGATTGTTTTCACGCATAAGCTCATAGTCACCTGCATAGTAGGTGGCAAAAGCATATTCGCCACTTTCCATCTTAATAAAGACTTCGTCCATTACATATTCAGGTTTAACTTTTTTACGCTGTTCCATAAGCAATTCGGCAGCAGCATCCCACTCTGTCTTTTCAGTTGTGTTAATGCTTTGTCCCAACATAAATTGTGCAATTGCAAATGAGTCACGAGGATTATTGAACATAAGAACCTTACCCTTATATTGCTCATCCCATAAAACTCTCCAGCTATCGGGCTTTTCATCTACCATTTTCTTATTATAAATAAGTATTGTTGTACCGATATTATAGATAACTGCATAATCATCAATACCATTTTCAACAAGATATCCGTATCTCGTAGCGTAAAAATACTTGTCATAATTTGGAATGTTATTGTAATCAAGTGGTAAAAGCATATCTTCAGAAATAAGACGCTCAACCATATAGTCAGACGGAATTATAATGTCATAGCTGACACCGCCACCTGAAAGCTTTGAATACATATTTTCGTTTGACTCGAATGTTGTGTAGTTCACATCACAGCCTGTAAGACGCTCGAATTCAGTAACTACATCAACCTCTTCATCATCAATATATTCACCCCAGTTATACACGTTAAGAACAGTCCCTTGCAAACCAAGGTTTTTGTAATACTCAATTGTTTCTTTTGTGAAAATTTCATC
>JAZQUG010000005.1:0-57275 GCA_045631225.1 Candidatus Fimenecus sp.
ATTTCAGGAATATCTTCAACCTGAACCTGTGAATAGAAACTTCCTTCTGGGTAAACAATCATAATTGGGCCGAGAGCACAAAGACCAAAACAACCTGTTCTGATAACTTTGATTTCTTCGCTAAGTCCCTTTTCAGCAATCTGAGATTCAAGAGCCTCAATAATTGCCTGGCTGTTTGAAGAGGTACAACCGGTACCGCCGCAAACAAGTACGTGTGAACGATACATTGTGTTTCCTCCTTATTTAACTGTATATTCGACAACAGGATTACCGTTAACGATATGGTCATTAACAACCTTTGCTACCTTATCAGCAGTCATTTTTACATATGTTACTTTGTCTTTACCTGGCTGGATTACTTCAACGATTGGTTCGTACTGGCACATACCGATACAACCTGTCTGTGATACTGTAACGCCCTTAAGATTTCTTTTTGCAATCTCATCAACAAAAGCATTAAGAACTGGACGAGCACCTGCTGCAATACCGCAAGTAGCCATACCAACAACGATTCTGATTGCATCGTCACCTGTATCTTCACGAACAGTCATTCTCTGCTTTGTTGCTTCTTTAATAGCCATAAGCTCTGCAAGAGTTTTCATTTATAGAGCACCTCCGTGTTTTCTTTAATAAAGTCAATAAGCCACTGTGATACTTCATAAGTATCAAGTGTAACATCTCCCAGAATCTCCTTGATTTCACGGGTATCAACAACAAACTCCTTACCGTTAACTGAGTGTTTATACAAAAAGTCACGGTCAGTATTCATTGTAATCAGCATCTGTACTGTGGACGCCACATCACCAAGTGGTGTGAAATCAACACTATCTGTCATAAAATATGCACGAACCTCTGTTCCGACACCGATTTCTGACTTGATTTCAAGTCTGCCTCCCGTTTGTTCGGCTGCCATTTTGAAAAGCGGAATTCCCATACCAACCTTTCGAGTTGTTCTTGTTGTAAAGAACGGGTCAACAACGCTTCTCACCTGTTCCTCACTCATACCCTTGCCGTTATCGTAAATACCGATAAGCAAAGTGTGGTCAACTGTATTTTCATTGACTTCAATTGTAATAAGCGAAGCACCGGCAGTTATTGAATTCTGAGCAACATCTAAAATATTAAGAGATAGTTCTCTCATTATGCCATGTATTTTTCAAGGATACCAGGGATGTCGTCACCCACAAGCTTACCGTAAACTTCATCATTTACTGTAAGAACAGGAGCGAGACCACAAGCACCGATACAACGACAAGCTTCAAGTGAGAATTTACCATCAGCTGTGCATTCGTCAGGGCCGATACCAAGCTTTTCTGTGATTTTGTCAACAAGGTCCTGTGCACCCTTAACATAACAAGCTGTACCAAGACAAACTGAAATGTTATACTGTCCCTTTGGAGAAAGTGAGAACTGTGCGTAGAATGTTGATACTCCATAAACCTTTTCAAGCGGAACATCCATACCCTCAGCAATCATAACCTGAACTTCATAAGGAAGGTAACCGTAGATACCCTGTGCTTCCTGCATTACATGCATAAGCATACTCTTGTCATCCTTATTCTTTTCAATGACAGCCTTGAGCTGTTCCTCTTGCTCTGGTGTTCCTACAAATGGAATGGAACTTAATTTTTTGAGCATTTTGGAATTTCCTCCTTTTTTGATTATGGTGAATTTAATTCACCCTCATTAATGTTATTAATACCACATTTTTTTGCATAGCAGTATATGTTAAAAGTATAACAAAATTATTCGAAAAAGTCTATCTTTTTTTGAATTTTTTATACCATTATAGGTGATATTGGCGTTTATCACATAAAAAGTAGTTTTCTTTTGTATCTATTAACTATTTCTCATCACTTTTTTCAGCAATTTTACGCCCTCTACAAGGCTATTTTGTCCTACTGTTGCAACTGAAAAAGCTATTTCAGGAAAGTTTGCGTCTGTGTTAGCAGGAATTAACAAAATGCCGTTATTTTCCGCATCTTTACAAAGCTCTTTAGCTGAACATTTTTTTTTGAATCTGCAACGGACATAAAGTGGTGAATTTGTTCGTAAAACCTGTACTTTATCCTGAAAATTTTCAGCAAGCAAATCTGTAAGAATTTTTGATTTCTGTGAATAAAGCTTCCTTGATTTTCGTATCTGAGAATTAAGATGTCCGTCACGGATATAACTGCAAAGTGCTATCTGGTCAGCCTTCGAAACGGTCTGATTATACAAATCTTTTTTCTTTTTGTATCGACCGGTGAGACTCTGTGGTAAAATCATAAAACTTATTCTGATTGATGGTAACAGAAGTTTTGAGAATGTTCCCAAATATACCGTATTTTCACCTCGGTCAAGCCCTTGAAGTGACGGAGTAGGTCTGTTAAAATAACGAAATTCACTTCCGTAATCATCCTCGATTATCAACTTGTTATTCTTTCTTGCATATTCAGTTAAATCAAATCTTTCCTTGACACTCATAACATCACCCCAACGGGTTGAATAGGACGGCGACGTGTAAATAATATTGGACGTTTCTCTGTCATCATTGACCTTGAATCCATAGTCAGTAAAAATAGCCGTACCCTGTCGGTAAGACAAATCATCAAAACAAACAGTTTTCTTACTCTTTATAAGTGGACAAAGAATATTAAGAAGTGTCTGCACACCTGCACCAATGACGATATTTTCTTCAGTACAGACACAGTTTCTTGTTTCTCGTGCATATTTTGCAATTTCGCATCGCAAATCATATTCACCCTGAGGGTCACCATAAAAAAGGAGTCGCTCATTCTGTCGCAAAGCGCTTTTAAGATATCTTCTCCAGATGTCCATATTAAAGCTTTCAGCATCAACGCCCGATGAGGCAAAATCATATAAAATCTCAGCTTTTTTATTGTTTTTTTCATTTTTGATTTCTTGTTTTTTAGTGAGATTTCCTCGATTAGAAACATAATATCCACTTTGATTTTTCGGCAGAACATAACCATCATCACAAAGGCACATATACGCTGATTCCACAGTTGTTTTACTTACATTTCTCTCCTCCGCACACCTACGGATTGATGGAAGTCGAGTACCCTCAGGCATCTTTCCTGTTTCAATCAAATCTTTATAATAGTCATAAATCTGCATATACAAATTACGGTTCTGCGTCATAAATTGTCCCCTTAAAAATTGTTAATTTTGTGTATTTTAATAAAGACACTTTTGTATTATTATATATCCGTTAAAAAAAAAAAGCAAGAGGTGACAACATTGAAAAAAATAGCAGTAATAAACGATATTTCCGGATTCGGAAAATGCTCTCTTTCCGTGTCACTTCCTATTATTTCTACTCTGGGCCTCGAGTGTAATCCGATACCAACTGCAATCCTTTCAAATCAGACGGGATATGATGACTTTTACAACGTTGATTTCACCGAAAATATGACACCTTATATTGATGTATGGAAAAAGCAGAATGTTCATTTTGATGCTATTCTAACAGGGTATCTTGCAAGTGAAAAACAGGTGGATATTATTCTTGATTTCATTGAGAAATTCAAGGATGAAAACACACTTATCTTCGTTGACCCGATTATGGCTGACGACGGTGTACTTTATGACACTTATGACGAAACCCTTTGCAATAAAGTAAAATCGCTTACAGAAAAAGCAGATATCATTACACCTAACCTTACTGAACTTTGTATCCTTTGTGGTGCAGACTATAAGGAAATCACAGAAGAAAACAACATTGAAAAAATCGCAAATCTTGCATCTTCATTGATTGGTGCTACAAAAACGGTTATCGTCACCGGCATAAAACATAAAGATGAGATTATAAATCTTATCGCAGATAAAAGCGGTACAAATACAATAAAATCAACACTTCTAAACGGTAGTTATTCAGGTACAGGAGATATTTTTTCAAGTATTGTTTGTGGTGGAGTTACAAATGGAATGGATGTTCTGAGTGCTGTAAATCTTGCTACAGAATTTATTACAGAATCAATAAAAATCACTCCAACAGACCGTGATTACGAGCCTTGTGGAGTAAACTTTCAAAAAAAACTGGAGATGCTTATAAATGCAAAATAAAAAATCACTTTTGAGAATTACATACACTGCAATTTTTACTGCAATCATTGTTCTTGCAATTTCAGTTATTAAATTTTCAACAGGATTAGGTGAAGGATATATTCATTTGGGTGATAGCATAATTTATCTTGTTTCTTGTGTTTTACCATTCCCCTATTGCCTTGTTGCAAGTGCTTTAGGCGGTGCATTGGCTGATATTGTTTCAGGATTTGCAATCTGGTCAATTCCAACAATGATTATTAAAATGCTGAATGCATTACCTTTTGCAATTGTATATAGAAAATATAAATTAAATAAAATCTTATGCAAACAAACAGTTTTCATTACTATACTTTCAGGCTGTATAACTATCGGTGGATACTTTATAGCTGAATGCATTTTATACTCGGTTGCTTCTGCAACACTTTCTTTACTCGGTAATACAATTCAAGCTGTTGCAAGTGGAATTATATTCATAATTATGGCAGCTGCACTTGATAAAACGAATTTTAAAAGGAGAATAAATAATGGCTGATATAGTTTACACATACGGAAATCAGGCTTATCTCAACATTACAAATGCTTGCCCTTGCAGATGCAAATTCTGTATTCGCAACAATGGTGACAGCGTTGGTGAAGCAACAACATTATGGTTTGAGCATAGCCCATCAATTGATGAAATCAAGGCTGAAATTGATAAATTCGATTTCACAAAATATAACAATTCAATTATCATTTGTGGTTATGGTGAACCTACTTGTGCATTGAATAATCTTATTGAAGCTTGCAAGTACCTAAAGAGTAAAAATATCAATATTCGTCTTAACACAAACGGACTTTCCGACCTTATAAACAAGCGTGAAACAGCAAAGGAAATCTGCGATGTAATTGACTCGGTTTCAATAAGCCTTAATGCACCAACTGCAGAAAAATACAACGAAATCACCAAGCCATCATTCGGTGAAAAATCATTTGATGCAATGTTAAAATTTGCAAAAGAATGTAAGGAATACGGAATACCAACAAAACTTACTGTTGTTGATGTTATCAGTGAAGAAGACATTGAAGATTGCAGAAAACTTTGTGAAAGTATTGATATTCCATTAAGAGTAAGAGAATATACAGATTAACAGAAAAAGCACCTGAGACCAACTAAGGTTTCAGGTGCTTTTCTGTGTAAAAGGAGTTTGTTAAAATGAATTTCATTTTATGCTACTGTTGAATTTGTATTTTGAACACGACCGTTTGAAGCGTACAAATGGAGATGTTCCCCTCTTTCAACAGCTTTTTTATGATTTCTGATACGGATTGCACGACGGATATTACCTACTACAATTCTCTTGATTGATTGCTCAAAGGCAATAACCTTATCCTCGTGCATAAATCCGTAAACGAGAAGGATTGCTACTGCTAATTCTATTAATGTTGTAATTGCAAATGTTGTTGACATAAAATCTACCTCCGATATTTCGAGTTCTGTGTTCGATACCGAACAAATTGGAACAAATGTTCTTTACAAGTCATATTATAGACATTTTTTCGTAAAAGTCAATACAAATGTTCGAATATTTTTATATTTTCAGTCCGTTTTTACGGACATAAATTGTATTTTATTTACCAAATTCTTCTAATTTCCTTTGATGTAATTGAATAATAACACAATATATTGTGGTTGTCAATATATTTTATACAATATATCTGATTTTAACTTCAAAAAATTAATTATTAAAAAAAATTATATAAAATTCGGCAATTTGTTCGGTAGACCAGAAGTTGTGGCGATGATTTATATGGCAGTCCCCCGCCCTACATTGTTTTGTTTATCCTGATAAATTATAATTTAAAAAAATATTAATTTAGGTATTTATTATTTTATAAAAATAGTGTACAATATGAAAGATAATGGGTTTTTATATATAATTGTATTCATTACGAGGTAAAAATATGTTTGTTGATATTGCAAAAATTAAGATTAAAGCAGGTGACGGTGGTAATGGTGCTGTCACCTTTCACAGAGAAAAATATATAAACGCAGGTGGTCCTGACGGTGGCGACGGCGGTAAAGGCGGCAACATTGTTTTTCAGGTTGACGACAATCTTGCAACACTTGCTGACTTCCGTTACAAAAGAAAATACAAGGCTGAAAACGGTGCTAATGGAATGGGTAGCCGTTGCAGTGGTAAAAAGGGCAAGGATTTGATTATTAAGGTTCCTCGTGGCACTGTTATCCGTGAAGTTGAAAGCGGAGTTGTTATGGCTGATATGTCAACTGATGACCAGTTTATCGGTGCTAAAGGTGGTCGAGGTGGTTGGGGTAACTCTCATTTCGCAACATCTACCCGTCAGACGCCGAAGTTTGCTAAAAACGGTGCTCCCGGTGAAGAATGGGAAGTAAGCCTTGAATTAAAGCTTATTGCAGACGTTGGACTTTTAGGTTTCCCTAATGTTGGTAAGTCCTCTCTCATTTCTGTTGTAAGTCAAGCAAAGCCTATTGTTGGTGACTACCATTTCACAACAATTATCCCTGTTTTAGGTGTTGTTTCAATGGGCCCTGAAAAGAGCTTTGTTATGGCTGATATCCCCGGACTTATTGAAGGTGCTGCAGAAGGTATCGGTTTAGGCCACGAGTTCTTAAGACATGTTGAAAGATGCAGAATGCTTGTTCATATCGTTGACGTTGCAGGTAGCGAAGGCAGAAATCCTATTGAAGACTTTGAAGCAATCAATGCAGAACTTGAAAAGTTCAATCCTGAACTTGCTCAATGCCCACAGATTGTTGCAGGTAATAAAATTGACCTTGCTACTGATGAACAGTTAACTGAATTCAAGGAATATATTGAAGGAAAAGGTTACGAATACTTTGAAATCGTAGCACCAATCAAGCACAACACACAGGAGCTTATAAACGCTGTTGCAAGAAAGCTTGATACACTTCCTCCTGTTAAGCGTTATGAAACTGAAGAAATTCCAATGGAAGTTATTGCTAAAAAGAGTAATGACGGATTTACAGTTACTGTTGAAGACGGTGTTTATATCGTTGAGGCTGAGTGGATTTATAGAATTCTTTGCAAAACTGACCTTGACGATTATGAATCACTTCAGTATTTCCAGAGAGTTATTCAGGAGCGTGGCGTTATCAAGGCTCTTATTGATAAAGGTATTCAGGAGGGTGACACAGTCAGCATCTATGATTTAGAATTTGACTATGTTCCGTAAATTTTATGAGATTATATGGTAAAGATATAAAGGTAGATACATTAAGTCCATTGACACTCGCTTTCACAGGTGATGCAGTTTTTTCAATGTACATCCGTGAAATGCTTGTCTGTGAAGCCAACCGACCTGTTGGTCAGTTACATAAGCTTTCGGTTAATTGGGTTAAAGCTGAGGCACAGAGCAAAGGTATGCACGCTATCCTTCCTCTTCTTACCGAAAAGGAAACAGAGGTTTTTAAGCGTGGCAGAAATGCTCATACCTCTCACACCCCAAAAAACCAGAGTGGTTGTGACTATCATTACGCAACAGGTTTTGAGGCACTTGTAGGTTATTTGTACTTGAAAGATGAAACAGAACGCCTTAACGAATTGCTTAATGAGGTTATTAAAGCAATCGAGGTTGATGGTTCTGAAAAAACTTCAGTATAGTCCTAAAGAATTTTTAATTGATACACTTGTTTTTATTGTTGCAAGTTCAGTGTTCTCAGTTGGTATAAACTATTTTCTTGCACGAAACAACATATTGAACGGCGGAATCACGGGAATTGCCACAATATTTAACTACCTTTTTGATTTTCCTATAGGAATGGGAATATTCGTTATGAATGCCCCTTTGCTTCTTATAGCATTCAAAAAGCTTGGTGTAATGTTTGTATTCCGTACATTCTGGGTAATTGCAATTTCATCAGTAATCATTGACATAGGAGCATTTTTACCTGTATATAAAAACGATTTGCTCCTGTCCGCTGTTTTTGGTGGTGTGCTTTCAGGTTTTTCGTTGGGAATTATCTTTATGAGAAATGCCACAACAGGTGGTGTTGATATAATTGCAAAGCTTATAAAACTCAAGTATCCGCACATCACTATCGGTAAATCAATTTTCATTCTTGATGCCATTGTTATTATTACAGGCGGAATTATATACAATAACATTGAATCTATGCTTTATGCTGCAGTTACGGTTTTTGTAAGTGCGCAAGTCCTCGACTATATCATTTACGGCTTCAGTCGAGGAGCAACAATTATGATAATTTCAGAAAAAAGTGACGAAATCCGTCACCTGATTATAAATGACCTGAATCGTGGAGTCACGATACTGAAAGGTCAGGGCGGTTATTCAGGGGCAGAAAGGAATATTCTGCTTTGTGCCTGTTTTGATAACCAGACCCAAAAACTTATTAAAAAAATAAAATCAGCCGATGAAAATGCATTTTTTATTGTTACACAATCAAAGCAGATTCTCGGTGAAGGATTTATGAATAACTAAGGAGGGCAGAATAATGAAAATAGATAAATTCACATTAAAAATGTCCATTCTGCCACTTCTTGTTTTAATTATTGGTGTTATTGTTTTGGGACTTGGAATATATGAAACCGCTACATCTGACACAAAAGGTTATGCCGAAACTATAGGATATTTCAATTATTCAACCATTGCAGAAAAAGAACACTATGACTCTGTAAAAAATAAACACCATGAAACTACATATTATCTGACATATCAATATACCGTTGATGGTGAAGCTTATTATGTAACAAGTGATTACACCACTTCATTTGAACCGTTATTTGGTGAGGAAATCAAAATATTATACGATACCAATAATCCTGAAAAAGCAGTAATTGGCGGACCTGCAAAACGAAATAATTTTTTAATGCTTTTCGGCATTTTCTTTATTCTTGGTTCACTTCCGTTTTTATTTGCTCTTTTGGGGAATCACAAGAAAAAATCGAAGATTGATAAAGCCGGAACACTTATGGGTTCTATAATCGCGATTATAGGATACGGTTCATTGGCAATTATTTGTGGCGGATTTTCCCCCGTTGTGATTTTTAATTATATAAATACATCATTCAAATTACCAATGATTATTCCGTTTTTAATGATTATTGCAGGATTGTTTTCTGTAATCAAAAGCATATTTTTTAATAAAAAACAAGAAAGTAAATAATATGAGGTAATATATGGCTAAGAAAGACAATATCCGAAATTTTTCAATTATCGCTCATATCGACCATGGTAAAAGTACACTTGCTGACAGACTTTTAGAGCTTACTGAAACTGTTGCAAAGCGTGATATGACCGAGCAGTTACTTGATAATATGGATTTGGAGCGTGAGCGTGGTATCACAATCAAGGCTCATGCCGTTAAGCTTGACTATAAGGCTAAAGACGGTGAAACATATGAGCTTAATCTTATTGACACTCCCGGTCACGTTGACTTTAACTATGAGGTTTCACGTTCACTTGCTGCTTGTGAAGGTGCTGTGCTTATCATTGACGCTTCTCAAGGCGTTGAGGCGCAGACACTTGCTAATACATATTTAGCACTTGACCACGACCTTGAGTTAGTTCCTGTTATCAATAAGATTGACTTACCTGCTGCCGACCCTGACAGAGTTGCAAATGAGGTTGAAGAAGTAATAGGCCTTCCTTGTGACGAAGCTCCAAGAGTTTCAGCAAAAACAGGTCAGAATATCGAACAGGTTCTTGAAAGCATTGTTGACCTTGTTCCTCCACCTGAAAATCGTGACGGCGATCCACTTCGTGCACTTGTTTTCGACTCAGTTTATGACAGCTACAAAGGCGTTATCGTTTATGTGCGTATTATGGATGGTAAAATCAAACCGGGTGACACAATGCGAATGATGGCAACAGGGGCTGAGTTCAATGTTGTTGAAGTCGGTTATATGCGACCAAATGCTATGGAACCGCAAAAAGAACTCACATCTGGTGAAGTTGGATATATTACTGCATCAATCAAAACTGTTGGCGATGCTCGAGTTGGCGACACGGTTACAACTGCCCAGAATCCTGCAAGTGAACCTTTGGCAGGATACAGAAAAGTTAATCCTATGGTATTCTGCGGTGTTTACCCTGCTGATGGTGCTGACTATGAAAATCTTCGTGAAGCACTTGAGAAATTACAGTTAAATGATGCTGCCCTTTCTTTTGAACCTGAAACATCAGGTGCTCTCGGTTTTGGTTTCCGCTGTGGTTTCTTAGGTCTTTTGCACCTTGAAATCATTCAAGAAAGACTTGAACGAGAATACAACCTTGACCTCGTTACAACAATTCCAAGCGTTATTTATAAGGTCCACCTTACAAATGGTGAAGTTATTGAAATCGATAACCCAAGCCATTATCCTGACCCTGCAAATATCGACTATTGTGAAGAACCAACAGTTGAGGCTCATATTTACGCTCCACCTGAATACATTGGTGCAATTATGAACCTTTGTCAGGACAGACGAGGTGTTTATGTAAACACAACTCACCTTGCAAGTGACCGTGTTGACTTACACTACATTTTGCCACTTAATGAAATAATTTACGACTTCTTTGATGTGCTTAAATCACGTACTCGTGGTTATGCATCCTTTGACTATGAAATGAGTGATTATCAGCGTTCAAGCATTATTAAGCTTGATGTTCTTCTCAACGGTGATATTATCGACGCTCTTTCATTTATGATTCACTCTGAAAAAGCATATGCAAAAGCTCGTCGAATCGCAGAAAAGCTTAAGGATAATATTCCACGCCAGATGTTTGAAATTCCTATTCAGATGGCTATCGGTGGTAAGGTTATTGCCCGTGAAACAGTTAAGGCTATGAGAAAAGACGTTCTTGCAAAGTGTTACGGCGGTGACATTACACGTAAAAAGAAATTGCTTGAAAAGCAGAAGGAAGGTAAAAAGCGTATGCGCCACTTCGGTACTGTTGAAGTACCACAAGAGGCATTTATGGCTGTGCTTAAACTTGATGATGAATAAAGAAATTTTTGAGAAACTTAAAGAATTAGAAATTGAATATAAAATGATAGAGCACCCTGCAGCATTCACAATGGATGAAATCAATGAATATCGACTTACCGAAAACGGTCATATTCCAAAGAATCTCGTTCTACGTGATGTTAAGGGTACTCGCAATATGCTTGTTGTTCTTCACGGTGATAAACGAGCAAATCTTCAGTTACTCCGTGCGGAAATTGACTCAACAAAATTGAGTTTTTCTTCTGACGAAAGACTTGAGAAATATCTTAAGGTTGAAAAAGGTTCTGTTTCTCCTTTTGGTGTTATTTATGACACAGAAAAAGAGCTCGAAATCTATTTTGATGCGGATTTAAAGAAAGAGGATATTGTTGGTTGTCACCCTAACGATAACCACGCAACTGTGTTCTTGAAATTCGATGACCTTGTAAAGTACGTTAAGTCCTGCGGTCACACAATTTCTTACATAAAGGTATGAAAAACATAGGATTATATCTTCATATCCCCTTTTGCAGGTCCAAATGTCCTTACTGTGATTTTTATTCATTTTCAGGCAAGGATAGTGAGAAAGACGAATACACAAAAGTATTAAATGAGAGAATTTTGTCAAGTATTTCCACTTTGCATTGTAAAGGTGATACACTTTACTTCGGTGGTGGAACACCATCAGTATTAGGTGCAGATAATCTTGCAGCTCTCGTAAATACCTGCAAGTCTGGTTTTCTGACAGACGACGCTGAAATAACCGTTGAATGTAATCCACATGGGCTCAGTGAAAACTTTTTCAAGACCTTGTACGATTGTGGTGTTAACAGAATTTCAATGGGTCTTCAGTCTGCTGTTGATAGTGAAAGAAGAATTTTGGGTCGTTTAAGTGACAGAAATCTGGTTGAAAGTGCTGTTAAAACTGCTCAAAAAACAGGCTTTGACAACATCACTCTTGATGTTATGCTTGGAATACCAAATCAAACAGAAAGTTCCCTTCAAGAAACTCTTGATTTTTGTCTTTCTCTCGGTGTGCCACATATCAGTGCATATATGCTGAAGCTTGAAGAAAACACTCATTTTTATAAAAATCAACACAAATACAATTTTCCTGACGATGATTTGACAGCAGATTTATATTTGCAGATGTGTGAAACCCTTGAAAGCAACGGCATAATGCAATACGAGATTTCAAATTTTGCTAAATCAGGTTTTGAAAGTCGTCATAATTTAAAATACTGGCATTGTGAGGAATATCTTGGTCTCGGACCATCTGCACATTCATTTTTAGATGGTAAAAGATTTTATTTTGACAGAGATTTTAATGCGTTTATGAATGGTAATTCCCCTGTTCCGGATGGTTTTGGTGGAGATTTCACAGAATATGCAATGCTCAATTTAAGACTCGTTGAAGGACTCCGAGAAGACAAGGTTTTTGAAAGATTCCACCATACAATTCCAAAAGAATTATATGAAAAATCAAAGATTTTCATTGATAACGGGTATATGATTTCAAATGAAAATGGTTTAGCATTAACACGAAACGGATTTCTAATGTCAAACACAATATTATCGAAAATATTATAGGTGATAATATGAAATGGTTTTACAAATTAATTGCATTTATACTTACATTATTCATCTACTCTCCGGTAAATGAAATTGCAACATACACTATTTCAAATGAAGAAGTTAAAATGGTATTTACCGTTCTTTCCGATGTGCATGTTGAAGGAAATAATAAAGATAAATTCAAGCTTTTTGGTGAAGGTATCCGTGATATAAATTCTGCTGACAGAAATGATGCACTTGTCTTTTTAGGCGATAACACAATGAACAATCAAGTCATCGAGTTAAGTGCCTTTTTTGGACTTTTAAAAGAGTATAATCAAATTGGGAACATTCTTATGGTTACTGGTAATCACGACCTTTGCCCAAGCAAATATAATGTGGGTGATTATGAAGATTTAAGAGATAGATTTTTCGACTATAAAAATTCATTTATAAAAGCCCAGTATGACGACAAGGTGTATTACAGTTATAATATGAATGACTACAAATTCATTGTACTTGGTTCAGAGTCTGATGCAGGTGTTCAAGAAGACCTTTCCGACGAACAACTCAAATGGCTTGAATATGAGCTGAAACTTGCAGAAGAAAACGGAAAACCGATTTTTATTTTCAACCACTACCCTCTTAATCACACTTGGGAAGATGTGTGGACAGAAGGTCATATTGGTGAAGACAGTGGAAAACTTCACGAAATAATGAAAAACTCAAAAAATAGGATTGTCTATTTTTCAGGACATCTTCATATGGGACTTTATGACAATCAGCTTTCATATGTTAATGAAGATAATATTACATATATAAGTGTTCCTGCTTTTGGTGCTGACAACAATGTTGGCGATGCCGATATTCAGGACAAAGGTATGGGACTTTATGTTGAAGTTTATGAAAATGAAGTGCTTATCCGTGTAAGAAACTTTGCAGAACATAAATGGATGGATATTGAACATAGTATTAAACTCTAAACACTACTAAATGAAAAATTTTTAAGGTGGAATAAATAAATGAGAAACTATGAACACGATGATGATAAATATTTATTGCCATTAAAAATGAAACTTTTTCCTCCTTTTGTGGTTTTTGAAAAATCATATTTTTATTTCATTTTAAGTGGACTTTTATCTGTTTTATTTTTATTTTGTATTAGACAAGGTTTTTCAAATATAACATCAACAGATATTCTTATCTGTGCACTTGTTTTGTCAGTTTTAATATTTACATATATCATCATTGCGTCTTCTTCATACATAATTATTGATGAAGAAAAGCTTGAACATAAAAATTTCTTCAAGAAAACAACTATTTATTGGAATAAAGTTTACCACCTGAATATAAACGTTCAGGAAATTTTTACTGGTATGACACGTGGAATCAAACATACATCAGGAAAAATTATTGAAATAACCTTTGATGATGCTGACAAAAAGCAACACACACATTTTATTGAATGTTTTAATAAGTCTGGCATAAATGCGCAGAAATGTTAGGAAATACAATACAATGTGCCTACAACAAATCACACTAAAAGTCAATATTACCGATACCTTTTGCTACATTGACAATAATTTTCACTTATGATAAAATACTAACTCGTACATGAATAGAAAGGAGTGGACGAAATGCCTATTAAAATTGATGACCAGTTACCGGCAAGACATAATCTTGAGTTGGAGAATATCTTTGTTATGACAGAACAAAGAGCGAATATTCAGGACATTCGTCCGCTGAAAATTATTCTTCTTAACTTGATGCCAACTAAAATCGAAACTGAAACACAGATTTTAAGGCTTCTCAGTAATTCACCTTTACAGGTTGAGGTTGAACTTTTACAGGTGGCAACTCACGAAAGCAAAAACACAAGTAAAGAGCATATGCTCAAATTCTATAAAACCTTTGACGACATCAAGGACCAGAAATTTGATGGTATGATTGTAACAGGTGCTCCTGTTGAAATGATGCCTTTTGAAGAGGTTGACTATTGGGAAGAGCTTTGCACAATTTTTGACTGGGCAAAGACTCACGTTTACTCATCATTCCACATCTGTTGGGGTGCTCAGGCTGCACTTTATTACCATTACGGTATTCCAAAGTATAAATTACCTGAAAAGATGTTTGGTATTTTCCCACACAAACCACTTGATATGTATCATCCTCTGCTTCGCGGTTTCAGTGATTTGTTCTATGTACCGCATTCAAGACATACAGAAACTAAAAAAGAGGATATAGCACTCGTTAAGGAATTACAGATTCTCTCATATTCTGAAATTTCAGGTGTTCATCTTGTTGCTGATATGGATTGCAGAAATTTCTATTGCACAGGTCACAGTGAATATGACAGCGATACTCTTGCTCGTGAATATTTCAGAGATTTACATAGAGGATTAGATATTAAACTTCCTTATAACTATTTCCCGAATGACGATACACAGTTGACTCCTCCACTTACTTGGCGTGGTCCCGGAAGCCTTTTATTCCAGAACTGGCTCAACTACTTTGTGTATCAGCGTACACCTTATGATGTAAATGAGATTAAATAATATAAAAAGACCGAACAGAAATTAATCTGTTCGGTTTATTTTTTGAAATGTTATTATGGTAAATTGGAGTTTGTCGGGATAAGTGCAAAATGCAAAACGCAAAGTGCAAAGTGTAGGAACTGCGTTGCAATTATAAAATAAAACCAATACGATTGGAATGTAGGGGCGAGTCTCCGTGCTCGCCCGCAAGTGCATATTAAAAGTTCGGGAGAGCACGGAGACCCTCCCCTACAAGATATTCAATTCTATATAAACATCCCGATAAATTCAAATTTGTTACAAAAAGGAAAAGGGCGATTTGAAATCGCCCCTACATTTATTCTTTTATTTCTTCTTGTTTATTTTGTCTTCTCCTTTTACCAAATTGGAAACCGATGAACATTATTACAAATGGAACTATGCTTATAAGATAATAGCATATAGGTTCGGTATCAAAATACTTATAATTCCAGTCATTATAGGCATATCTTCGGTATTCATTAACCATATTCATCATCGTGTCAAGTGTTGCAACAGAAAAGTTAGCAAAAACATGGTAATTGTGATAACTAGCCATTCCTAAAGAAAAAACTACTGTTAAAAATCTTATTGGCAATAAAGAAACAAAATCTGATATCGTATTTCCTGTTTTATTCATCCAAAAAAAGCCCATTAAAAAAGATGGAATGAGTGCCACAATATAAATAATAGCGTACAGAATCAAGCACTCGTAAAAATCGGGCGAAAACTCAAAATTTAATGCACGCGCATATTCCATGGTAGTAAAATATGCAATTGCGAAAATGAGATTAAAAATGCACCAACCATAAATTCCCCACCAACTGTTGGAAAAGAACAATTTAAAGAATTCTTTTTTAGTCATATTGTGTCACCTCTTATTTTAAATATTTGTAATAAGAAATATCTTATTACAATTCTATAATTGCACAAAAACGATTTTTTGTCAAGCAACGATTTATTGCAAAAAAAAGGACGCCAAGTCGACGTCCACTACAAGTTTTATTCAATTACTTTATATCCCTGCTCTTCAACTGCTTTTTTGAGAGTTGCAGGTGCTGCATCTGCATCAAGAGTTACGATTGCTGTACCATCTTTATGGCTTACGATTGCTTCTCTTACTTCTGCTACACCTTCAAGTGCTTTCTTAACGTGTGCTTCACAGTGAGGACACATCATACCTTCAATTTTCATTGTGATTTCCATAGGTTTTTTCTCCTTTATTTTTGATTTTATTTTCTTATCTTTTTTACTGTTGTGAATATCTTTGAAATTAAGTCGCAAAGCATTTGACACAACACAGAATGAGGAAAGGCTCATTGCTGCTGCACCAAACATAGGATTTAATTCCCAACCGAAAATATTTACAAACAAACCGGCTGCAAGTGGAATTCCGATTGCATTATAGAAGAATGCCCAGAAAAGATTTTCGTGGATATTTTTAAGTGTTGCACGACTTAAGCGTATTACAGCAGGAACATCGGATAACTTGCTATTCATAAGCACAATATCCGCTGAATCAATAGCAATATCCGTACCTGCACCAATTGCAATTCCCATATCAGCACGTGTCAATGCAGGTGCATCGTTTATTCCGTCACCTACCATAACAACTTTCCCTTTATCCCGAAGTTGACGAATGACTTTTTCTTTACCGTCGGGCATAACACCTGAAATAATCTCATCAACACCTGCCTGTTTGCCTATAGCATTGGCAGTTTTTTCATTGTCACCTGTGAGCATTACAACTTTAATACCCATTTTCTGTAATTCTTTGATTGCTTTTGGACTATCCTCTTTAATTACATCGGCAACAGCAATAATGCCAAGAAGTTTTTCATCACTTGCAAAGAACAATGGTGTTTTGCCACTCTCAGCAAGGTTTTCAGCCGTTTTTATTGCATCATCGTCAACTGATACTTTTTCTTTGATAAAGCTTAATTTTCCACCATAGAAAGCCTTATTTTCAATTTCGCCTATAACACCATTTCCCGAAAGTGCTTTAAAGTCGGTTATATCCATTGAAGAAATGTTCAATTCATTTCCCTTTTCCACAATAGCCTTTGCAAGAGGATGTTCACTTTTTAATTCAAGAGAATATGCAATACTAATCAATCCATTTTCCGTTGAGTTGATTGGAATAATATCTGTTACCTTTGGTTGTCCCTTTGTTATTGTACCCGTTTTGTCGAGAACTACTATATTCGCTTTGCCTGTTTCTTCTAATGAAACCGCAGTTTTAAAAAGGATTCCGTTTTTAGCACCTACACCGTTACCAACCATAATGGCAACAGGTGTTGCAAGTCCCAACGCACAAGGACAACTGATAACAAGAACTGAAATTCCTCTTGCAAGTGCATATCCAAAGCCCTGACCAGAAATCAACCAACCAATAATTGTTATAATTGCTATTGTAATTACGACAGGCACAAAGACACCTGATACTTTATCTGCAATTTTAGCAATAGGTGCTTTTGTTGCAGCTGCATCACTTACCATTTTTATAATCTGTGAAAGAGTTGTGTCCTCACCTACTCGTAAAGCCTCACATTTAATAAAGCCTGATTGATTTATTGTGCCACCTGAAACTCTGTCACCTGCTGACTTATCAGCAGGAATACTCTCACCTGTAAGTGCAGATTCATCAACAGCAGTTGAACCCTCAAGGATTGTGCCATCAACGGAAATTTGCTCACCCGGTCTGACAACAAAAACATCACCTTTTTGCACCTGCTCAACGGGAATTTCTGTTTCAACACCGTCTTTAAGAATCGTTGCAGTTTTTGGTGCTAAATTCATCAAAGATTTCAATGCATTTGTGGTTTTACCCTTTGACCTTGCTTCAAGCATTTTACCAACAGTAATAAGTGTTAAAATCATTGCAGCAGACTCGAAATAGAATTCGTGAAGATAATGGTGAGCCATTGTAACATCTGCTGTCATTTTAAATAACACATAAGTACTATACACAAAGGATGCACCTGAGCCCAATGCTACAAGAGTGTCCATATTAGGTGACTTGTGCAAAAGTCCTTTGAAACCATTTATGAAGAATTTCTGGTTGATTATCATTACGATAATGGTCAACAGTAATTCACAAAGACCGATTGCAAGTGGATTTGATGCTAAAATTTCAGGCAACCACCAACCCCACATAACATGTCCCATTGAGATATACATCAAGACAAGTAAAAAACCAAGTGATGAAATCAATCTCTTCTTTAGTTTTGGTGTTTCTGTATCCTTCAAATCATCTTTCTGTGACTCTGATGATGCCTTTTTGTCATTTTTCAGTGTCGCACCATATCCTGCTTCATTTACTGCAGAAATGATTTTTTGAGGGTCTGCAGAGCCCTCAATTCCCATTGAATTAGTGAGCAAACTGACTGAACAGGATTCAACACCATCAACTGAATTGACAGCTTTTTCAACCCTTGCAACACAAGCAGCACAACTCATACCTGTAATATTAAATTGTGTCATTTACTCACCTACTTTCGTAAAGTGTATTCTTATTATTATCTATAAATCATATTTGAATTTTCATTTATATTTTTTCCGTAAAGCTTTTGTAAAATTTCTTTTCTCTTTTTGCTATATTCAATTATAACAGCACAGTCTTTTTTGGTTGATTTGGTTCTAATTTTTTTATGATCACTATCTTTAATAATAATATATTTAGATGATGTAATCCATTTAGCGTTTGATTCTATGACATCGCCAATAAAACACTTGGTACAATTTTTCCAGTAAATTACCGACAGTGTCATTCCCATAAAATTGCAAACAAAAACCTTTTCTTCGTCGGCTATCACAACTCTTGATAAAAAGAGGCAACAAATCCCAAGAAGCAATGCAGAACACTTCAAAAAAACACTACCTTGTTCGTTGCTCAATAGAAATTCTCTCCCAAAAATAAAAGCATAAATAAATGTTCCCAATAAAACAACAAGGTAAATATTCCACATATTATTCCAACAAAAAAATATTTTCTTTTTCACAATTACACCTCAGTAAAGTCTTTAATATATATTACCAAAAGCTCTTTATCTTTTCAAGGCATAAAAAGGGCGATTCGTGAATCGCCCCCTATATTTTCATTATTTATTGAAATGCTCCTTGGAAGCAGTTAATGTGTTTTTCAGAAGCATTGTAATTGTCATTGGTCCTACGCCACCCGGTACAGGTGTGATAAATGAACACTTATCTTTAACATTTTCAAAATCAACGTCACCACAGAGTTTGCCCTCTGCGTTTCTGTTCATACCAACGTCGATTACAACTGCACCATCTTTTACCATATCTTCTTTTACGAAATATGCGATACCAACTGCCGCAACGAGAATGTCTGCTCTTTTTGTCACTTCTGCAAGGTCTTTTGTTCTTGAATGGCAGATTGTAACTGTACCATTCTGACCTAAAAGGAGCATTGCCATTGGTTTACCCACAATATTACTTCTGCCGATTACCACACATTCTTTACCTTCAACAGAAATGTCGTAATATTTGAGCATTTCCATAATTCCTGCAGGTGTACATGGTAAAAATGAATGGTCACCAATCATAATGTGGCCTGTGTTTACAGGATGGAATGCATCCACATCCTTGTGCGGAACAATTGCATTAAGTACTTTCTTTTTATCAATCTGCTTTGGAAGTGGCAACTGACAAAGAATGCCGTCAACATTATCGTCATTGTTGAGTTTTTCAACTAATTCAAGCAATTCTTCAGTTGTGGTTTCTTCAGGAAGAGCATATTCAAACGACTCCATCCCGACTTCCTCACAACCCTTTTTCTTATTGTTTACATAAACACGGGAAGCGGGATTGTTACCAACAATAACAACAGCAAGTCCTGTTTTTTTGCCTTGTTCTTTAAGCTTTTCAACCTCTGTTTTGATTTCATTTCTTACAGATGCTGATACTTCTTTACCGTCAATAATTTTATACATTTTCCTGCACCTCTTGAGTTTTCTTTTCTTTATTAAGCTTTGCAAATTTATATATTGTAATTGCTGTACACACTATCACAAGTGCCAATGAAACAAGCTGTGACACACGAAGATTTGTGTCACCGATATAAAGGCTGTCAATACGAAGTCCCTCAACAACCATTCTTTCAAGTCCGTAAATAATACCGTATCCTAAAATCAACTGACCGTCAAACTTGCGGAACTTCTGACAAACAATATAAAGAACCAGGAATCCTAAAAGACACCATACTGATTCATAAAGGAATGTTGGGTGAACAGGTAAATCAGGATTCATTTCGATTCCGTTCTGCAAGAATTCCTGCTGATGACTGTTTATGTAGTCAACAATTTTATCACTTGTCATACCGAAAAGACTTGTTGTGTTGATACCAAAAGCCTCCTGGTTTGTAAAGTTACCCCAGCGACCAATTCCCTGACCAATAGGCAAAGCCATACCGATAAGGTCAAGAAGCTTTAAAAATGGTAATTTTGTCTTTTTAGCTACAAAATATGCTGTGATTAATCCACCGATAATACCACCATAAATGGCAAGTCCACCTTCCCATATTTTGAATATGGAAAGGAGATTGTCCTTATATTCATCCCATTGGAAAACAACATAATAGAGTCTTGCACCGATAACAGCACCGATGATTCCATAAATCAACACATCAACCATACTGTCAAGGCTCATTTTCCAGACATAAGCTTTTCTGCCACCGAAAAGTGCAGCAAGAATAAATCCAAAAGCTATGATTACACCATAGAATTTTATTGTAATTGTATCTCCACCAAATGGAATTTCAAGGAAATTTTCATAAACATCCAATGAAAGTCCAAGTCCGGGGAAATGAACTTCACAATAGTCAGACAAAAACCTCATATTTTCACTCCTCTATTTCTGCTTAATTACGGACATTGAAGAATTTTCAATATTGATTGCACTTCTTAAACGATTATTTACATCTTCAAGTGTCACACTTTCAAGAACTGATAACTGTTCAAAAAGACCTTCATCATTAAAATATGAACCGATAAGAGAATTTGAAATTGAATCAATATCATTGAAGTTCATTATGAAATTACCGTAATGTTTTTTCTTGATACGGTCAAAATCCTCTTCGTTAACGCCATCTTTAATAACTCTTGCAAGTTCTTCATTGATATATTCTCTCACCTTTTCATACTCGTGACTTTCACCACTGAAAATATGAGCAGAGTAACCATAACCCTCAAAGTATTCTGTATCAAATGTTGTATTTATAAGTCCTTCACCAAGAAGCTTTTCATAAAGTGAAGATGTTTTACCTGCAATAATATCAAGCAAAAGATTGCTCTCAACTGATTCTTTAAGAGTTCTTGAAGGAGTCTTTATTTCTTCCTTAAAACCAATAGCAAAAATAGGCATTGAAACCGAAAGATTCTTAACTGCAGTTTTTTCAACAACTTCGGCAGGTTCTTCCTGGAACTTTCTTTCAATTTTACGGCTTTCCTTTGGTTTGAGCATCTTATCGGCAACTTTTAAAACCTGCTCAACCGTCACATTACCAGCCACAGCAAGTGCCATATTTGCAGGATTATAGAATGTGTTGTAACACTCATAAAGCAAATCAGCAGTAATTTCGCTGATTGACTGGACTGTACCTGCAATATCAATTCGTACAGGGTGCTTGTGGTACATTGCACGAAGAAGCACGAATAAGGATTCCCAACCCGGTTCATCCTCATACATTCTGATTTCCTGACCGATAATACCCTGTTCCTTCTGTACAGTCTGTTCTGTGAAATAAGGATTCTGAACAAAATCAAAAAGAATTTCAAGTGAATCCTCAAAATTATCTGTACATGAGAAAAGATAACAAGTCTTGTCAAATGATGTGTAAGCATTTGCAGATGCACCTGTCTTTGCATATCTTGCAAAAGCATCAAGTTCTTCACTTTCGAAAAGTTTATGCTCTAAAAAGTGAGCAATACCCTCAGGAATTTCAGTGAACTTTTCTTGTCCTTCTACTTTAAAACAAGTATCGATTGAACCATATTTTGTACCGAAAATTGCATAAGATGAAGAATAGTTTTCTTTTGGATAAACGAAAATTTTATATCCTGATGAGTGGTCGATTTCATAATAACTGTCATTAAGCAACTCATTTTTGATTTCTTTGATATTACTCATTCTTACCACCCTCTCCTGCAAGTAAATAAACTGAATCTATGCTGACACGCTTTGCACATTCCGTTACCTGTTCACGGGTTACTGCAGATATTTTCTCTGCGTATTCTTTACCGCTGACAATTTCATCGTCAAACACCTGTGAACTGTAAAAAGTACAAACTGCAACCGGTGAATCCTCAACACCCTTAAAGGCATCTGAAAGTGCTTTTATTGATGAGTCAAAATCTTCGTCAGTAAATTCACCGTTTTTCATAACATCTATCTGATTAAAAATTTCACTTAATGCTTTATCATAGTTTTCTTCTTCAATACCACTCTGGATAAAAATGATACCTTTTTCACGAAGAAGTCTTGCACCACAATAATAACAAAGGCTCATTTTTTCACGGACATTAAGGAAAAGTCTTGAATAAGGTCCTCCACCAAAAATATCTGTCATTACTCGGAATGGGAAATAGTCGTCATTCTCACTCTCCATACCTGAACGAAGACCTATAACCAGCTTTGCCTGATTAACATCCATTTCGTCTTTGAAATATCTGATTTCTTTTGCTTCTTTTATAAATACAGTTTCAATTTCCTGAGGATTTCTCTCACTGATTGAATCTGCCAACTGTGTAAACTTTTCTTTTAGCATATCCTCACTGAGACCACCACAAGCAGTAATCACAATTGTTGAAGACCTGAGCATATCCGCATATGCATCATAAAGCTTTTTGCCGTCAAGATTTCTGACATCTTTTTCAAGCTTTTCACGGTCAATACCATAAGGCTCACCCTGACACATAAGCTGACGAAGACGGGAAACAGCATAAGAACGCTTATCATTCTTTTCTGCTTCAATATTTTCAAGAGTAAATCTTACTTCTCTTTCAGTTGCATTTTTATCGAATTCACCATTTTCACAATGAGGATTTTTGATTATGTCAACAAGGAATTCAACAGTTTCCTCTGCAATTGAATTTCCATCAAGAGAAAAACGGTCATCAGGAATTTCAACAGAAAATCTGATTCTCACCTTTTCACCGATTGTTGCAATTCCTGTTTCAAAATCAGCGCCATAAAGACTTTCAACTTTTGCATTAAACGATGTGAATGTGTTATATCTTGCAGAAGTATGTCCCATTAATGATGTCAATACATTCTGTGCAGCGAGATGTTCACCGATTGGAAGATAAAAATCCACTTTAATACAATTAGTTTTGAATTTATTACTGTTTATGCAAAGGAGTTTTACACCATTTGCAATTTTTGTATAAACTTTGTTCATCTGAAATTCACCTTTATAAAACATATAGATAAAATAATATACCATATTTTAGTAAAAATTTCCATACTTTTTCATTTTTATTTAGTTTCCGTTTATTTTGCCCGAAAATGGCGTAAAATAAACAAGTAACATATTAATTTATTGTTAAAGAAGTAATAAAATCATTGACTTTATAATAAATTTGCAATAAAATAAAATGAATATGTATTTTATGAAAGGTAGCATTATGAAACTTACTTACAATTTACAAAAAGCAAGTCTTCGCTTTGCACTTGACAGATTGCTCAAGTACATTGACAAGGACCCACAAGCAAATATTGTAAAATTAAGTCAGAAAATTGAACCTATCTTTAATAAGCTTTTCCCACCTGAAAATTTTAAGAAATTTCAGGAGGTTGCTAAGGATAAGGACAATATCTGGACTCAGTTTGCCCTGAGCCTTATTGCTGACCTTGACAGAAATGTGCTTAAGCAGATGCTTTTGTCATTCGGCATTGATGCAGGTTATTACGGCACAAAGACTGTACGTAAAAATCGTGAAAAATACAAATGCAATATTCCTTTCAATATTCTTTTTGACCCTACAAGTGCGTGTAATCTTAACTGTAAAGGCTGTTGGTCAGCTGAATACGGTCACAAGCAGAATCTTACACTTGATGAAATGCAGAGCATTGTAAGTCAGGGCAAGGAATTAGGTTGTCACTTCTATTGGCTCACCGGTGGTGAACCTCTTATCAAGAAAAAAGAAGTATTGCAAATCTGCGAAAACAATAAGGATTGTATTTTCCTCATTTTCACCAATGCCACACTTGTTGACGAAGCATTCTGTAAGGAAATGAACCGTATCGGTAATATCTCTCTTGCATTAAGCCTTGAGGGTAATGAAGAATCCAACGACTGGCGTCGTGGTAAGGGTGCTTATCAGACAACTCTTAAAGCAATGGATTTGCTTAAAAAGAACAAGTGTCTTTTTGGTGTTTCAGTATGCTATACAAGAAAAAATCTCGACACTGTTACAAGTGACGAGTTTATAGATTTCATTATTGGCAAAGGTGCAAAGTATATGCTCAACTTCAACTATATGCCTGTTGGTTATAGCGGTGATAAAGAGCTTATTCCTACTCCTGAGCAAAGAAAAGAGCTTTATTTCTGGAACAAGAAGATGCGTAACGGAAAAACAGGTAAACCGATTTTCATTATGGACTTCCAGAATGACGGTGAATATGTTGGCGGTTGTATTGCAGGTGGACGAAATTATTTCCATATAAATTCTGCAGGTGATATTGAGCCTTGTGTTTTCATTCACTTCTCCGACTCAAACATCCGTACTCATACTCTTTTAGAGGCGTTACAACGACCTCTCTTTATGACATATTACAAAAACCAGCCATTTAATGACAACCATCTTCGTCCTTGTCCTATGCTTGAAAATCCTCAGCGACTTCGTGAAATTATCGAGCAGACAGGTGCAAAATCTTCTGATTTACAGCGTCAGGAAACTGCAGATGAACTTTGCAGCAAATGTGACGAATATGCTAAAGATTGGGCTCCTGTTGCAGAGGAAATCTGGAACAGCACAAAGCACAGAAAAACCCACACACAGTATTATCGTGATACTCCTGAGGGAAAAGCTGAATTCGGTGGTTGCACAGGAAATTGTGCAAACTGTAACGCTCATAAATAAAATTAACGACCACATCCCTGTAAAGGTTTGTGGTCATTTTCATATAAAAACTTCTCATTATTTAGATAAATTGTAGTTTGTCGGGATAATTCGATTCCCTCCCTCAGAGAGGGAGCGGATTGGTTTCTTACCTCGCCGACAAATTATAATTTTTTATACACATAAAAAAAGCCGACGGATAATTCCATCGGCTCAAATTTTATTAGTCGTTTGTGTAAGGCATAAGAGCAATCTGACGAGCTCTCTTGATAGCTGTTGTAAGCTCTCTCTGGTGGTAAGCACATGTACCTGTTACACGACGAGGAAGAATCTTCGCTCTTTCTGATGTGTAACGACGAAGCTTTGCAGTATCTTTATAATCAATCTTTTCGATTTTTTCTACACAAAATGCACAAACTTTTTTACGACCTTTTCTGTTAGGTCTTGCATTCTTATCGTATGCCATTATAGTTTCCTCCTATTAAGATTTACTTAAAATGGGAGTCCCTCGTCATCATCTGCGCCGAATGGGAATCCTTGATTGTCATCGGGTAAAACTGAGAAACTGCCTGCATCTGCACTCTGATATGAAACAGCCGGTGCTGATTCCTGTCTTTGTGCTCCGAAGTTACCACTTTCACTCTTGCTGCCACAGAAAGAAACATTGTCAGCAACAACATCATATGCTGTACGCTTATTTCCGTTCTTATCTTCATAGTTACGAACCTGAAGTGAACCCTGAACAGCAATCATCTGACCCTTTTTAAAGAATCTTGTAACGAAGTCAGCTGTCTGACGCCATGCAACACAGTTGATGAAGTCTGTCTGTCTTTCGTCACCACTCTTGTAGTTACGGTCAACTGCAACAGTAAATGAAGTAACGGATAAACCACTTGTTGTTGTACGTAGTTCCGGGTCTGCAGTAAGTCTGCCCATAATGATTACGCTATTTAACATAATTCTTTACCTCCGATTACTTCTTAACGATTAATGTTCTGAGAACACCGTCAGTGATTTTTGCAATACGGTCAAGCTCTGCTGGGAAGTTAGCTTCTGCTTCATAATTGAAGAGAACGTAGTAACCTTCAGCCTCGTCATTGATAAGATAAGCAAGTCTTCTCTTGCCCCATTCATCAACGCTTTCAAGAGTGCCGTTTGATTCCATAAGAGCCTTGAATTTTTCCATAAGCTCTTTTGCAGCTTCCTCACCCTTCTTAAGTGAGTAAACCATAATAGTCTCATACTTTGACATTCTTTTACACCTCCTTATGGACTTTGCCCCCCAAACTCTCCTTGGGAGGAAGGATATGGATTCACAAAATTATCCATAGCAAATATGAATTTTATCAAAAAAAGGCTTGATTGTCAAGCCTTTTCTTTGTTTCTTTTCTTTCTTACAATAATTTTTTCCTGAAACTCACCGTCACATTTTTCTACCATTACCATAAATAGCGTTACATACAACAGATACGGTATCGGACAGAACACACCGGGATTTACAAGTGACATCATTTCAAGACTGATATATGATAAGAAAATAGTCATATTAAATAGTGTTGCTTTTCTCCAGATAAGCACGTTTCTCTTAATGAACTGATATGCGAAAGACACAATTCCCACAATACCAAAGCTTGCACAAACCTGAATCGGTGCACAGTGATACCAGCAAAGTGCAAATTTCTTTGATGGATGAACATCTCGGTTACCCATGTATCCAAGACCTGTACCGAATATAGGATGACTCAAAAAATCGTTTATTCCACGAGCATAGTGCTTTGTTCTTACTTCATTCTGTTCACCCATAAGGAAATCGTTGAGAGCTCTGAACAGTCGGTCAAGCGTTGCACCAAGGAACTCTGTAATCTGTGGTGCAAATGCTAAAAATCCAAAAAGAACACAACCACATATAATTGCATAAGCCAATCTTCTTCGTCTGTCATAAAGCATATACATAACTATACACATAACCATTTCAACAGAACCGAAAACCATACCGCCACGTGAACCTGTAAGCAAAATTGCAAAATAGAAAACAAATCCGAACACTGTTGCATATGATTTCTTATTTGCCATCAGAAATGCAAACGGAATTGTTATCATAAGAATTGTTGAGCTGTTATTTCTCCACTGCATATAGAGAAGCCCACGACAGTCAAGAACCTCATTTATATTGATTATGTAATGGGAAATTAACATAAATGAAGCAAAGCATCCTGTAAGCACCATAATCTTTGTGAGCATATCAATATAAGAGTAGTTTCTCTTAACATCAATGTGTGCAAAGAAATATGAATACAGAAACACCATTACAAATCCCAAACCAAGCATATGATAAAGTGATGTTGGTGCAAAATATTCCTGTGGCAGGATAAAACCAAGTCCACCCAATAATATTGAAATCGAAACAAATACCATCGGCTTGAACTGCGTGCCCTCTGTTGTCAGTTTTTTACGATATGCAATAAGATGAAACAGTACAAATCCTGCAAGTGGAACAAGATACGGAATATATCCCACAAACACATCAAAGGAGTCATAACATTTTATCGCAACAAGTGCCGTTAAAGAAAACGGTGCAAGACCCGCCATGATATCGTCACTTATACAAATACAAAAACCTAAAATATATAAGAAAACAATAGTGCCGATAACCTCAATCTGTTTATCAGGATAATATGAGCTTAACGACGTGAAAACTCCTGCAAGGCAAAACAATATAGCCATCCATTGATCACTCAAAAGGAAAGCTCGTGCTTTTTGTAATCTATTTAAATGTAATTCAGATTTAAAAATCTTTTCCATAAAAATACCTCTACATTTAACCATTCTCTATTATATATCAAACATTTCAAATTAACAATAGATTTTTTAAAATACTTAACATATAATCAAAAAACGAAATTAACAAACTCTTAACTTTTTATCCATTTTTCTTACACAAATACATGTTATAGTTTATACAGTGGTTGACGAGAGTGATGCCCGGAAACACCATTACTTATCTATAAACCACTCCCTTTCATTTTCATTCTCCTTTTTAAAATCCGTAATAAAACGGAAAAGCTCTCACCTTTTTCAGGTGGGAGCATTTTTTTGAGATATTTTTCATTATTCATAATAATTATTTATATTCTTAATTATAGGTCGTAAAAATTACGGCGGTTTTAAGCATTTCAAAATATCCTGTTCCGTAAAATTAAACGCCAAGGAGCTTTTCCTTGGCGTTATTTATTTGATTTATGCGTTTTTCTTATCAATTGCGCGCTGAATTGCTTTAACAAGCTCAACGATTGGGATAATCATGAATGCAAGACCTAATGAAATTGCATATTCAAGAGCTGAAAGCTGTGTGAATTCGAACATATTTGCAAGGAATGGAATTTCAACAACTGCTGTTGTAAGAAGGAATGAACCAATCATAGCACCATAGAGTGCAATATTGTGGTGTCCCTTGAATACCATTGCAACTGCTGAACCACGCTGTGAACGCATATTGAATGAATGGAACACTTCGCACATTGCCATTGTAAAGAATGCCATTGTCATACCGTCTTCACTTTCTGCGATATTTCTGAAAATAAGATGTCCTGTTTCAATATATTCACCAACATAGAATGCAATAACTGTAAGAACTGATACGATAACGCCCTGATAGAAACAGTCAATACCAAGTCCACCTGCGAAAATACCGTCATTCTTACTTCTTGGTTTTCTTCTCATAATGTTTTCTTCCGGCTGTTCAAGACCCAATGCAAGTGCTGGGAAACAGTCTGTAACAAGGTTGATAAAGAGAAGATGTGGGGCGCGAAGAATTGTAAAGTTCATAATTGTTGCAAAGAAGATTGAAACAACTTCTGAAAGATTTGAGCCGAGAAGGAACTGAATTGCTTTACGGATGTTATCGTAAATTCTTCTACCTTCACCAACTGCAGAAACGATTGTTGCAAAGTTATCGTCAGCAAGAACCATATCAGCAACGTTCTTTGTAACGTCAGTACCCGTGATACCCATACCAACACCGATATCCGCACTCTTGATTGACGGAGCATCATTAACACCGTCACCTGTCATAGCAGTAACATAACCCTTGCTTCTCCAAGCGTTAACGATTCTTGTCTTATGTTCAGGCTGAACACGAGCATAAACGCAAACATTTTCAACGATTTTTTCAAATTCTTCATCTGAATATTTATCGATATCAGCACCCATCATAGCCTGACTGTCATCTGTAAGAATACCAAGCTCACGAGCAATTGCCTTTGCTGTGTTGATGTGGTCACCTGTAATCATAATAGGCTTGATACCTGCGCCACGACATTCAACGATAGCATCCTTAACCTCAGGACGAACAGGGTCAATCATACCTGTAAGACCGATAAATGTCATATCAAATTCAAGAGATTCTGAATCAAAGCTCTGAGGAGCAGCATCATAACTCTTATATGCAACTGCAAATACACGAAGAGCTTTATTACCCATTCTTGTATTTTCTTCCATAATCTTTGCACGAAGTGTATCTGACATTTCGTGAATTTCACCATTTACATCAAGACGAGTACACTTCTTAAGAATTTCGTCAGGAGCACCCTTTGTAAACTGGATAACACCTCTTGCACTGTTGTGAACAGTTGACATCATCTTTCTGCCTGAGTCAAATGGTACTTCACCGATTCTTGGATATGCTTCAACAAGCTTTGATTTTGGAAGGTCAAGTGTCTTGGCATAGTTGATAAGAGCAACTTCGTCAGGTTCACCTGTGCTCTTTCCGTCCTCTGCAACTTCAGCATTAGTACAAAGAGCCATTGCTGTTGCCAACTGCTGTTCGTTTGGAGCAAAGTGGTCAACAACTGTCATTACATTCTGTGTAAGAGTACCTGTCTTATCAGAACAGATAATCTGTGTACAACCGAGAGTTTCAACGGCTGTCATTTTACGGATAATAGCGTTCTTCTTTGACATATTTGTAACACCAATAGAAAGAACGATTGTCATAACTGCAACAAGGCCTTCAGGGATAGCAGCAACTGCCAATGCAATCGCAGTAATAAATGAGTGAAGTGCCACATCAAAGAACTGTGCACCCTCTGCCATGAAATACTGTGTAACAATATTGTATGCAAAGATTACTACGCAAACCGCGATAACGAGCTTTGTAAGAATCTTTGAAAGCTGTTCAAGCTTGATTTCAAGTGGAGTTTTACCTTCTTCAGCAAGTGTAATAGCGTTGGCAATTTTACCCATTTCAGTATCCATACCTGTTGCTACAACAACTGCTTTACCACGACCATAAACGAGAGTTGAGCCCATATAAGCCATATTCTTACGGTCACCGAGAGCTACTTCGTCATCACCTTTTTTACCCATAAGTGCATTTACAAGCTTTGTAACAGGAACAGACTCACCTGTAAGAGCTGCCTCCTCAATCTTCATACTTGCACACTCAAAAATACGGCAGTCAGCAGGAATAGCGTCACCGGCATCAAGGAGAATAACATCACCAACAACCAAATCTTCACTCTTAACTGTCACAACCTGACCATCACGAATAACTTTAGTCGTTGCTGCAGACATCTTCTGTAATGCTTCAACTGCTTTTTCAGCCTTGCTTTCCTGAACAACACCGAGAATAGCGTTAATAAGAACAACAACAAGGATGATAATTGAATCAGTCGGAGTTACAAAACCACCTGCTTCAATCATTTCTGTTACAGCAGAGATAACCGCCGCTACAAGAAGAATGATAATCATCGGGTCCTTAAGCTGGTCAACAAAACGAGAAAGCATTGATGCTTTCTTAGCCTCTGCCAACTTGTTTTTTCCGTTTGTTTCCAGTCGTTTTTCAGCTTCAGCAGTAGTAAGACCAGCCTCGCTACTCTTAACCTCTGCAAAAACGTCAGCGACCTCGTGAAGATAATGCTTCATAAAAACACCTCTTTTTATTTCTTTGCTTTCGCAATAAATTTATACAACACTAAAAAAGACCTTCCACAGTTTTTTACTGCCGAAGGTCTTGCTTCCCGAATAATCAGGTACGATAACCAGCCTTTTAAGGCGGATGTTGACTACCGTAAATTAGCTACTCCCCTTGGGATTAATATAAAGTAGTATATCATTTACGGTAATTTTTGTCAACAAAGTAGCTTTACAATTTATATTTTCTTAATACTTTATCCGTAATCATAATTGCAACAAGAACAAATACAATGGTGATAAACAATTTTAAAGGTATCATATGGCTGATTGTGGTAACAAAATATTCCCAAAAAGGTGCTGACAGCTTTATAGGAAAGAAAATATAGCTTAATAACAACCAACTGACTATTGCGGTTAAAACACCTGTTACCAATTCAATAATTCTATTTTTCATAAGTTGTAAGTCTGTCAATTTCTTTATGAGATACAAGATCAAATGCGACTATTTCTGTGCCTTGCTTATCGTAGTTATAATTCACAACATAGAAAATGTTACCTACATAAGTTGCACCTAAAATCTCACCGTTTTTCTCACCTAGATGATATCTTTCAACTTCACAAAGAGTTCCGTTACCCAGCTTATATCTTATATAATAATTGCCACCTTTTTCGATTTTGCCATCATCCACATACCAATCGAGATAAAACGGAACAGCAAATTCAGTGTCAGAAAGTGTTACATATAATTTATGATTATATGCTACTCCTGTTGAAACATATCCGCTACCATTTGCAACGGGAATTGCCATGGTTTCTTTTGGTGTATATGGGTCGGTAACGTCGAATAAAGACACCTTGCAATCCCCGTTTGTGCCTGTTTCAGTTCCATCCTGACCTACACCCACAAGAAGATTCTGTGTAATCGGATGAAGATATTCTGAAAATCCCGGTATTTTAAGCTCACCTTTGACTGTTGGCTTTTCAGGATTACTCAAATCTATTACAAACAATGGGTCAGTCTGACGGAATGTTACAACGTAAGCCATATTGCCTACAAAACGGACAGACTCAATCTGCTCACCTTTTGCTAAATCCTCAACCATACCTACAATTTCCATTTTATTATTGAGAATATAGAGGTTATTTGTTCTGTCATCAATTGAAAATGAAACTACATCTCCGTCAACCGTTGCATTGTTAGCAGTTGTTGCAATACGGAAATACTCACCGTCATAACTCATTGAGAACTGATTATTGATATATCCGTTTACTTTGCCTGTGCATTTATATTCTACACCTGTATCAGTATAATCAAATTTATAAATTTTTGTTGTATCCTGTGTTGCATTGCCTGTTGTTTCGCATAAGAAAAGGCCCTTTGAAGATGCATAGAGATGATTACACTCACCAAGGATTGCTTCACTTTCAGGCTCTGTATCCTTACTCAAATCAAGTGTTGTAATAACAGCGTAAGTTGTTGACGGACTTTCTTCAATAATCGAAATGCATCCTGCAGGAATCGGTTCACAAACATCATTTACGGTTACTTCAGGAATACACTGGTCACGATAGTCATCAGAATAAGCATTTACATAATATTCACTGATTGTATAAAGCTTTGTGCCAATCATTCTTGAATTATCATAACCGCCTTGCTGTGAATATTCCGTCACAAGCTTTGGTTTATTTCGGTCACTTATATCATACACCTTGACAAATGTATCGTTTGCCACATACACAACGCAATCATACATAGCATATTTATTATATCTGTATGATTCGTCATCATTTTCGTTCAGGAGGTAGCCAACGATAACAAGCTTGTCACCGTTTATATATATTTCTCTGACGGTTTCTGTTTCTTTTAAGTCAATCTGTGCTGACTCAACCATTTTTTCAGCCTTAACATCAACTATTGAAACAGAATTGCCCTCACCATTATTTGCAATATAGAGATAATTGCCGTCGGTTTTGATTATGTCACCTTCGTCAACATCTTTTTCCTGAGTGTTTGTTGTGCCGTAGTCTTTATTTACAGATGTTGATGTGCTTTCCTCCACTACAGCATCATCCATAGCAGTACCACCTGTTGCCGCACCATTCATAGCAGTACCACCCGTTGCTGCACCATTCATACTTCCGACTGCAGATTCAGGTGCAATTTCAGGCATAGCGCCGTCTGCTATAGTATCACTTGCTGCAGCGTCGTCACCATAAAGGAAAAAGTCCCTGAAATTATCTTTTGTTGCCTCTTTATGGAGTTTATCAAACTTTTCATATACCTTGTCGTAAGACTCATAACGCATTACTTCTGCATTCTGAGGGTTGTTGACAACAGGTGTTTCCTTCTGCTGAAGACTCATATACATACCAACGATACCAACAACTAAAAGCAATGATGCTACCAATGGCACAATTTTCTTTGCCACGGTTCTTTTCTTTGGTATCTCGACAACTTCTGCTTTTGAACTATCAATGTTTGCCATAATATTTTCTGTGCTTAAACTGTCTGGTAATTTAGCCTGCATTTTGCTATTAAGCATTTCTTTTGTCTTTTTCATTATTCCAACTCCTTTCTGAGTTTTGTGAGTGCTCTTTTCAATTTTGTTCTGACGGTTGCCGACGGCATATCCGTTATTTTGCCGATTTCGTGGGATTTAAACCCTCCGACAACTGACAACAGGACAATTTCTCGGGAAACAGCGTCAAGATTCCCCAGTGCTTCACGGACAGGTATTGAAAACTCGATTTCACTGTCTGTATAGCCTGTATCCTCAAACAAGACTATGTAATTATTTTTTGAAAGAATCTTTTTGCAAGTGTTTGAAAGGGATAAAAACAGATATGATTTGAATTTTTCAGGATTTCTTAAGGAATGCATACTTTTAAAGACTGATACTGCAGTATCCTGCACAGCGTCCTGTGCATCATATGTATTTTTGCAAAGACCGAGGGCAAAACGATACATATCATTTGCGTAATACTCATAAAGCTTTCCGTACGCATCCTTGTCCCCTGACATTGCAGATAAAACAATATTGTTTATTTCTTTGCTCATTTTCATACCTCCCGTCTTTTTTCGGTTAACCTTTTGCCCTTTCATAATATAAGAGTATCAAAAATGTATTTTTGTTTCAACTTTTTCCAAAAAATTTTATAATATTGAAATTTTCTCTGTTCTCGTTTATAATTAAAACTATCTTGATAATAAGGAAAAGAAAAATGAAGCGTTCTACAAAAGTTAAAATAATTGTATTTTTCGTCGTTTTCTTCCTTTGCTTTGTTGATTTGCGACCGTTGTTCAGACCACAAAAGCCTGCACAACCTATTATCATAACCCCAACAGTTGACGAAACAAGAAAAAACTATAATAACGGTTCTTGTTACGATATGGAAAAGGACCTTTGCTATTTTGTTGTTTTTCTTGATGACAAGGAAAGCAAATGGAATGAAACTGAAAAAAATAATTTTACAGAGAAAAAGTTTTTGGTATCACTTGACTTCATTTCACGCAAAGCGAGTGAATATTCAGTATCACTTTGTACGGAATACAAAACTTATCCCACTGACGACACAAAAGTTACCTTTGACGGAATCGTTGATACTGATGTTGTTACAAACGGAAGTCAGGAAGATATTTTAAATCAGGTTGCATCAGCAATGGGTTATTCATCACCCGAAAAAATGAACTCTGAGCTCAAGAAAGAACTTAATGTGCAACAGATTGCATATCTTTTTGTACTCAACAAGGATGGTCGTTCATACAAATATTCTTATGTGGCTGAGAACTCAAAGCAAATCGAATTTTGCATATTCTTTGACGATGCAATAAGTTTTGATGGTAACACCTGCCGTTCCACAATTGCTCACGAGCTTCTTCACCTTTTCGGTGCAGAAGATTTTTATGACCCATACGGAGAAATGCCACAACGACAAAAACTTGCTGAAAAGCTTTATCCGAACGACATTATGTTTTCTCTTAAGGATAATGTAAACGATGCCCAAATCGGCGCATACACAGCATACTCAGTCGGTTGGACAGACACATTACCAGAGGAATGTGACACTGAAAACTGGTGGAATTAAATAAGCGCAAAATAACGCGGAGAGTGTTTTCACCCTCCGTTTTTTCTATTCAAGAAATGAAAAAAGGCCAGCATTTCTGCTGACCCTTTTCCCATAGGAATGTATCAAAAAGTGTTTATTTCAATATTAATCCCTGAATATTTTACATATTCAGCAATGTTTTTTCTGCCATTTCTCTCAGGCAGAATCCCGTAAGGATAGTGCCGTCACTGTTATATTTCTGAAGCTCTTCAGCAAGATGGTCTTTGTTTTCCCGTGATGGGTTTACTTTTGCTTCATATATATCATCAAGCAAATCACAACACATAGAGAACTTTCTTACCCATTTCTGCAATTCAGCAAAAAGAGGCACGCTTGTATCACTTATAAGAGCTTCACATTTTCTCATATCTGAAATATAAGCACGTAAAAGCTCATATGCCTTTTCATTTTCCTCATTTGCTTCAAGAAAAGAAACATCACTTAGTATTTGTCCCATATAAGAAGAGCTGTATCTTGTAAGGCAGGAAACACCAAGGTGGTCTGCAAAATAGAAAAAGCTTTCAGCATCGTTACCTAACATTTCCTTATGAGCATTTTTCAATGACTCATCAGGGTCGTATGCAAGTGGATTCCACAAGTAATCTGCTATTGTCATAAGTGGAATTTTTGAACACTCTGCAAACTCCATAACATTTGAAATTACGCCTTCACAATGTTTAAAAAGCTCCTTATCTCTGCCGATAAGTGCACCCATATGCATTTCCTGAAACATTTCACAATCGTTAACAGGAAAATTATCCCAATAAAGCGGACGATGATTTGTAGCATTTGTAAGCTCATTGGCCTCTCTTACAGTAAGAACACGGGAACAAATTTCTGCTCCTGTCCAGAACAAGTCAACATCTGCAGGGATATTACAGCCAAATTTTGTAATGTAATACTCGTTACAATCGCCACTATACTGAGTAGGACATACTGTCAACTTAATTGAAGCATCAATTTCTTTCAACGCTTCATAAGTCTTATTCACAAGGTTGATATGTGCATCAACAACCGAGTCAAAAGCTTTTGCGTCCTCTTCATATTGGAATTTCCACGGAATATCGTCAAGCAAAAGGCCAAAATTACGAACTCCTATATCATATACACTCTTGATTTTGTTAATAAGTAGTGCAAAATCCTCATCAGATGTGTATTTGTAAGTAAGTCCCGGACCGATTGTCCAATGGAAATCAAGATAATTTTCGCTTGCACTGTTAAAAAGATTTTTTAAATCTGCAAGTTCTTTTTCGGGATAAAGCTCACGCCATTTTGCTCTGTGGTAAATATCATCTTTCGGAGCATAGAAATAAGCATTCATTCCGTATGATGCCATAAGCCTCATAACAGAAAGTCGTTTGCTGTTTTCCCATGTAGGACCATAAAAGCCCTCAATATATCCACGCTTTTTAAAAAGAGGAAAATCTGTCAGTGTGCCTTCCTTAAGTTCATCCTTTACAATAAGCTTTGCAAGAGTATTTGCACCTCTGAAAGCACCTTTTTCACAGGATGCCTTAACAACAATCTCATTTTCAAACGCAACGATTACGTATTTTTCATCTGTAAGACGAGCAATTTCTTGGGCATATGTTGTTTCCTTGCTATTTTCATATTTAAAAACAACACTTAATCCATTATTGCAAGGTATAGAATAATTTTCAAAAACCTTTTCTGCAATTTCTTTAAACTCACCGGAAATGGAAACAGATTTAACAAAAATCTCTTTACCTGTAAGTTCATTCTTTTGAGGTATTGGGTAAATCACAGGTATTTCGTCTCCTTTATATGTTTAATTATTTCTGCACACTATCTACATAATCACAAGCTGCAAGTGCTGCTACTGCACCGTCACCTGCTGCTGTTATAACCTGACGGATATTCTTTGTTCTGCAGTCACCTGCTACAAAGATGCCGTTGGCATTTGTAAGGCAATTTTCGTTTGCATCTACATAGCCACGCTCGTCAAGATTAATAATTTCTTTAAAAATATCGTTCTGTGGAACAAGTCCGATAGCAACAAACATACCATCGAGAGTTAATTCTGTGCTTTCTTCAGTTGCAATATTCTTAATTGTGATTCCCTTAAGCTCAGTTTCACCAATAAGCTTTTCAACTACTGTACCAAGAATAATTTCAACATTATCTTTAGATTGAAGTTTTTCTACAAGCTTCTGTTCTCCTGTAAAGAAGTCAAGATTCTGAATAACATAAACCTTCTTTGCAAGGTCAGACAAAAGAATTGCTTCCTGAAGTGCTGAGTTACCACCGCCGATTACCGCAACTGTTTTGCCTTCATAAAAAGCACCATCACAAACTGCACAGAAAGAAATTCCCTCACCAACAAGGTTTTCTTCATTCTCGAGTCCTAAAAGCCTATGCTTTGCACCTGTTGCAACGATAACAGCTTTACCCTCGAACTCACCTGAATCCGTAACAACTGTTTTGATGTCACCATCACGGATACTGAGCACCTCTGCACATTCGACCTCTGCCTCCTGATTAAGCGCTTGTTCAACAAGCTTTTCAGCAAATTCGTTACCTGTTACTTCCGCGAATCCCGGAATATTCTCAACCTTTGGAGAATAAGTAATCTGTCCGCCAAAACTTGCTTTTTCAATAACGAGAACTGTTTTATTTGCCCTGCGAGCATACAGGGCGGCGGTAAGCCCCGCAGGACCACCGCCGATTATTATAATATCATACATAATTATAATCCCTTAAAATTTGATTAAGCGTTTAAATACTTTTTAATGTCAGAAACTCCTGCAAACTTTGAAACTGCACCATCTTTGATAACAACAAGTGTCGGAGCCTGCTTAATACCAAGTTCTGTTGCCATTTCAGCATGTTCATTAGCAAGAAGCTTTTCGTAAGCTACACCTGCTTTGTCGAGTAATGAACAAGCGATTTTACAGTTAGGACAAGTTGCTGTTGTGAAAAGGAATGTTCCGTCAGCTACATCTGACTTTTCTTCTTTACATTCACAAGCAACTGCTTCTGAAATTTCGTGAGTAAGAGTTGACTTACTGATATCGTAAACCTTTCTGTCCTTGTATTCCTGAGCTTTACCATCGTTCCAGTTCTTAACAGGACGATAGTAACCTGTGATACGGCTGTAAACTTCTGCTTCTTCACCACAGTGAGGACAAGTGAATGATTCACCTGCAATATAACCGTGATTCTTACATACTGAATATGTTGGAGAAATTGAGTAGTAAGGAAGTCTGTAATTAGTTGCAATCTTTCTTACAAGACTTGCACAAGACTGCCAATCAGGAAGTTTTTCACCAAGGAATGCATGGAATACTGTACCTGATGTATAGAGCGTATGAAGTTCATCCTGCATATCAAGTGCTGTAAAGATATCATGTGTATAACCAACAGGAAGATGCGAACTGTTTGTGTAGTAAGGTGTTTCACCCTCACCACGACCTGCTGTAATGATATGTGGATAGTACTTAAGGTCATGCTTTGCAAGACGGAATGCTGTTGATTCAGCAGGAGTTGCTTCAAGGTTGTAAAGGTCACCGTACTCAACCTGGTAGTCAGAAAGTCTTTCTCTCATATGATTGAGAACTTCTTTTGCAAACTTCTGTGTCTTTTCTGTTGTCATATCAGCCTGAAGCCACTTTGCATTAAGACCAACTTCGTTCATACCAACAAGACCGATTGTTGAGAAGTGGTTATTGAAAGTACCAAGGTATCTCTTTGTATATGGATAAAGACCTGCATCAAGAAGCTTTGTGATAACTGTACGCTTCACTTTAAGTGAACGAGCAGAAATATCCATCATCTTATCAAGACGAGCATAGAAATCAGCCTCATCCTGTGCAAGGTAAGCAATTCTTGGTAAGTTGATAGTAACAACACCAACAGAACCTGTTGATTCACCACTACCGAAGAAGCCACCTGACTTTTTACGGAGTTCACGAAGGTCAAGACGAAGACGACAGCACATTGAACGAACATCAGAAGGTTCCATATCACTGTTGATATAGTTTGAGAAATATGGAGTGCCGTATTTTGCTGTCATTTCAAAGAGAAGCTTGTTGTTCTCTGTTTCTGACCAGTCAAAGTCACGAGTAATTGAATATGTCGGAATCGGATACTGGAAACCACGACCGTTAGCATCACCTTCAACCATAACTTCGATGAAAGCCTTGTTAACCATATCCATTTCTTTTTTACAGTCTTTATACTTGAAGTCCATTTCCTTGCCACCAACAATACAGTTGAGTTCTGCAAGGTCGTTTGGAACTGTCCAGTCAAGAGTGATGTTTGTAAATGGTGACTGTGTACCCCAACGAGATGGAGTATTAACGCCATAGATAAATGACTGGATACACTGCTTAACTTCCTTATATGAAAGGTTGTCAGCCTTTACAAATGGTGCAAGATAAGTGTCAAATGATGAGAAAGCCTGAGCACCAGCCCATTCATTCTGCATAATTCCAAGGAAGTTAACCATCTGATTACAGAGTGTTGACAAGTGAGCAGCAGGAGCAGATGTAATCTTTCCCGGAACACCGCCAAGACCTTCCTGAATCAACTGCTTAAGTGACCAACCTGCACAATAACCTGTAAGCATTGAAAGGTCATGAATGTGGATATCAGCATTTCTGTGAGCGTTGCCGATTTCGTCATCATAAATTTCAGAGAGCCAATAGTTAGCAGTAACAGCACCTGAGTTTGAAAGAATCAAACCACCTACTGAATAAGTAACAGTTGAGTTCTCTTTAACTCGCCAGTCGTTAACGTTAAGATAGTTGTCAATAATAGCCTTATAGTCAACCATAGTTGCATTAAGGTTACGGATTTTTTCTCTCTGACGACGATAAATGATGTATGCCTTAGCAACATCGTCATAACCGGCCTTGATAAGAACAGATTCAACACTATCCTGAATGTTTTCAACGGAAATTGTTTCACCCTCAATTTTAGGCTCAAATTCTGCAGTTACTTTAAGTGCGAGGAAATCGATAATGTTTGAATTATACTGTTTGTTACAAGCGTCAAATGCCTGTGTGATAGCATCAGAAATCTTCTGAAGGTCAAATGATGCTATTTTGCCGTCTCTTTTTACTACGTTATACATATTGTGCCCTCCTGTTAGTTTGAATTTCCTGTGTATTGAGGTAAAGGACTTCATGTCGCAAAACAAAAGTCCCGCTACCATTTACGCACAGTTTTTTGGTTAGCGAGACTTATTATATATTATATATAGTGTGTTGTCAAGAGCTTTTTACACAATATCTTGTGTTTTTTTAAATTCCTCGAATTTCAACAGTTGGTATAGATTCCGATGCTTTTCTCTGCATTTCTTTAAGCAAATCGACGGAAACCGGCTTAAGCTCCGGCTTTATAAGGTCTCCAGAGTCAACAAAATTCTGTAAAAAGTACTTGTGCGCACCCTTAATCCATACCACAATATCTTGTATATCGTCTAAAGTGTGGAATCCCTCAACAATCGTTGTTCTGAATTCAAAATCAACCTTTCCTTGTAATAAAAAGTCCACACTCATTTCAATTGGCGCAATTTGGAAATTATCAAGTCCTATTGTCGCACCATACTTTTCTTTGCTGTTCTTGATATCCATAGCCACATAATCTACAAGACCTTTTTCGACAACAGAAATCAGTTTTTCAGGAAAGCTGCCGTTTGTATCAAGCTTAACGCTGTATCCCAATTCTTTGATTTGAGCAATAAAATCTTCTATGCCATCCTGTAAAAGCGGTTCGCCACCTGTAATAACCACACCATCAATAATCCCTTGCCTTTTCTTTAAATATGACATAACCTCGTCAACATCCAAAAATGTTTCTTTGTCAACATGAGTTACAAGAGATGCGTTATGACAAAACGGACAACAGAAATTACAACCCGGTGTAAAAACAATACATGCAACCTTTCCCGGATAATCTAAAACTGTTAATTTTTGAAAACCATTTACAAACATAGTCTTCTCCTTTTTGTGTTTTAATACATTATAAAACTTTGAAAGCTTAATTTCAACAGTATAAGTCTTTTATTTTTTCTTAAAATATGATATAAATAGTATACAATAATATTGTGAGGAACGATTTATGAAGATAGCAGTTATTTTTACAGGTGGTACAATAGGCAGTTGTGTAAAAGATGACTTTATTGGCGTTGATAATAAAATGCAATATGTATTGCTGAAAAAATATGAAAACGACAACGAAATAACATTTGAAACATTTTCGCCATACAGTATTTTAAGTGAAAACCTGTCTGCAAATGAGCTTAACTTATTACAAGAAGAAATCTCAAAAAGACTTGATGAGAATTATGACGGTATTATTGTGACTCACGGGTCTGATACACTTCAATGTTCATCAACTGCAATTGAATACGCCTTCGGGGACTGTTCAATACCAATTATGTTTGTTTCAGCTGATTATCCTTTAGAGGATGAGCGTTCCAATGGCTATCCTAATTTGCAAGGGGCTGTTGAGTTTATCAGAAACAGAATAGGACAAGGTGTTTTTGTCTCATATAAAAACGACAACGAAAATATTACCAACATTCACATTCCTTCAAGAATTCTGGGACACAATGAGCTTAGTGCAAATGTCTACAGCATTGATAAAGTTCCTTTTGCACAGTATAACGGCAATTTTACTATAAACAATATAAAATTACCCAAAAAGAAACACCCTCTTGGAATTGTTAACTATTCCACTGAATCACAGATACTTGTAATCCCGAATATACCGGCACAGAGTTATTCATATTGTCTTGAAAACACAAAAGCAATACTTTTCAAGCCATATCACTGTGCAACTCTTAACACAGCCAATGAAAGATTTATAAATTTCTGTAAAAAGGCTACAGACAATCAAATTCCAATGTTTGTTTTAGGTGCTAATTCCGAAGCAGGATATGAAAGCACGAGAATTTACAAAGAGCTTAACATAAACCCTTTACCACACGGAACATTTATTTCAGCATATATGAAAATGTGGATTGCAACAAGTATGAACTATGACATAAAAGAATTTATGCAAAAGCCGATTGCAAATGAGATTATAGGATAAAATTATCACCGTAGGATTACTCTTACGGTGATTTTCTTTTCTTATTCAATTATCTTCTTTATTTCACTTTCCAATGCATCCATTGTAAGCATACCCATACGATTTGACACGATATTTCCATCTTTGTCAATAAAAATTGTTGTAGGGAAACTTGATATCCCGAATTTCATTAATCCCTCGTGTCCTGTATCAAACAAAACAGGGAATTCATACTTTTCTTGTTCAACATATTCTTTTGCTGACTCAACTGTTTCTCCGTTTGTGCCTGTTGCATTCACCATAAGGAATTGCACATCAGGATATTTCTTATACGCCTCATTAAAATCTGGCATTTCCACCTTACAATAATAACACCATGTTGCCCAGAAATTAAGAACAATCGGTTTTCCTTTATAATCAGACAAATTTACTTGATTTCCGTCATAATCAGTTACTGTAAAATCAAGAACTTCCTCTTTTACCGGATTTTCTGTTTCATTAGTATCCTGTTCTGTTGATTCTGTTGTTTCATTATCAATCAGATTGCTGTTATCAAATTCACTACTATACTTATTATATAAAGTCGTTGCACCTGCAAGAATTCCAACAAGCAACACTGCAATTATGAGCCATTTAACTATATTTTTCATATCTAATCACCTACGCAAGAATATTTATAAATTCACCAAAAAGTCCTGTTGCCATCAACACACCAATTACAACAAGCAGACAACCACAAACGGTATTAATCACCATATAGTGTTTTTTAATAAAGGTAAATGCACCTCTTAATTTATCAATAAGAATTGCACTTATGAAAAACGGAATTCCAAGACCCAATGAGTAAAGTAAAAGCATAATAATTCCTTCAACAACGTGGCCCTGACTTGCAGCAAGCATTAATGCTGAGCCTAAAAACGCTCCCACGCAAGGTGTCCAGCCGATTGAAAACACAATTCCGAAAACCATTGATGAAAAGAATCCTAAATTATCTGTTCTGACCTTCTTAGCTCCTTTGAAAATATTAAGCTTAAACACTCCAAGAAAATTAAGACCAAAGAATATAACAATAACACCTGTTACAATATCAACGATTGTTTTGTATTCATTGAGAAGTCTGCCAAATGTTCCTGCAAGAGCCCCCATAAGTACAAAAACTATTGTAAAACCAAGGATAAAACCTAATGCATTTTTAACCGTCTTTTTTATGTTTCGTTCTTTGCCACCTGCAAAATATGAAATATACAGAGGAATCATAGGCAAAAGACAGGGAGAAATGAAAGTAATTATTCCCTCAAGAAACGAAATAAAATATTGCATATATACGCCTCCTTTAGCATTCTTTACATTCTATTATATATTATTTAATATTTTTAGCAAGAAAAAAATAAAATCATTCTCTCAAACAACAGTTAATGATATATATAATCCAACAAAATGCCCTTGCAGTAAGCAACTTGCCTACTACAAGGGTTATCTTTTTCTTATTTATTTTTTCTCAAGGTTTTCTTTACCGACAGCAAGCATAAGCTTAATTCTGTTTTCCTGATTAACCTTAGTAGCACCCGGGTCATAGTCAATAGGAACGATGTTAGATTCAGGATACATTTCCTTTAACTTTCTAATCATACCTTTACCAACAATATGATTTGGAAGACAACCGAAAGGCTGTGCACAAACAATGTTACCGTATCCGCTTTCGATAAGCTCCATCATTTCAGCAGTAAGCAACCAACCTTCGCCCATTTTACAACCTGCACCGATAATTTTTGTACATTTTTCCTTTATATGCTGATATGTAGCAGGTGCACAGAAATCACCATAAGCCTTTGCGGCACTGATAACCTCAGCTTCAAATTTTGCTAAATACCACATAGCAATTTCCATTGCAACCTTCTTAATCCACTTACCACCATAAAGCTTAACATCTTCAAGTCTGTTATCAACCTTAAAAAGGAAGAACCCTAAAAGACCGGGTACCATAACTTCACAGTCCTGACTTGCAAGGAATTCTTCAAGATGGTTATTTGCGAGAGCAGAATATTTTACATAAATCTCTCCTACAACACCAACTTTAACTTTTTCTGTTTTATTTATCTTGATGTCAGCATAAGACTTTGAGATTTCAGGAAGGATTTTTCTCGCTTCCTTCATTGAGAAGCCTTTACCCTTACTCATCATTCCACTGATATCATCAATCCATTTCTGAGTAAGTCTTTTTGTATCACCTTTGTTCATTTCATAAGGCTCAACCTGATTTTTAAGCAACATTATAAGGTCACCGTAAATCATACCGTAAAGCATTTTAAGAGCCATTGAAAGACGGATTTTAAATCCGCTGTTTTTCTCAAGACCTGAAAGATTAAGAGAAATAACAGGAACCTGTCCGTAACCTGCTTTTTTAAGAGCTTTTCTTAAAAGGTGAATATAGTTTGAAGCACGACATCCACCACCTGATTGAGTAATCAATAAGGCTGTTTTATTAACATCATACTTACCACTTTCCAAGGCATCAATAAGCTGACCAATAACAAGCAAAGCAGGATAACAGGTGTCATTGTGCACATATTTAAGACCCATATCCACAACTGACCTACCGTCATTTTTCAAAAGCTCCACCTTGTAACCATACTGTCCGAATACATTACAAAGAATTGAAAAGTGAACATCTGCCATATTAGGCGCAAGCAAGGTATAATCCTTCATATCCTTGGTAAATTCAACTCTGTTTTCAGGATTCATTATCTTACGCCCCCCTTATCTTCCTGTTGCAGCAAAAAGACTACGAAGTCTGATTTTAACTGCTCCCGGATTTGAAATTTCATCAATTTTAATCTGTGTGTAAATTCTGTTTCCTTTTTCAAGGATTGAACGCATTTCATCAGTTGTAATAGCATCAACACCACAACCGAAAGAAACAAGCTGAACAATATTTATATCGTCATCCTTTTTATCTGCAACATATTTTGCTGCAGCGTAAAGACGTGAATGGTATGTCCACTGGTCAAGAACATCTGTAGGGAATTTCTCTACAAGAGGACTTACAGAATCCTCAGTAATAACAGCAGCACCAAGACTACATATAAGACTATCAATACTGTGGTTGATTTCACTATCAAGGTGATATGGTCTGCCACAAAGAATAACGATAGGCATATCCTTTTCTTTTGCTTCCTTAAGATATTTAAGACCTGTTTTATGAACATCATTCATATATGAGTGATATTCGTTATATGCTTTGTCAGCAGCTGCTTGAATTTTCTTTTTATCGATTTGACCAAAATACTTTGCAAGAATTGCCTGTATTCTTGGGATAAAATCCTTTGGACGATGAAGACCTACATAATCCTTGATAAAGTTAATACTTTCAAGTCTTGCAACATTTGAATTGATAACTTCAGGATAATATGCAACAACAGGACAGTTATAGTTATTATCACCAAGTTTTTCATCAATGTTATATGTCATGCAAGGATAGAAAATATGTTTAACTCCCTGGTCAAGTAAAGATTCAATGTGACCGTGGAGAAGCTTAGCAGGATAACAAACAGTATCTGACGGAATTGTGTGCTGACCTCTTACATAAAGTTCTCTTGTTGATGGTTCAGACAATGCAACACCGAATCCCAACTCAGTAAAGAATGTATGCCAGAATGGAAGCAACTCAAACATATTAAGTCCCATTGGCAAACCTATGGTTTCCTTCTCACCTTTTACAGAAGCATACTTATTAAGCAACTGCTTCTTATATTCAAACAAGTTGATTGTTTTTTCCTTGGATTTATCTGAAAAAGCTTTACTACAACGGTTACCACCGATGAATTGTCTGTTTCCGCTGAAATTATTTACAGTAAGACGACAATGGTTGCTACAACCCTTACAGATAATTGCCTTTACTGTATGTTTGAAGTTTTCGAGTTCTTCACGGCTTATGATTTTACTTTTGTCAGAAACTCTTTCAACTGCAATAAGCGCTGCACCATAGGCACCCATAAGACCTGAAATATCAGGACGTACAACATTTCTGCCGATTTCCTGTTCAAACGCACGAAGAACAGCATTGTTAAGGAATGTACCACCCTGAACAACTATATTTTTACCAAGCTCATCAGCACTTGCAGCTCTGATAACCTTATAAAGAGCATTCTTAACAACACTGATTGAAAGACCTGCAGAAATATTTTCGATTGTTGCACCGTCTTTTTGTGCCTGTTTAACAGATGAATTCATAAACACAGTACATCTTGAACCCAAATCAACAGGACGGTCAGCAAAAAGACCTAACTTTGAAAAGCTTTCAATGTCATAATCCCATGCATTTGCAAAAGTCTGTAAGAATGAACCACAACCTGAAGAACAAGCTTCATTAAGGAAGATATTGTCAATAGCGTTGTTCTTAATTTTAAAACATTTTATATCCTGACCACCAATGTCGATAATAAAGTCAACATCAGGCTTAAATTTCTTTGCAGCAGTAAAATGAGCAACAGTTTCAACAATGCCTACGTCTGCAGAAAAGGCATTTTTAATGATTTCTTCACCATATCCTGTAACTGCAAAACCACCGATAACTGCTTCAGGGAAGCTGTCATAAACATCCTTTAAAAAGCCTTTAACAAGACGAACAGGGTCACCTGAGTTTGGCATATATCTACCGAAAATCAAATCACCGTCTTTGTTAATAACTGCAGTTTTTACTGTTGTTGAACCTGCATCAACACCAATATATATTTTTTCACCTGCAATAACGCCTTTTGCCTTTGTAACACAGGCAAAAGAGTGTCTTTCTGCAAATTCATCATACTCTTCCTGTGATGCAAAAAGAGGCTTAGCAGAGAGATATTCACCTGAACTGCCACAATTAGCAATCTTTTCTTTAACTGAAGCAATATCAAGTGCATTGTCATTACCGCAAAATGCTGCACCAAGTGCAACAAAATAAAGTCCGTTTTCAGGACAAGTGCCCTTCACCTTAAGTCCTTCGTCAAATGCATTACGAAGTTCGGAAAGGAAATACAAAGGACCACCAAGATAAACAATATTACCTTCGATTTTTCTACCCTGAGCAAGACCTGAAACCGTCTGATTCACAACTGCCGTAAAAATACTTGCAGCAACGTCACTCTTTTCAGCACCCTGATTAAGGAGTGGCTGAATATCTGACTTTGCAAAAACGCCACAACGAGAAGCAATTGAATATATCTTTTGCTTTTGCTTTGCAATTTCATTAAGTTCTAATGGTGTGATTTCAAGAAGTGATGCCATCTGGTCAATAAATGCACCTGTACCACCGGCACAAGAGCCATTCATTCTTACTTCTGTACCGCCTGTAAAGAAGAGGATTTTTGCATCCTCACCACCAAGCTCAATAACAGCATCTGTTCCCGGTAACAATCTTGAAACAGAAACTCGTGTAGCATAAACCTCCTGAACAAAATCAAGACCCAATTCCTGAGCAAATCCCATACCTGCAGAACCTGATACAGCTAATGATGATGTGGCAAATTCAGGATGGTCCTTAAGGATTTCACCTAACATTTTTGAACTCATTTCTGCAATTTTAGAAAAGTGTCTTTCGTACGCTTTATATATAATTTTTCCGTTATTGTCAAGGGCAACACACTTTAAGGTTGTTGAGCCCACATCCAAACCAATTCTCATTTATCTTTTCCTTTACACTCTTCAATGATCATTTTTATGCTATCTTTGATTTTTGACCCTCAAGGACAAGCTTCTCAACCTCGTTATAGAGCTTTTCGTTACCTTCCTGAACTGTCATATCTGAAACCTTGAAAGGTTTACCATATCGAATACAGAGATTTTTACTACGGAATTTATAATCACCTGTCAAACCACAAGGAACTATGTATGCATCTGCTTTCTTAGCGAGCGCCACAGCACCCGGCTTAAATCTGAGCAAGAGCTTGTCTGTTCTGTTTCTTGTGCCCTCAGGGAAAATACCGATAGCTCCGCCTCTTTTAAGAACTCTTAACGCTGACTTAACGCTGTTCACATCAGGTGATTTCTGTCTGTCAACAGAAATACAACCAAAAGCCTCAAAAAACGGACGAAGCGCTCCGTCAAAATACTCTTTTTTTGCCATGTAATGAATCACTCTTTTTGTCGCTGCTATTGTTAAGCACTGGTCGAAAAGATGAACATGATTACAAGCAATAATAACAGGAGCATCATTAGGAATATTCTCTTTATTCAAAATCGTTGGGTTATACCAAAACTTAAATGCCAAATTCATAATTGGCGAAAATAATCTGTAAAAATTCTCATTATCCTCTGAACGTTTTCTTTTCATTTTACTTAATTATCTCCTTCTGCATATCTTTCTAATTCCTGACGGACAGTCTGATACAATTTCTGATTTGCTGCTTTAAGACCTCCGCGTTCAATTTCCATAACCGGCATAAATTTAATTTTTACATTCTTCTTGAACATAGTGTATTTTCCTGTAATCGCAAAGGGAACAATTTTTGTCGAGCTGTCAAGAGCAATTTTAACAGCACCGCCTTTAAACGGCATCATAATATCATCTGTACGATTAATTGTACCCTCAGGGAAAATTGCAACAAGCTTACCATCATCAAGATATTCTTTTGCAACATTCAGTGTGTGCAAACCACTTGAAACACTACTTCTGTCAACAGGAATTATACCGAGACCGGTAAAAATGTGTTTTCCTATACCCTTCATCAGTTCTGCCTTTGCTATGTAATGAACACATCTTTTGGTAGATGTTCCGACAAGAAAGCAGTCAAAAAAATTAGTGTGATTACCTGCAAGAATAATCTTTCCTTGTTTTGGGATGTTTTCTGTTCCCTCATATTGCGGACGAAAAAAAAGCTTGAACCAACCGGCTAAAACAGGTCTCATAACTTTGTACAAAACAGGTTCTTTCATTACTTATACTCCTCAATTTTTTGTTCTTTGATTTCAGCTTTTTATTTTCAATATTTTATTTATATAATACATAGTGACTATGTAATTATAAATCTCTTTTTTCCTTATAAAATATCGCAAAACAGACCATTCCATTTTGACAACATTAGACTGTATTTTACACAATCACACACGCATTGTCAATGGTTTAAGGCATTAAAGGACATACTGTCTATAAACTCTTTTTCACTAATAAACACTATGTTTATTAATTGACAAACAGTCTGATTTTATCCTGATTTTTGACCTTAAATAAATGAAATAATGAACACTCGTACTATTATCTCACGTAAATATCACCATTAAAATCTGAAACAAAATCGCTGAAAAATTGGTGTTTTTACAGATTTTGTATCTGGATATATTGCAGAAAGATATAAAAAAACCGCTAAGTGAAAATCACTTGGCGGTTTTTTAAATTATTTTATTTTTGTTGTATTATCAGTTGCTTTGTTGACTTGAAACCACTATACGAAATCAAATTTGTCATAGATTCTTCTTCCCAGTTTTTCATCCCACCCGATAATATTTCCAAGAGAGCCATTATTTTCAAAACCCTCTATGTAAAATGCAGATTTAATATCATTGTAAGGTTTGTGTGTGAAAACAAATTTACTTTTATAAGGAAGATTGATATTAAAATATCACCTTAAAATAAAATGTTTTTATCATAATTCCTTGATTTTTCTATAATATAGTGATAAACTTAAATTGCGACTCAGTTGAATATTTTTATCCTATTTTAAGTAGGCATTTTTATTTGTTAAAAATGCATGCTCTTTTTTTGCATACTTGAAATAGGTGTAATACTGAGTCACGTCAGCAGAGTGGTGCATTTTTAAGTGCGTAGCGTTTGCTGCGCACTTTTTTATTTTCCGGGAAAATAATTCAAAATGGGCCTCAACTCTGTACATGGTTTTGCGTTTTTGTGAAATGTATTGTTCAGTACAAAAGATTGGGGAAATTGAATATGCTAAAAAAATTAAGTAAATACGACTTAATATTTATTGTTGCTATGATTATGGGACTTATTGTGCACTTATCTTGTATTTACGGTGCTGACCATTTTGCTGATGAATCCTTTTTCCCTACAGTTCCTCTCAGATTAATAAATGGTGACAGTCTTGTCAGTGATGATTGGCACTTAACTCAGTTCACCTCTTTATTTTTATATCTACCTGTTCGTATCTGGTTATCAATAAAAGGTTCAACCCAAGGAATCGTTCTTTTCCTGAGATATTTTTATCTTGTAATTCATACATCTGTTTCTGTTGGAATATATAGTTTTTTCAGAAAAAATAAATTGTGGGCTGTAGCAGCGGCCTTAATGTTCTATGCTCAGGTTCCGCTTCGTTTTTTAAGTGCAAACTACCACTCCCTACTTGCACTGTTTTTATTGCTCTTAACACTCACATTATTATTGCTTTATGAAAACAAAAACACTTTCCTATATATCCTTGCAGGATTTTTCTTTGGCTGTTGTTGTGTTTGTAACCCTCTTGAATGTGTGGTTTTTGGTGTGTATGCTATTGCATGTATCATATGGCGTTTTCAGAAAAAGAGTTATAAAAAGAAATACTCAAACCTTTCTTTTGAAGAAGCATTTGCAATAACACAAAAAAGTGAAATACGCAACAAATTTTTTGGCTCAGGAGCATTTTTCAAATTCTTTGCAGGACTTTCTATCGTAGCTACCATAAGCATAGTGTTTTTCTTTGCAACAGGTGGAACAATATCAGAGTTATTTAGAAATATTCCATATCTTTTACAAGACGAAGGACACAACATTTTTGAGTTTGTGGAAAAATTCGGAAAGACCTTGCAACATTTCAATACTATCAGTTTAAATCTCCCATTTTTGTTGCCTGTTTTCTATATTATTTTACTTGTTGATAAAAAAAGAACAAATCCACACCATAAGCTTTATTATGTAATCATATCACTTATGCTTGCTGTTTTTTATACCGTAGGTGTTTTGATAGGCTCTTTGAAAAACTCACGTTGTCTTGCAATGTCTTTGCCTTTTATAATCATTTCAACGGTATGTTACATATTAACAGAAAACAAAAACAAAAAGCTTTTCTATTGTATGTGGCTTCCTGCTATGATTGCCAACATAGCTCAATATTGGGCATCAGCCTTACATCTGTCAACTATGTGGGTAATGACAATCAGTAACATTGCCGGTGTGTTTTTCTTAATGGATTTCATCTCGGAAATTAAACCTGTTGACAAAAAAGATGTAAATCTTCGTAAAGCTTGTCAAGGAATACTTTGTGCAGGAATATGTCTGCAGCTTGTTTTCCAATGCAGTATATATTTAATCGGAAGAACTGTAAAAGTAAACGAATATAAAGAATTAGAGAGAGGTCCATATGCAGGACTCCTTTTAGAAGAAGATAATTATAACAAAAACCATGCTATAATGGACGACCTGGATATAATCAAAGCTCGCAGTAATCCTGATGACCCTGTATGGATTATCACTGAATTCAGTTGGATGTATTTATATTTGGACCGCCCATTTGCTACATACTCTGCTTGGCAACCATATCTGGAGCTTTCCAGAATAATGGACTATTATAATGGAAATCCTGAAAAGAAAGCTAAATACATTTATATTTGTTGGGTTTATATTCCTACAGGAGTATCGTCAGGACATGTTATAAATCAAATTCGTGCAAGATATGACGCTGATGCAATTATGCAGAGATTAAATTGCGAATACGAAGAATTATCACATGGAATTCTTTTAACCGTAAAAGATTAAAATTCGCAAACCTGACAAAAGCACTAACACAGGCTTCTATAATGTATAAAACTCCTTCGTTGACATCAAATGACATAATGAATACTCGAGCTTTATCTCACATAAATTACAACACCTCTGATTGATACAAAATGTTTATCCTTGGTTTTGTTTCAAAAAAATGTAGTAACTTGTTGAATTGTTGACATTTTGTGATATAATTAAGAACATTATTTGTTGTTTCGGAGGTACTTTTATGACAACAAAATCCAACCTGAATAAACGTTGGCTTTATCTTATTTCCGGTGTATTCACAATGCTTTTTTCAGGTGTGTTATATGCCTGGTCAATCTTAAAGATTCCCTTTAAAGATGAATTCAACTGGAACGACTCGGTTTTGGCGTTCAATTTCACATTAACAATGTGTTTTTTCTGCTTGGGTGCTTTTTTCGGCAGTTTAATATGTGAAAAATTCGGGCCAAAAATCACACTTGTTCTTGCGGGTGTATTAGTCGGAGTCGGTTTTGTTACAACGGGTCTTTTAAGTAAAGAAATCCCCTATCTTTTATATCTTACATATGCAGTTTCATCAGGTACCGGTATCGGTATATCATATAATGTAGTTGTATCAACAGTTAACTCCTGGTTCCCTGATAAAAAAGGCTTTTCATCAGGTTGTCTGATGATGGGTTTCGGCATAAGTACTCTTTTACTTGGTAATATTATCAGTGCATTGTTTGAAAATGCAAATGTAGGTTGGAGCAAGGCTTATATCCTTTTAGGTGTTGTTGTAGCAGTTGTGATTATTCTTGCAGGTGTTGTTCTGAAAAAGCCATCTGCAGATATAAAATTCCCTGCACCAAAGGTTAAAAAGAATACTCAGAAGGAATCATTTGAAACAAGAGATTTTTCAACAAAAGAAATGCTTAAAAGCTTTACTTTCTGGCGAGCATTTGTGTTTATGGCACTTATCACCGCTGTTGGTAACTCAGTTATAAGCTTTGCCAGAGATTTAGTTATTTCTGTTGATGCAGCACCTGCACTTGCAACAACACTTGTTGGTTTGCTTTCTGTGTTCAACGGCATTGGTCGTATTCTTACAGGCGCTGTTTATGACGCTCTCGGAAGAAAAACAACAATGTTAGCTTCTAATATTTTGACAATTTTTGCCGCAGGACTTACACTTGTTGCTGTTCAAACAAATTCACTTCCACTTTGCATACTTGGTCTTTGTCTTACAGGTCTTTCATACGGTTCATGCCCGACTATGACATCTGCGTTTACAGCATCGTTCTACGGAACAAAATATTTCCCTACAAACTACAGCCTTACAAACTTCAACCTGATTGTAGCGTCATTTATTGCAACCTTCAGCAACTCCTTATTGATTTCAACAGGTAGCTACACTGCACCTTTCGTAATGCTTCTGATTTTAGCAGTTGGCGCACTGGGACTTAATTTCACAATCCGCAAACCATAAAAAACAATAAAACTTAAAACTCCTTTGTTTACAGATAATAGAAATGTTATCAAAATAAACAAAGGAGTTTTTGCATATATGAAAGCAACTGGGATTGTGAGAAGAATTGATGATTTAGGAAGGGTTGTTATTCCGAAAGAGATTAGAGGGACAATGAGGATACGTGAAGGAGAGCCCTTGCTGACAACATTGACATTTTTTGAACTGTTTTTCTTATCAATAACAAAGCTTTACATAAGAAAAAACAAGTTAGAAGAAGACCGAAAGAAATCAGAAGAAATACAACGAAACTTTGAAAAAGTTGTAGAGTACTTCAAACAACAAGCAAAAAACAAATAAACTATTGAGACACATAATCAAAAAAGCGGGGTGAAATCCACTCCGCTTTTATCTTTATATCCTATCCCCATAAGGTAATGATTTTATATAATTCTCCATAAACCCCCAATCAGGAACATATCCATTCTCAGAATATTGGTGAGTTTCATCAACATATGGTGTTCCATCCGCATTGTGTTTAATTGGTAATTTTATGATTTCTTGCATATACTTATTTGTAACAAGCCCTCTACCATAACTATACTTATATTGTAATTGATTTAAAATAGTTTGCATAAATAAATATATTTCTTTTGTTTTATGGGATTTTAATAATAGTGCCTTGCATTTATCGCCTATTGCACAAGTTTCTTCCCAAAAATTAACACAACCTGCAGTTCCAACTCTCGCCACAGTTAAACACATTTCACTAATAACCACATAGTTATTATCAATACAATAAGTATAATCTATTTTCCCTATACATCCATTATTAGTTTCACCACCTTGGATACAGTAAACATTACCCAAGTGCTCTTCTATTTCGTCAGTTGTCAGTCCTTTCCCATTACTGATTGTAAACAATGCATCAAGATTAAATTCTTTCCATTTATCAATACTAAGATTAGATTGTTCTGTTTTTTTGTTTTTAGTTGTGAGTGGCTTAGAGTGTAATGTTTTTATGTATTCCTCCATCCATTGCCAATCGGGAACATATCCATCATTAGAATATTTGCATGTGACATCAATAAATGGCGTACCATCTGGATTATACTGAATAGGTAAACTTATTATAGTTTCTTTTAAATGCGTTTTCCATTTTCTACCAAAAGAATATTTAGGTCTTTCTTGACATAATACAGTTGCAATAAATAATCCATTATATGCATTAAGATTTGTGTTGTACCCTGCAACAATATCTGTTGTTCCAATAAAATCAACATCCATATAGTTTGCATATCCGACAGAACCTTGTCCATTGCAGATGAAGATAATGCAGTTTCCTTTTTGCATTAATTCATTGTCTTTTTTACAATGAATCATAACCCCATTGTCATCTTTTTTTGCCCCTATATAAAAACATTCGTTACCTTCCTCAAGCATTCCTTGGTTGGCTTTTCCATTTTCTAATTTGAACAGCTTATTTATAACAAAATCTTTCCAATTTTTAGTGTCAAGATTCATATATTTTACCCTCCTTCATTAAGTAGGCAAGGTAGTTGTTTAAAGTTTTTTGAAAGTCTACCTCAGAAAGTGTACTGTAATCAGTTTTCATATAAGCTTCACAAAGCCACTCTGATTTTCCGTCAACAACAGCTGTAGATGATTTGCCATCTACGGCTTTTTTGTTGTTAAATAAGTACAACCATTCTTCTTCGATTACTTTCCATTTTGAATTATTGTTTTCATCAAACTGTTCGATTCTACCAAGATTCTTTTTCTTTTTAAAGCCATCATCTTTGCAATATCCAAAGAATGTTTCGTTTACCGTATCATCAGCTCTTTTGTGAGGTTTACCTAATGTGAACAACATACAACAAGCAGAAGCGGAAGCGCCAGGATAAAAAATTTCATTAGGAAGGGTAAAAACCGCTTCAAGTGTATTGTTCTTTAACATTTGAACCTTTTCAGCCTCAATAATTGAACTTGTACCAATAGCAGTAGATACAGGAAGTAAAACAGCAAGTTTTACTTCTTTTCTTGGTTTATCATTTTTTTCGAGTTCTTTATTTATTTCTGCTATGACATCTGATAAGTAATGAATAAAAACCAGACCTTTTGTTGGGTCTTCTTTTCCGTCTTTTGCTTTTCCCCAATCTTTTTTATATTTTTCAGGAATACCGATGGGCTTAGCATTGTATGGCGGGTTCATTAAAATAATATCGGGATTAGCCTCTTTAATAAAGTTTTTGCAATCAAAACAACTTCCAAATTTTATATTTGAGTTTCCATCACCATGAATTAACATATTGGTCGTAGAAAGACCATAGGCTTTTTCTTCAACTTCTATGCCATATATGTGTTCTTTTTTTACGATTTCTTGCAATACTTTCGCTTCATCTTCGGTTTTGTCACGATAGCAATCAGCCAATTCTTTAACCATTGCTTGAACCAAAAACGAACCGCTTCCGCATGTTATATCAAGAACACGTTTTGTTCTGTCAACATCTGTTAATCTGCACATGAATTCCGTTATGTGGTCAGGTGTAAAAGCTTGGTTTTTATCAGCTTTACCCGTATATTTATTAAAAGCAATAAAAAACAGATTCAAAATATCTTGTCCTTCAGAACTATTGGTATCAATATATTGATAGATATCCATAAGGATAGTATCTAAAATCTTAATCCAATTTTCTACGCCTAGTTTTTTTACTTTTTGGTCATTTAGAACATTCTTTTGTAGCAATTCAATTTTTTTGTTTTTGTTTTCTGAGCCATCAAGCAAACTGTCCAATGTTGATTCAATAGCTGCTCGAAGTTGTTTGCCGTCCATTACCGACCAATGTGCATTTAAAGTTTTCTTTAAGTTTTCATCAATTTTCTTTGCACCAAATTTTTCTACTAAGTCTTTTAAATAAAGAAGAGTTGTGCCTACAAACTGACTGCGAAGTCTTTCGTCGATATCCATTTTATGAAGCAATTCGTTTAAATCATAAGTATTTTTCAACACTTTTTCTCTATCGTTTTGTTTATTGGTGTCAAATAAACTGACATAGTGCTCCATTTTGTCAAGAACGGTTTCATTTCTCAAAACATGTTCATCATCAACAACAGTTTTCCAGACCTTGATTTCATCATTGGTTGTATTTGCAAGAATAGCAATGATTTTCTTTCCATTATGTAATGCTAATTCCTCTTTTACATATTCTGACAGTTGTAATTCATCATTTTTTACAAATGATTGCTTCGTTTCTATAAGTACAACGACATCATTGAGTTCAAAACGGATATCAAGTTTAAAGTGTGAAAAACTGTGACCAAGAGCTTTTTCAAGATTAGCTTTAGAACCCGCTTCTTGCACATAACTATATTCTCCACCTTCAATATTTGAAGTGTGATATTCTTTTCCAATACGGAGAACCATTTCTGTACGAGTCATTTTATTCTTCCTCCCCAAATAAATAATCTAAACTTTTATTTAATGTTTTACAAATTTTCTTGCACAGGTCGAGTGTTGGATTGCCACTACCTCTTTCTATGCAATTTATCGTTTGTCGAGAGACTCCAACGGCTTTAGCTAAATCTTCTTGTGTTAAAGCTTTTTCGGCTCTTGCTACAATAATTCTGCGATTTTCTGGCACCGTCATCATCTCCTTTCAAAATATTACATTTTAATTTTAGCAAAACCTTAACCTAGTGTCAAGTATATTTGACAAAAAGTAAAATATACTTGATACTACAAAATGCAAAAGAACAAGTATAAAATTCCTTTAATCACAGATAATAGAATTACATTGAAAATTTTGTATTTAAACAAGGAGAATGATATATGAAAGCAACTGGGATTGTGAGAAGAAT
>JAZQUG010000006.1:0-47060 GCA_045631225.1 Candidatus Fimenecus sp.
GTACAGTTGCTACAGGTAGAGTTGAAAGAGGTACACTTAAGCTTAACGACGTTGTTGAAATCGTTGGTCTCGCTGACGAAGCTAAGCAGACAGTTATCACAGGTATCGAAATGTTCCACAAGCTCATGGATTCCGCTGAAGCTGGTGACAACGTAGGTTGTCTCCTTCGTGGTATCGACAAGAAGGGTATCGAAAGAGGCCAGGTTCTTGCTAAGCCCGGTACAATTAAGCCTCACACAAAGTTCAAGGGTCAGGTTTACGTTCTTACAAAGGAAGAAGGCGGACGTCATACTCCTTTCTTCAACAACTACAGACCTCAGTTCTATTTCAGAACAACAGACGTTACAGGTACAATTTCTCTTCCAGCAGGTACAGAAATGTGTATGCCTGGTGATAACGTTGTTATGGACGTTGAACTCATCACTCCTATCGCTATCGAAGAAGGTCTTCGTTTCGCTATCCGTGAAGGCGGTAGAACAGTTGGTTCAGGTGTTGTTACAAAGGTTAACGAATAATTCCTGATTATTCAACATTTTATGCCCCTACCTTTTGGTAGGGGCTTTTTTTCTATCTTTATTCCGTATTGACTAAACATTAAAAATGTTTTATACTATACAAGCATAAAAAACAAAGGAATGTATATAATGGAACAGAAAAAAATTGACAGAATAAATGAACTTGCAAGAAAAATGAAGGCAGAAGGTCTTACTGAAGAAGAAAAGGCTGAACAGGCGGTCCTTCGTCGTGAATATATCGATAGCTTTAAGCGTAGCCTTACGGGTCAGCTTGACAATATGTATATAGTTGATGAAAAGGGTAACAAAACAAAGGTTGAACGTAAAAGCATTAAGAAATAAAAGTGAATATCTTGGGGTATTACAAACTCAATAACTTGACTAAACCGCTAAATGTAGTGTATAATATTTAGTGGTTTATTTTTATTTCACTAAAGCTAATTTTTGGTAAAGGATGTAATGTATGGCAAAGAAACCATCTTACGGTAATGAAAGTATATCTCAGCTTAAAGGTGCTGACCGAGTAAGAAAGCGTCCCGGTGTTATTTTCGGCTCTGACGGTATTGACGGATGTCAGCATGCTGTCTTTGAAATTCTTTCTAACTCTATTGACGAAGCAAGAGAAGGTTATGGTGACAAGATTGTTGTTACCCGTTTTCTTGACGGCTCAATCGAGGTTCAGGACTTTGGTCGAGGTATTCCTGTTGACTATAATAAAAATGAAGGCTGTTATAACTGGGAGCTTGTTTTCTGCGAATTGTATGCCGGTGGTAAATATGACACCAATGACGGAGGAAACTACGAGTATTCTTTAGGTCTTAACGGTCTTGGCCTCTGTGCAACACAGTATGCATCTGAATATATGGATGCTGAAATTCATACAGGCGGATTCAAGTATCTTCTTCACTTTGAAAAAGGTGAAATTGCAGGAGATATGATTAAAGAACCATATAATAAACGTGATACAGGTTCTCGTATCCGTTGGAAGCCTGACCTTAAGGTGTTTACAGATATAAATATTCCTCTTTCATATTTTCAAGAAACAATCAAAAGACAATCTGTTGTAAATGCAGGTATCAAATTTATACTTAAGGACCAGATTTCGGCAAATTCATTTGAAACATATGAATATCTTTATGATAACGGAATTACTGACTATGTAAAAGAGATTGCAGACGGTACAGAAATGTCATCAGTTCAATTCTGGTCAACTGAAAGAGTTGGTCGTGACCGAGAGGATAAGAAGGACTATCGAGTTAAGATTACAGCATCTCTTTGTTTCTCAAATAAAATTCAGCTTAAAGAATATTACCATAACTCAAGTTTCCTTGAGCACGGTGGTGCACCTGAAAAAGCATTCAGAAATGCCTTTGTTTATCAGGTAGATAATTACCTTAAAACAAATGGTAAATATGTTAAGAGTGATGCGAAAATCAACTATCAGGACGTTGAGGACTGCTTGATTTTTGTTGTATCATCATTCTCAACACAGACTTCTTATGAAAATCAGACTAAAAAGTCAATTACAAATAAATTCATTCAGGAAGCAATGACTGACTTTTTCCGTCAGCAACTTGAAATTTACTTCCTTGAAAACAAACTTGATGCAGAAAAGATTACAAATCAGATTCTTATTAATATGCGTTCGAGAATCAAGGCTGAAAGCACAAGAATCAACATAAAAAAGACATTACAGTCAAGTAATGATATGACTTCCCGTGTTGAAAAGTTTGTTGACTGTCGTAGCCGTGATGTCAATGAAAGAGAAATTTTCATAGTGGAAGGTGACTCTGCTCTTGGTGCTTGTAAACAGGCTCGTGACTCATCATTCCAGGCTATTATTCCTGTTCGTGGTAAGATTCTTAACTGTCTTAAGAGTGAATATGATAAGATCTTTAAGAGTGATATCATCGTTGACCTTATAAAGGTTCTTGGTTGTGGTGTTGAAGTTACATCTAAAAAGAGTAAAGATGTTTCATCATTCAACATTGACGATTTAAGATGGAATAAAGTTATTATCTGTACCGACGCCGACGTTGACGGTTTCCAGATTAGAACACTTATTCTTACAATGATTTATAGACTTACGCCAACTCTTATAAAAGAAGGTAAAGTTTATATTGCAGAATCACCACTTTATGAAGTGCGTTACAAAGACGAAACATGGTTTTGTTATACAGAAAAAGAAAAAGCAGATGTTCTCAGTGAACTTGGTAATGTAAAATATACAATTCAGCGTTCAAAGGGTCTTGGTGAAAACGATGCCGATATGATGTGGCTCACAACAATGAACCCTAAGACAAGACGTCTTATTAAAATTGAACCTGATTATAGTCCTGAGGCCGTAGCAGAAAAATTCGACTTGCTTTTGGGTGACAATCTTCAGGGTAGAAAAGACCATATTGCTGAAAATGGCCATATGTATATTGATTTAGCAGATATTTCATAAGGAAGGGGGATATTATGGCACGAAAAAAGAAAATTGATGTTCCGAAAGTGGAAGAAGAAAATATAAATGCACATATTATCGGTGCTGGTGATGTTGTTGAGCAGTTTATTACTGAAACTCTTGAAACCAACTATATGCCTTATGCAATGAGTGTTATTATGTCCCGTGCAATTCCTGAAATTGACGGTCTTAAACCATCACACAGAAAGCTTCTTTATACAATGTATAAGATGGGACTTCTCAATGGTGCAAGAGTTAAATCAGCAAATATCGTTGGTCGTACAATGCAGTTGAACCCTCATGGTGACGGTGCTATCTATGAAACAATGGTGCGTCTTTCAAAGGGTAACGAAAGCTTGTTACATCCATATATTGACTCAAAGGGTAACTTTGGTAAAGCATATTCAAAAAATATGGCATATGCTGCATCCCGTTATACAGAAGCAAAGCTTGAAGCAATTTCAGCCGAGCTTTTCCGTGATATCGATAAGGATACAGTAGATTTTGTTGACAACTATGATGCAACAATGCAGGAGCCTACACTTTTGCCTGTATCATTCCCATCAATCCTTGTAAACTCAAATACAGGTATTGCTGTTGGTATGGCATCTTCAATCTGTTCATTCAATCTTCGTGAAATATGCGAAACAACAATCGGTCTTATCAAAGATAAAGATTTTGATATAACAGAAACTTTAAAAGCACCTGATTTTATCGGTGGTGGTAAAATCGTTTATGATCATAATCAGATGAATGAAATCTTCCGTACAGGGCGTGGTGGCTTTAAGGTAAGAGCAAAATATGAGTATGATAAAGCGAATAACTGTATTGATATTACAGAAATTCCACCAACAACAACTGCAGAAGCAATTATGGATAAGGTTATTGAAAAGGTAAAGGCAAATGCTATCCGTGAAATCAGTGATATCCGTGATGAAACTGATAAAAAGGGTCTTAAAATCACAATTGACTTAAAGCGTGGCACAGATGTTGAAAAGCTCATGCAGAAGCTTTATAAAATGACGACACTTGAGGACACATTCTCTTGTAACTTCAATGTTCTTATTGCAGGGGTACCACAGGTGCTTGGTGTCAGAGATTTGCTTACAGAGTGGATTGCATTCCGTACTGAATGTGTAAACCGTCGTGTTTTCTTTGATTTGACAAAGGCTAAGGATAAGTTACATCTCCTGTTAGGACTTCAGAAAATTCTTCTTGATATTGATAAAGCAATTAAAATTGTTCGTGAAACTGAAGAAGAAGCAGAAGTTGTACCTAACTTGATGATTGGTTTCGGTATTGATAAAATTCAGGCTGAATATGTTGCTGAAATCAAACTTCGTCACCTTAACCGTGAATACATTATGAAACGTCTTAATGATGTTGATGACCTTAAAAAGCAGATTGAGGATATGGAAGATATCCTTTCAAGTAAAGCAAGAGTCAAGAAAATTCTTGTTGGTGAACTCAATCAGGTTATCGATAAATATGGTAAGGACAGACGAACAGAGATTATTTATGCTCAGGAAATCGAAGAACAGGAAGATATATTGGAAGAAGTTCCTGATTATCCTGTTACCCTGTTCTTTACAAAAGAAGGGTATTTCAAAAAGATTACTCCATTGTCACTTCGTATGAGTGGTGAGCATAAATTGAAGGAAAATGACGAGATTATTTCAACTATTGAAACAACAAACAGCGTTGAACTTCTCTTTTTTACTAATAAGTGTCAGGTTTATAAGTCAAGAGCTTGTGAATTTGACGATACAAAGGCAAGTGTTCTTGGCGATTTCGTAGGCTCAAAGCTTCAGATGGAGGAGGGCGAAACAGCAATTTCTATGGCTGTTGTCAAGGAATATAAGGGGTATATGCTCTTCTTCTTCCAGAATGGTAAGGTTGCAAAGATTGATATTTCAGCCTATGAAACAAAGCAGAATCGTAAAAAGCTTATTAAGGCATATTCTGACAAGAGTCCTATCGTAAGTGCGATTTATGTAACAGAGGATAAGGAAGTTGTTATGAAATCAACTGCCGGCAGATATCTTCTTTTCAATTCAGGTGCAATTTCTGCAAAGACTACAAAGGATAGTCAGGGCGTTGCTGTAATGAGCCTTAAGAAAGGTCATAGAGTTGAGTCTGTTACAGACTTTACTGACGGTATGTTTGCAAAACCAACTCGTTACAGAACGAAAAATCTTCCTGCAAATGGTGCAATACTTAGTGCAGAAGACCAAGGAGAACAGCTTACATTCTAAATTTGTTCTTTTTCCGTAATACCGCGTGTCTATCGGCTCGCGGTATTTTTATACAGCTTCGCATCTGACACATTGTCTTACGAAAAAATAATTCAATTTAATTTCGTGGATGTCGGCGTTGCTACACAGATAGGTAGGGTGGGGTGTTGACCCCGCCGTTTTTGTGTTGACAATATATATCTAAAATGCTATATTTGAATTAATGAAACTGAAAGGGTGAGAAGAATGACGAAGGAACAACTTAAAATGTGGATGAAAATTATAGCTTTTGTAATTCTTCTTGGATTTGGCGGATTAATTATTTCGTGGTTAGCTGATGGTACGGGCTTTGTGTACGATTATTTTTATGTTCCGTTTTTCTTTGTCATTCCACTTCTTTTTATCATATCTATTGTTATACTTTATGTAATATATATGTTTATTGAAAAAGGTGAAGCGTTGCGTATTATTGCCAATGTTTTAGCGTGTATTCTGACAGTTTATGTTGTCGGCGGTGTTTCAATTTTAAGACACTCCGAGCTTATGAATCTATATAGATATAAGGAACTTGAAAATTCAGCGTACCAGATTGTGAGTAATATTTTTGAAAATGCAACCATAGAAAAAGATGGTCAGTTTTTAGACCCGATTTATCAGTCATTTGGAGATACTATCGTTTATGAAAGTGATTCTACTTATTACAATGTAATTGATGATAATAATCCTTCTTGTAGTGTGGATTTGTATTGTGCAGATAACTATATTTTGGGAACTAACATAATTATAAAGGATTTTGAAGAAGATAGTTTTTTTGATGTATCATATGGAAACGAATATGACGATAAAATAGTGTTTGAAGATGCAGACAATGGAGAAATTGACGGAATAAAATATAAGTGGTCATATGGTGAAATTATTAAGGATTATTCAAACGAATGGTTTGATTTTAATGCAAGCTATATCACAAAATGTGTGGTTATGTTAACTTATAAAAATAGTATTTATATTGTTAGTGTTCGTGTTAGTAGTGATGAATTAGTTTCTATTGATATGGAAAATGAAATGGGAAAAATCGTTAAAGTAATTAAATCAACGAATATTTTCACAGATTATAAATAAAAAACCGACTGTATTATAACAGTCGGTGCAGACAGACATGCAAACGCAAGTTAACTTGTTGCTGTCTGCAAAAGTATTATATGAATTATAATTCAAAAAATTCATAAAAAAATAATATTTTTTCAAAAAACACTTGCATTTTTGTTTCTGTTGTGTTAGAATATCAAGGCTGTTAAATATAGATGGTTTGGAGGTTGACTCGTTATGGCATGGTATCACATAGTTTTTGGCTTGGCACTTATTGTGTTAGCAGTTTTAATTGTACTCTTCGTTCTTTTACAGGAAGGTAATGAGCAGGGTCTCGGTGCCATTTCTGGTGGTTCTTCTGAATCATTCTTTGGTAAGAACAAGGGTAGAACAGATGAAGCAAAGAAAGCATTCCTTACAAAGATTTTTGCAGCTGCATTCTTAGTAATCGTTCTTGTTGCTTCAATCGTAATGATTTTTGCATAATTAAAACTTAAAATCCCGATAATAAATCGGGGATATATGATCCACTAGCTCAGTTGGCAGAGCACTTGACTTTTAATCAAGGTGTCCGGAGTTCGAATCTCCGGTGGATCACCAAAAAGAAACAGTCACACAAAGTGTGACTGTTTTCTTTTTGCCCGAAAGGGCGGAGATTCGGACTCGAAGAGTTTTTGCGTAAAGAAAACAGTCCAGTGGACTGTTTTTAGCAAAAAGTGGCGAAGGCGCAAGCCGAGCCAATAGTATGCGAGGCAAAGCCGAAGCAGACGGTCGCTCCGGTGGATCACCAAAAAGAAACAGTCACACAAAGTGTGGCTGTTTTCTTTTTGCCCGAAAGGGCGGAGATTCGAACTCGAAGAGTTTTTTGCGTAAAGAAAACAGTCCAGTGGACTGTTTTTATTTTTGCCCGTATGTGCAGAAATTCCAACTTGAGAGGGTTTTATGTTAAGAAAACACCTCGTTGAATCGGAGTTTATCGGGATGATTGATTTCCCTCCCTCATTGAGGGAGGTGGCATTTTCGTAAGAAAATGACGGAGGGAGTTTGTTGTTCAATATGGTAACTCCCTCAGTCTCACTACGTTCGACAGCTCCCTCGGGGAGGGAGCGGAATGGTTTCTTACCATCCCGATAAATTATAATTTGAAATACTGTTTATTTGCTTTGTATTGTTGCTTAAAACATTAATTTATGATAAAATCTAGTTGGGTGATATTATGAATTTTACAGAAATAGCAAAAAATCGTTATTCATGTCGGGCTTATGACGGAAACAAATCAGTTGAAGACGAAAAAATCAAGGCGATTTTAGAAAGTGCAGTTCTTTCTCCGTCTGCTTGTAACAGTCAGCCTTATCATTTCACGGTTTGTAAGGGAGAAAAGGCAAAAGAGGTTGCAAAAGCAACACAAAGTATGGGAATGAATAAATTTACAACTGATGCTCCCGTTATGATTGTAATTTCAGAGGAAAATTATAACAGAACTGCCGGTATTGGCTCAAAACTCAAGAATAATGACTACCGTTCAATCGATATCGGTATTGCAACTGCATATTTAACTGCAGAAGCTGCTGCACAGGGCTTGGGAACTTGCATTTTAGGTTGGTTTGACGATAAAAAAATCCGTCAGATTTGTGGACTTAAAACTCCCGTAAGACTTGTGATTTCTCTCGGATATGCAAAAGAGGGTGGCAGTGTACCGCCTAAAAAGAGAAAATCATATGATGAACTTGTGAGTGAGATATAGCGTGAAAATCACGCTATTTTGATTGTATGTCCCTCGAAATTTGAAGTTAACAAATTTCGAGATGGACTAAATTTCCATCACGCCTTGTCCGGCTACAGCAAGGAGTGATATGACTGTTTCATATATTTTTGTAGCCGGAAAGGCTATGGAAATTATGAGCCAGTGTGAAAATTGTGCAAATTATTATTTTGATGATGAGTCAGAAGAATATTGTTGCGATATAAACCTTGACGAAGATGAGATGATGAGATTTCTTACAACTCCCAATTACCATTGTCCCTATTTCCGTCTTGATGACGAATATGGGGTTGTAAGAAAACAAAATTAATTTTTATATTGTTGCTCTTTATTTGTTAAAAATTAACATTATAATATGATTGGTAGTAAAAATATGGGGAAATAGGAGGTTTGTTTATGTATCATTACATATATGCAGCATCTGTCATTGTAGGTGTTTTGGTAACTATTGTATTTCTTGTTATGCGTGTGATGCGTGGTGGGATTGGTGCAATGTTTATTAAAGCAGGTGCTTCCGTTTGCTTTATAGGAACAGCTTTTTCAGCATTTGCTTTTAACAATCAGAATATGGAATATGGCATTCTGGTTATTATGGGACTTATTTTTGGTCTTTTAGGTGATGTCTGGCTTGATATGAAATATGTTTACAAACAACATAACCACATTTATACTTACGCAGGTATTATCTGCTTTATTGCAAACCATGTTTTCTATATTCCTGCCGTTGCATTTAAATATGGTGAAGGTGAATTTGAATGGTGGTATGCATTAATCAATATTGTAGCATCAGTGATTTTTGCAACCATAACTCTTGCCCTTGAAAAACCAATGGGTGTTAAATACGGAAGATATAAGAAAATTCTTTTCCTTTATGGTATATTCCTCTCATGTACAATGTTTACCGCAATTTTCGGTATGATTTACAAAGGATTTTCTTGGAATTTATTTATGCTTTCAGTAGCATCAGTTCTTTTCACACTTTCTGATTTGGTGCTTTCAAACATTTATTTCAAAGAAGGTGGCAACACAAAGACAAATGTTGTCGTAAATCATCTTCTTTACTATGCAGCACAGTTTACTTTTGCAAGTACATTGTTGCTTAAATAAACACAAAAAAATAAATTGTTTTTTAATTATACTGATAGTTGCAATTTGCTGCGATTATTGGTATAATTTTTTATTGTACAAATAGTGTTTTAAAAGAGTGATTATAAATGTTAAATGTTATGTCAGTAGTCTATTTCCTGCTTGTAATAGCATTTCTAATCGTACGAATCCGTCAAGGTGGAGTTAAGGCGTTAGTTTTAAAGACTTTATCGTCAATAACCTTTATACTTTTAGGAATAATTGCCCTGTCAATGTCCTTTGGAAATTTCAGTTACGGTATTTTTATCGTTATCGGGCTGTTTTTCGGAATGCTTGGTGATGTTTTCCTTGACCTCAAATACGTACATAAAAAATATGACGAAAAATATACCTATGCAGGTATGCTAAGCTTCCTTATAGGACATCTTTTCTATATCGTAGGAATCCTTGCAGCATATACCGAATATGTTTTGTGGCAGATTGTTTTTGCATTTTTCTGTGCGACTGTCGTATCAGCGATAAGTCATTTCTCATCAAAGAAAATGAGTGTGAATTATGGTAAGTTCGAAACGCTGTCATTTATTTATGGCACAGTTACAATGATAACTGTTACATTAAGCCTTAATGCTATGAATATGCTTGGTTGGTTGCCTGTAATAAATGGTGAACCAACACCTGAAAGCCTGCCACGGTATATAGTGATGTTTGCGGGAACAATTCTGTTTGCACTTTCTGATTTAGTCCTTTCATTTGTTTTCTTTAAAGAGGGTGAAAACAAAAGCAGAAATGTGATTCTGAATCATACGTTATATTACACATCACAATATATATTAGTTTTATCAATTCTGACTTAATAAAAGGAAAGAGGAGAATATTTTATGGAACAGAAAAAATATGTTCAGAAAAATGAAATGACTGCATTCTGCGTTGCAGGATTAGGTCAGGGTATGATATATGCACTTATGTCAAGCTATATCAGTGACTATTACCTTAATGTTTTGCAGTTGACACCAATGTTTGTGCTTTTGCTTATGCTTTTGGCAAGAGTATGGGACGCAATCAACGACCCACTTATGGGTATGATTGTTGATAGAAGTAATTTAAAGAGTGGAAAAATGCTTCCGTTTATTCGTTGGGCATTGATTCCTATTGCAGTTGTAACATTACTTATGTATTTAAGTCCTAACCTTGATAAAACACAGTTGATGATTTATTCAGCAATTGTTTATGTTGCTTGGGGTATGATTTATACTGTAGGTGATGTTTCGTTCTGGGGACTTCCAAATGTTATGACTCCTGATTCAGAGGAAAGAAGCTCAGTTATTTCTGTAAGTAAGATTTTCAATTCAATCGGTTCTGCAGTTCCTGAAGTTCTTTTCCTTGTAGTTGGTCTTGTTATGGCAGCTTGGGTTAAAGGACAGGATGTTGCTCCTGACCCACTTATGGTACAGAAGAGAAAATACCTTGTAATGGCTATTGTGACTGTAGGTCTTGGTTCAATTCTCTATGCTCGTGCTTGCATAGGTGTTAAGGAAAGAGTTAAGATGCCTGTTCGTAAGCGTCAGCCTGGTGAACCATCACAGCTCACACGAGTATTCAAATGTAAACCTCTTGTTCTCGTTCTTTTGATGGGTGTTCTTTCAAGTGGTCGTTATATGGTTTCTGCAGCCGCAATCCACGTTGCTCGTTACTCATTCTATATCGGTCCTGACCTTGCAACTCTTGCAACAGAAGCTGAAAGAATTGCTGCAATTGAATCAAGTATTTCAGCAGTTAAAACTGTATTCCAGATTAGTTCAATCGTTGGTCTTTTTGGTGCAACACTCTTTATGCCAAAACTTATGAAAAAGTTTGACTATAAGAAGCTCGTTATCGTAAGCTGTCTTGCAGGTTTTGTGGCAAGTATCGTAACAACAATCGTTGGTTGGTTTACAATGAACCTTTATGCTTGTATCCCATTCATCGTAATTTCTTGTATTCCACTTGGTGTTATCAACACAGTCAGCCTTGCGATGATTGGTGACTGTCTTGACTATATGGAGCTTAAAACAGGTTTCCGTGACAATGCTCTTGGTGCTGCTTGTCAGGGCTTTATCAACAAAATCGGTAATGCTTTCGCAACATCAGGTATCGTTATTATGTACATGGTAATCGGTCTTGACCCAGCTCAGATGCTTTCATCAACTGCAGTTGTGTCAGCACTCGATATGCCACCTGAAATGAGATTTGCAATGTTCTCACTTGTATCAATCGTTCCCGGTATCAGTATGCTCCTTTGTGCAATTCCAATGTTCTTCTATAAGATTGCAGGACAGGAAAAGAAAAACATTATTGAAGCTCTTGCAAAGAAGAGAGAAACAAGTGGCGTTACAGTTGAGTAATTGATTTTAAAGCTCGTATATCATTTATACGGGCTTTATTTTATAACGGAGATTTTTATGAAAGATTTTAAATTTTTGGTTTTAACAGACCCACATTTTTTTGATACGGATTTGGGTTGCAGTGGCCCTGATTACGAGGATTTTATGCATTATGAGCAGAAATGCTTTGCTGAAACTGAAAGCATCAATAATGCAGTTTTCAAGTATTTAGGTGAAACAGACCTTGCAGATACAGTTCTTATAGTAGGTGACCTTACACAAAATGGTGAGCGTAAGAGTCACGAAAAATTCATTAAATTGCTTTACGATATAAAAGCAAAAGGCAAAAAGGTTTATCTTATAACTGCTGACCACGACTGGAAAGATGACCCGTTTGCATTTGGTGAAAATGGTAGATATATGCCTGAACCAACACCTAAAGAAGACCTTATCAAGTTATATAATGACTTTGGTTTCGCTGATGCTATTGCAGTTGATGAGGAACACCTTTCTTATGTTGCACAGTTAAGTGATGGTGTGCGACTTCTTGCAATCAATGCTGATATCAAGACGAATGGTCAGTTCAGCTTAACTCCAAAACAAGTTGAATGGATTAAGGTGCAGACTAAAAAAGCAAGAGAAGAAAATCAGACTATGTTTGCAATCTGTCATTATCCTGTTTTACCTATTCAACCGTTATTCTCAATTATAAAATCAGCACTTATGTATGACTATAAATCAGTTGCAACACTTCTTGCTGATGAGGGAGTTCATCTTGTATTCACAGGTCATATGCATAACCAGAGCATCAATGAATTTGTAACAGAAAAAGGAAATAAGTTCTTTGATGTTACAACAGGCTCAATTATTGCTGACCCATCATACATAAGACTCGTTTCACTTAATGAAAATTCAGCTGAAATCAAGAGTATTCCGACACCTGATTTTGAATATGATACAAAGGGTATGAATTGTAAGGAATATCTTACATCAGTTTTTGATGCGATGATTAGAAATATTCTTCTTGACTTACGTGACGACACTACAAGAGCAATGAGAAAATTCCACATCAAAGAGAGTAAAGGACTTGTTTTTGCACTTCATATGGCAGGAAAGCTTCTCTGTTCAGTAAAACTTGGCACTCTTGCAAAACTACTCTTTATTAAATGTGATAAGAGCATAAGAAAAGTCAAGCTTATCGACTATGCAACTGTACTTGTAAGAAATGTGTTCCGTGGCAATCAGACATATAATGCCGGTACTCCTGAGGGTGATGTTTTTATTGGTTTCTTGAACAGAATAAAACCGATTTTTAAGAAAATCAGTGTAAAAGACCCATATGGTGAAAAAGTTGATATAGCTGAATTGCTCAAAAATACAGCAGGTAACTACGGTTACGACGACTACAATGAAATAATTAGGTGGTAAAATTTTCGTAGGGGCCGGCGTCCCCGATAGCCCTTTTGTAAAGTGATAAGAAAGGGTCGTCGAGGATGCCGACCCCTGCAAAGTTATTTGTAGTTTTTTAAAATATCTCTTGCAATTTACTGCTTTGTTGTGATAGAATAACTCTAATCTTTTTTAGAAAGAAGTAATACTATGGTAACACTCGATAAAATCTATCATGCGTCTTTTGTGTTAAAGGACATTATCCGTAAAACAGACATGATTTATGCACCAAAAATTAACCCTGATTGTGATGTTTATCTTAAAACAGAAAATCTTCAGGTAACAGGTTCTTTCAAGGTTCGTGGTGCTGCATATAAAATCAGTCAGTTGTCAGCTGAAGAAAAGGAAAAAGGCGTTATTGCTTGTTCAGCGGGAAACCATGCTCAGGGTGTGGCACTTGCTGCAACAAAGAATGGCATTAAGTCACTTATTTGTCTTCCTGACGGTGCTCCTATTTCAAAGGTGGAGGCAACAAAGAGCTATGGTGCTGACATCTGCCTTGTTGAAGGTGTTTATGATGATGCATATAACAGAGCATTACAGCTCCGTGATGAAAAGGGCTATACATTTGTCCATCCGTTTGACGATGACGATGTAATTGCAGGTCAGGGTACAATTGGTCTTGAAATTCTTGACCAGATTGCAGATGCTGATGCAGTTGTTGTGCCAATCGGTGGTGGTGGACTTATCAGCGGTGTTTCATTTGCAATTAAAGCACTTAATCCTAAGGTTAAGGTTTACGGTGTTCAGGCAAAGGGTGCACCAAGTATGTATAACTCAATCAAGGATGATAAGATTGAACGACTTGATTCTGTTTCAACAATTGCTGACGGTATCGCAGTAAAAGAGCCTGGTGCTAATACATTTGAGTATGTTAAGAAATTTGTTGACGAAGTTGTAACAGTTTCTGACGACGAAATCGCAACAGCAATTCTTACACTTATTGAACAGCAGAAGCTTATTACTGAGGGTGCAGGTGCAGTTTCTGTTGCAGCAGTAATGTTCAACAAAGTTCCTGTAAAAGGTAAGAAAGTTGTATGTCTTGTTTCAGGTGGTAACATCGACGTTACAATTCTTTCTCGTGTAATCAAGCGTGGTCTTTTAACAAGTGGTCGTACATATTCACTTACAATTGAACTTGTTGACAAACCTGGACAGCTTAAGGGTGTTTCAAATATTATTGCTGACTTGGGCGGTAATGTTATCTCAATCCACCACGAAAGAGCATCAGAAAATTCAGATATCAATGGTTGTTTCTTGAGAATATTGCTTGAAACTCGAAACTTTGACCATATTGAACTGATTAGAAATGAGCTTATTAACCAAGGTTATAAACTTGTATAAGGAGAAATAATTATGATTAAAACAATCAGTACAGATAAAGCACCTGCAGCAATCGGACCATATTCACAGGCAAAGGTTGTTGGAAATATGGTTTTCACATCAGGACAGATTGCAATCAATCCTGCAAATGGTGAGGTTGAGGCAACAACAATAGAAGGTCAGACAAAACAGGTTTGCGAAAATATCAAAAACCTTCTTGAGGCAGCAGGTAGTGACCTCGAAAATGTTGTAAAAACAACTTGTTTCCTTAAGAATATGGAAGACTTCGTGGCATTCAACGGAATTTATGCAGAGTATTTCACAAGTAAACCTGCACGTTCATGCGTAGCAGCAAAACAGTTACCAAAAGATGTGCTTGTTGAAGTAGAAACTATTGCTTTAGTTAAATAATTTATAACAGGGTGAATGCTTAAGGCACTCACCCTTATTTATTTGTGTATTCAAATTACAATTTGTAAACATGTTATAAATATAAAGTATAATTTTCTCTGTGAATGTTAATGTTATTTTATGGCAATACTATTACAGGTGATTAATATGTTATCTGTATGGTCTGCTGACTTAGAGTTTCAGAGTTTTCCAAAACTGAAAAAAGATATAAAGTCGAGTGTTGCTATTGTTGGTGGTGGAATTACAGGAATTTTATGTGCCTATATGCTGAAACAACAAGGTGTTGACTGTGTAATTCTGGAGGCTGACAGAATTTGCAAAGGTGTGACGCAAAACACAACTGCAAAAATAACCTCACAACACGGACTGATTTACGACAAACTCATTAAAAATTTTGGTATTGAAAAGGCTCAGATGTATCTTAAGGCAAATGAAAATGCTTTGAAAAAATATGCTGAATTGTGTAAAAATATTCCTTGTGAATTTGAGAGAAAAGATAATTATGTTTATTCCGTAAATAATTCAAAAAAAATCAATAACGAGCTTCACGCATTGGTAAGGTTAGGCTATAATCCTGATTTCTGTACTGAAATACCTGTTCCGATTGATATTGCAGGTGCAGTAAAATTTCCGAATCAGGCACAGTTTAATCCATTACAGTTTTTGTCACATATATCAAAGAATTTGAGCGTTTACGAGAATACAAAAGTTATTGAAATTCGTGGAAATAAAGCAATCACAGAAAATGCAGAAATAACAGCTGATTATTTTATTGTGACAACTCATTTTCCGTTTATGAACAAATATGGCGGTTATTTTATTAAGCTTTATCAGGAACGCTCATATGTTTTAGCAATACAAAATGGTCCGCAAATCAACGGAATGTATGTGGACGAGGCAAAAAAGGGGATGTCATTCCGAAATTATAAGGATTATCTTCTTATCGGTGGTGGTGACCACAGAACAGGTAAAGATGGTGGTAATTATCGTGAATTAAAATCGTTTTGGGCAATCCACTATCCCGAATTACCTATAAAATTCCATTGGGCAACACAGGACTGTATGAGTCTTGATTCTGTTCCGTATATCGGTAGGTATTCAAAGAAAATTCCAAATGTTTTAGTCGCAACAGGGTTTAACAAATGGGGTATGACATCAGCAATGGTTTCAGCTCAGTTACTTTCTGATATGATTCTTAACAAAAGGAATGAAAATGAAAATCTTTTTTCACCATCAAGAAGTATTCTGACTTTACAACTGCCAATCAATGCATTTGAAACGACGATAGGACTTTTAACGCCGTCAAAAAAACGGTGCCCTCATTTAGGTTGTGCTTTGAAATGGAATAGTGCAGAGCATACGTGGGACTGTCCTTGCCACGGTTCAAGATTTACACGAAACGGAAAACTCATTGAAAATCCCGCAACAGACGATTTGAAAAATATATGAGGTATTCGACATAATCTCTTTTTTATTGACATTTTATTACTTAATTGGTATATTATTCTTCAGTGAGTTTATACGAATGAAGGCGCAAGAGAAATGAAAAAAAGATTATTCAAAATATTATGTGTTGTTTTGTCTGTTGTGATTGTTGTATCAATAACATTCCTAAAAAAGGATAAACCGGTTAATCAACCGATTGATACAAATCAGAATACCACGGAAAAACAAACTACAGGAGAAGGTAAAACCACAGAAACAACTACAGAAGAACCAACAGAGACAACTACAACTCCTGAAGAAACAACTGTTGTAAAGCCAACTCAGCCAATAAAGATTGATTCTCTTCAATCTCTTATAACGGCAACAGGAATAAAATACAATGCTATGAGTATTCAGGTGGCAACAATCGTTGATGGTCAGGTTCATGCAACTGCGCAGTATGGCTGGGCATCAGTAAACGACAGACCGATGACATCAGATACTAAAATCCGTGTTGCATCATTGTCAAAAACTATTCTTGCGTTAGTTGTTTTCCGTCTTGTTGATGAAGGATTACTTGAACTTGATACTGATATTTCTCAGTATCTTGGTGTCAAAGTGCAGAATCCGTCACATCCTGATACACCGATTACATTGAGAGTTCTTTTAGCTCACTCATCAGGTCTTACAAATGCAAGTTATGTGCATTCTCTTGAGCAGTTACAGGCTCATCTTCAGAAGCCTTCTGCATATACAAGACACAAACCGGGAACACATTATGAATACAACAATTTTGCTTACGGAATTGTGGGAACAATGTGCGAATTGGTTACAGGTAAGAGTGTCACAACATTACTTAATGAATATTTCTTCAATCCAATGGGTATAAAGGCATCATATGTTCCTGAATTGTTGAATGAAAACAAAATAGCAGTTTTATATGATGAAAATCATAATGTGGCAAGGGGAGTTAAAACCCAGAGAAATCAGTTGAGCTTTACTGAAGAAGCAGGTAAAGGTTTTAAACTCTATGCAGGTGGACTTACTATTAGTGCGAAGGATTATGCAAAACTCCTTACTTTGTTTATGAATGACGGTATGTATGATGGTGTACGCTACTTGTCAACGGAAAGCGTTGAACTTATTCATGCTGTTCAGTCCACAAGAGTAAACGGAAAAATAGGACAGGGTATGCCTGTGCTTACAAGATATAAGTTCTATGGTGGCAAAAAATTGCAGTATCATACCGGTAGTGCATATGGTTTGTTCAGCCTTTATACATATGACCGTGCAACAAAAACAGGCGTTGTTATTCTGACAATCGGTGCAAGACCATCACAGGATGCGTATAGTATTTATGGTGTTTGTTCTGAAATTGCTAAAGGTGTAAATGAACAGAACCTTTTAGAGTAAAAATAAATGGTATGTGAGGTTTTTCACATACCATTTATTTTTTATTATTTTAATAAAGGAATCACATGTTCTGAAATGAGTTCATAAGCTAAGGCATTAACGTGAAGTCCGTCAAAGGTGTATTCTTCTTTAAGATTTCCGTTTTTATCTTTCAGTTTATCTGTAAAATCAAGCCAAACGCAGTTGTGTTTTTTACAAAGCTTTATAAACTCACTATTCATTTCGTTAATCTTTTTATTGCTTCGTTTTTCGAATCTATCACGCATTTTTTCGTTAATCGGATAAACTGCTTCAATAATAAAATTCACATCAGGACAACATTCTTTTGTTGATTTTATGATACTTTCAAGGTTTTCTATACTTACTGAAAGAGGAAGTCCACGACCAATATCATTTGTACCTATAAGAAGAACAATATTTTTTGGTTCGATATTCAGAACGTTTTCTTTAAGTCTTTCTAAAAGTCTGTCAGTTGTGTCACCACTTATACCTCTGTTGTATACAGCTTGACCATTTGATTTCGAAAAGTTATAAAACAGTTCATACCAGTTGAAAAAATCAGTAATTGAGTCACCTAAAAGTATGGTCTGATGCTTAAGAGCATATTTTTGATTCAAAAAAGAATAGTTATTTTTCTTGGAAACCATTTCTCTGTTGTATTCGGTATATTTTGAATAGTCGGGATGTTTTTTTCTGAAAATCACATTATAACCTCATTCGTTTAAGAAATCTCTTTTCATAACACACTCTTCAAAGAATGAATTAACAGTATCCATAATTGTCAAATCCTCTTTTGTGATAAGTGAATAGTCAATATTCTGATAAATCTCGTATGCTTCAGGGCTGTTTGCACCAAGACTCTCGATTTTTGCAAAAGTGTCGTTAAGATACTGCTCAGCATCCTTTGCAAGATAAACATTGTGATATTTACTGTCACAGAGAATCGTTCTTGCATTGGGGTTGTTTTTAATTTTTTGTTTTTGTCCGACAGGACTATTTTTAAGAGTTACCTGTAAGTCATTTCCACCGTGTAATATAAGAGTAGGAATTTCGTTACTGTCAATACTGTCACATGAACGAAGAATACCTGCTTTACCAAATCGCATAAGGTTTACAAGGTCAAAAAACGGACTGAATATCGAAAGATTTGCCTTTGTCTTTAACCTTGCATTGTCACGAATCAGCTTATTCATTGAGTTGAAAGGTGAGAAAGCAACAATCCCCTTGATTTCTGTTTTTGGAGCAATAGCAGAAACGTTACAAACACTGTAGCCACCCCATGAATGACCGGCAAGAAGTAGCGGTAAATCTTTTAAATCATCACGTGTGCGTGCAAAATCCAATGCATGTTTTAAGTCAATTATGCCTTGTGCAAAACCGTATAGCTTATCACCTTCAGATGTACATGTACCCGTGTTATCATAAGCTAATACAATGTAACCCTTTTGTGCAAAATAATTGATTTCAGTAGTGTATGCAAGGTGTCCTGCACCCATACCGTGAGAAAAAACTATAAGCGCCTTGTAGCTATCAACCTTTGCGCTGCTGTAAAGGAAGCCGTTGAGTGTTTGTCCTTTATCAGACTTGAAGTTAACAGGTAAAGCATTAAGGTTATCAAAATTCTTTGCTTTTAAATATTTCAGGTTTTCATTTCCTTCACATCGTTTTGAAAAACCGGCAAAGTCCATAATTTTTATAGCAATAATAAATAACAGTATGCAAACAACTATAAGAGTTATGACAAAATAAATCATAAAAATCCCCTTTCCATATACATATTTTACCACATAGACGGGATTTTTACAACTTTTTTTATTGCGAATAAGATTTCATTGATGTATAATACAAAATATGAGGTGAGAATATGAGTTGTGCAAAACAGTTGAAAATCATCAGATGTGCAAATAAACTAAAGCAATATCAGGTTGCTGATGCTTTGGGTATAAGTCGTTCAACATATTGCATTTATGAAACAGGCAGAAGAAATGTTGAAATAGAAACATTGTCCAGACTCTCTCGTTTCTATAAGCTTCCCATAGAAAATTTTATTGAAGAGGCTTATGTTGAAGAGGTCAATGAAACTGATAATTACGAAAGCGACATTGATGCAAAATATCTTTCACAACTATCAGCAAAAGAAATTTCTCTGATTGCAAAGCTGCGTGCTATGAATGAAGAAGATAAACAAGAGATTGTTGAAATTATAAACAGTAAGGTAATAAGTAAACCATAATTGATACTGTATGGCGGGGTCTTGATTTGACTCCGCCTTTGATTTTTTAATATTAATTATTTGTTAGCCTTATTGACTATTTGGCTAATTTTGTGATAAAATATAACGATATATTTTTGAAAAGGTATATTAGCGTGAAAAATCACGCTAATATGATTGTATGTCCCTCAAAATTTGTAATTAACAAATTTTGAGATGGACGAAATTTTCATCACGCCTTGTCCGGCTATAGTAAGGAGTGATGTTCCTGTTTCATACAAATTTATAGCCGGAAAGGCTATGGAAATTATTATGAAAAACAATATGTACAATATGACATCTTCGCTTGAAGATTATCTTGAGGCTGTTTTTATTATCTCAAAACAGAAGGATAATGTAAGGATTACCGATATTGCAGAGTTTCTCGGTGTTTCAAAGCCAAGTGTTAACCGCGCAATAAACACACTTACACAAAACGGGTATCTCGAACACGTTACCTATGGTAATATCGAGATTACTCCTCAGGGAGAAAGCTATGCCGCAAATGTTTTGAGAAGACATAAGTTAATCAAGCATTTTCTTATTGATACTTTGGGTGTTGATGAAAAAACTGCAGAAGATGAGGCTTGTCAGATGGAACACGTAATGAGTTCAAGCACTATTGATAAGCTTTACGAATATCTTGAAAGGCAGGTATAAGCTGTGCAGAAGATTGCTGTAATCGGTGGTGGAGCATCAGGACTTGCTTGTGCAATTGAAATTATGCACACCGTGAAAGAAAAAGATGAAGTAAAGGTTACTGTTTTTGAAAAGCTTGCCCGTGTCGGTAAAAAAATTCTTGTTACAGGTAACGGCAGATGTAACTTGACAAACATTAATGCAGAAAATTCAGGTTTTCGTGGTGATGTTGCGTTTGCAGAAACTGCGTTAAAGAAATACACACCTGAAAGCAATATAAAGTTTTTTAACGAATTGGGACTTTATACAAGAACAGAGGATGAAGGCAGAGTATATCCACTGTCAAATCAAGCTTCTTCAGTTCTTGATGTATTGCGATTTGAATGTGCAAGACTGGGTATTGAAACAGTATGTGACTATAATGCTGTTCATCTTAAATCTGTTTTCAATGGTGTTGTCAATAAATTGGTGATTAATAATCGTGACAGATTTGACTATGTAGTTGTGGCATCAGGCGGTAAGGCGGCAAAGGTTCACGGTACTGACGGTGATTCTTATGACCTTCTCAAAATGATGGGACATAAGATTACTCCTGTTGCACCTGCACTTGTTTCTCTTAATTGTGATGACTTTACAAAAGCACTTAAGGGTGTCCGTTCTGTTTGTAAAATGGATTTGATTATTGACGGAAAAAAAGCATTGGAGAATTATGGTGAGGTTCAGTTTACAGATTATGGACTTTCAGGTATTCCGATTATGCAGTTGTCACGATTTGTGTCAATGTCACCGTCAAATAATATTTGTATAAATCTTGATGTAACACCTGATTTTACTGCTGACGAAATAGAAAATTATTTGTTTGACCGTCGTGAATTTGGTACGGGACTTTGCGAAAATCTTTTGATTGGTATTATGAATAAGCAGTTGTGCATAACCTTATTAAAGGAATGTCATATTGCACCAAACGGAAGAATTTTCGAACTTAGTGATAATGAAATTATGACACTTGCAAAACTTTGTAAGTGTTGGAAAATAAAGGTTAAAACTGCTCGTGGCTTTGATTTTGCTCAGGTTACGGCAGGTGGTGCAGATTGCTCACAATTCAATGCTGACACAATGGAATCAAAGCTCGTTGATAACTTGTTCTGTTGTGGCGAAGCACTTGATGTTGACGGTGATTGTGGAGGATATAATCTTCAGTGGGCTTGGAGTTCAGGAAGAACAGCAGGTCACACTATTGGCGAGAGGATAAACAATGCTCAGAATTAGCGAAATTAAAATGGACCCTGACTGCGATTTTCACCATATTGAAGATGCAGCAGCCAAGACATTAAAATTAAATAAAAACAGAATACTAAAAACAGAAATTTTCAAACAGAGTGTGGATTGCCGAAAAGGTGAGGTGCGTTTTGTTTTCACCGTTGATGTGACGGTTGACGGTGACGAAGATAAAATTCTTGAAAGTCTTAATAATAATCGGGTTATCAAGTGTCAGAAATATGAATATAAAATTCCTGAATCAAACAGAAAAAGCACTTTGTCGCCTGTTGTTGCAGGTTTTGGTCCTGCCGGTATGTTTGCAGCCCTTATTCTTGCACGAAGTGGGCATTGTCCGATAGTTGTTGAGCGTGGCAGGGACATTGATTCAAGAACTGCTGATGTGAATAACTTCTGGACAAATCGTATTCTTGACGAAACCTCAAATATTCAGTATGGTGAGGGTGGGGCAGGAACATTTTCTGACGGAAAGCTGACAACAGGTATTAAAGACAGTCGTTGTCGATTTGTTTTCGAGGAGTTTGTGTCACATGGTGCACCTGATGATATTCTTACTAATGCAAAACCTCATATCGGTACAGATAAGCTTAAGGAAACTGTCAAGAATATCCGTGAAGAAATAATTTCTCTTGGCGGAACAGTTCTTTTTGAAACACAGCTGACAAATATTATCGTGGCTAATAATTTTATCCACGGTGTAACAATTACTGATAAATACGGAAAAGAAAAAGATATTGAAACAGATGCTGTAATTCTTTCAGTAGGACATTCAGCAAGAGATACAATCGAAATGATTTATGGTAAAGGTATCAATATGATGCAAAAGCCTTTTTCTGTTGGTGCCCGAATTGAACATCCGCAGGAGTATATAAATTCTGTTCAGTATGGTGAATTTAAAAACCATCCTAAGCTTAAGGCTGCAGATTATAAACTTGCTTGTCATCCGCCACATGGCAGAGGTGCATATACTTTCTGTATGTGTCCGGGTGGTACTGTTGTTTGTGCTTCATCACAAAAAGGTGGAGTTGTAACAAACGGTATGAGTGAATATGCACGTGATAAGGAAAATGCAAACTCTGCAATCCTTGTTGGTGTGGAACCTGCAGATTTCCCGACAGAACATCCGCTTTCAGGATTTCAACTTCAGCGTGAAATTGAAGAAAAGGCTTTTCAGCTTGGTGGTGGAGATTATTCAGCACCTGCAACTCTTGTTGGTGATTTCCTTAAATGCCAGAAATCAACTAAATTAGGTTCAGTAAAGCCATCATTTACAACAGGTGTCACAATGGATGATATAAGTCGGGTTTTACCATCAAAAGTAGTAAATACAATGCGTGATGCACTTGTACAGATGGATAAAAAGCTTAAAGGCTTTGCAATGGATGATGCTGTTCTTACAGCACCTGAAACGAGAAGCTCATCTCCTGTACGAATTCTTCGTGATGAGTTTTATCAGACAAATATCCGTGGCCTTTATCCTTGTGGTGAAGGTGCCGGTTATGCAGGTGGAATTGTTTCAGCAGGTGTTGACGGCGTAAAATGCGCAGAAGCTGTACTTTCAGATTTGACTTAATTTTTGTTTGACAAATGCATATTGTGTTGATATAGTATTAATAGATTGACAGAAAGGAGATTATGTGATGAATTACGACAATCTTTGTATGAATTGTATGAATGAATTGTCAGGTGAAAAACAGTGTCCAAAATGCGGATACCATGTTGATTCACCACAGATTTCACCATATTTACCTTTAAAAACACCTATTGGTGGTAAATATATTATCGGAAAGGCTGTTTCCTCTAACGGAGAGAGTATTACATACTCAGCTTTTGATGTTGACAGAAAAACTGCAGTAGTGATAAAGGAGTTTTTGCCTGAACGACTTGCAAACAGAGCTGATGACGGTAAAACAGTAGCTATAGTCAAAAATTCTCAGGATACATATTATGACCTTTTGAATAAATTCCTTGACTTGTGGCGGAATCTCGCAAGAGTACGAGGCTTTTCTGCTTTGATTCCTGTAATCGATATTATTGAAGAAAATAATACTGCATATGCTGTTACAGAATATATTGAAAGTCTTTCTCTTCGTGAGTTTCTTTTAAGAAGTAAGACGGGATATCTTAATTGGGAAAAGGCAAAGATTCTTTTTATGCCTGTACTTTCTCTTCTTTCTAATCTTCATAAGTTGGGCATTGTGCATTATGGTATAAGTCCTGATACTCTGATGATAGGCAGAGACGGAAAACTCAGACTTTCAGGCTTTTCAATTCCTGAAGGACGATTTGAAAGAACACAGATTCCTGCAGAGTTATTTGAAGGATATACTCCACTTGAGCAGTACGGATATGACCTCCAGAGTGGTGAATGGTCAGATGTATATTCATTCTGTGCTACTGTGTATCGTGCTCTTGTTGGCAGCGTTCCACAGAGTGCGATTTCCCGTTCAACAAGTGATAAACTGATAATTCCTGCAAGATATGCTGAAATTATTCCTGTTTATGTTATAAATGCTTTAATGAATGGTCTTCAGATTGACCCGTTGGAGAGAACAAAGGATATTGAAACGCTTCGTGAAGAGCTTTCTGCAACACCATCCAATGTGGTATCTTCGTATTCAGGTATCAGAGTGCCGTCCGAGGATAAAAAGGACACTCCTGTTTATGTTACATCTGATGAAGAATCTCCGATGCAGATAATTCTTAAAACATTCCTTATAATTTTAGGTGTGGGTCTTATCGGATTTGCAGGTTGGCTTGTTTATGATAAGGTAATCAATGCACCTGAAGAAACACCTGTAGAGGAAAATACTCAGGTTCAGGAAACTGTTGAGGTTCCTAACTTTGTAAACAGCTCATATGATTTGATTGCACAGAATCCTGTTCAGAATGACAGATTTACAATCAAGTCAGTTTCAGAATACAGTGCAAAAGTCGAAAAAGGTTACATTATTTCACAAAGTATTGAACCTGGTAAGGTCGTAGAAAAAGGAACCGAAATTGTTTTCGTAATCAGTAAAGGTCCAGAATATGTTGTTGTTCCACCTGTAATGGACTATGAAGCAGATTTGGCAAAATCTCAACTTGAGGAATTAGGATTTGTTGTAAAAGTTATTGAGAAAACAAATGATGGTAATTATACGGCAAATACAGTTGCTTCTGTAACCCCTGAAGCAGGTGAAAGTGTTATAAAGGGTAGTGAAATTTACCTTGAAGTCTGGGGCGAACCACCTGTAGATGACGGATTTGACTGGTTTACTGATGATAGCAACGACAATGGTGATGTAGCACCCGGAATAGATTTCGGAGATTTGTTTTCAAATTTATTTTAATATATGAAAAAAGAGGTATCAACTTTTAAAGTTGGTACCTCAATTCTTTTGTGTGGGAAATTATGAAATTGTAATACAATCCATTGGCTCTATGATAACACCATTTGTAGTAACTTGTTCGTTTGTATAGTTTGTATAGACTCTGATACTGTTATCATATTCTGTACAGTAAACACCTTCCTGAATAAGAGCATGTGATGTCATTCGTGAATCACGAAGACTTGCTAAGGCTTCGTTTGCTTTTGTGTAATATGTAACCATATCATTGATGTTTTTATCGTAGTAATACTTAGCGTCAAGTTTTTCATCAAAAGCGGTACAGTACCAATCGGCACTTGGTAAACAACCATATTCAACGGCCTTTAAAAAGGCAGTTTTCGAATCGTCTGCTGTATTAAAACCAACAGCACTGTATTCTAATATACCGTGAACAAGCATCTGCACAAACGGAATACCAACATAAGCATCGTTTTCTTGGTAAGCAACGGGTGCAACAGGAATGTTTGAAATAACATCAGCATTTCGGATTGAATAGAAATTACCTGTATCAATCATAAGCATTTTTGAAGTTGAAAGAGCAGAAACCTGTGAAGAAATTTCGGATTGAGCGAGCGTTCTTGAATACGAATTGTATGAGTAGTCAGAATAAAGAAGACCACCCATATCATTAAGTGCGTATCCGTCAAAGCTCACTTTTTCAGATGATTTAAGTATTCTTTCAACTGCATTTTCAAGCTTGCTCATTTTAATATATTCCTGTGAAGTTGTGCTTTCCGGGAATGAGTGTACAGTTGTTTCTGTGATGTTTTTCTTATTAATTGATTTTGCACCTGATAATTGATTGCTGTATGTAAGAATATCTGTATCAATGAACAAAGAGAATTTTTGGCTGTTGAGATATGAATACAATTCGTCAAAATCCTTCTTTTTGCCCAAAGAGTTTTTAAATTCATCAAAATCGTCTGTGTTTCCGTTATTAGCATCATTATAAAGACCGTTGTAACGGAGATAAACATTGTCAACACCCTTAGCTTTTAACAAAGTTACAAGAGAAAGTGTCTGATTATATGTTGAAAGTGAATGGTATTTTCTATCGGTATCCTTGTATCCACCCTGAACAGATACCACCATTGGAAGGTTGCTTAAGGTAATATCAACCGTTTTAGTTGAAAGAACAGAGTTTCTTATGAGATTTTCACGACAGGCAGTTGCCATTCCTGAATATGTAGCAGATTTTCCAGAAAGAAAACGATAACAGAGTGTGACTTCGTCTTTATATGAATTTCCCTGAATTCTCTCTGAATAAATATCTGTGATTTTAAAAGTAGCGTTTACATTATTAAGAGATTTATCACCATTACGGTTGGCATTTATTGTGGCAACAGCATCTCCTTTTTCAATGATGCAAAGAAAAGCACTGTCAGCACGTTTTATACCAAAAGCACCTATAAGACAGCCTGATTCTCCACGATTATCGGATGTGGCAGCATTTTCACCATAAACAGCAAGAGAAACAGGTGAAAAGTCATTATCAGCAACACCTGTTTTTATAATTGCACCACAGCCATCAGGCACAAAAAGATAATCATCAGCACCGCTGCTTTCGTATGCACCGAAGTTGTTGAGAACTGTAATGTCTTCAAGGAAAATTCCGTTTGGCAGGTGAAGGTTGTTCATATTTACGTTTGCATAGAATGAACCATCACGCAATGTATAAAGAATAGTTACATCAGCACGGATTTCGCCATCTTTTACTTTGTTGATTTCTTTTGCTCCTGTTTCTTTATCGAGAGCCAATGAATAAGTTACAGAAATACCGTCAACAGATGCAGTATATGTGAAGTTTCCGTGTGAAACAGAATTATCCTGAGAATTAAGTTTGTAAATCTTGTTACCACCGTCGGAAATAGTAAGCTCTACTGCATAACTCGTAATTTCCTTTTTTAGGTTAGTATCAGGCAATGATGACCATACTGCACCTGAATTTGTGTCACGAATAGCAACAGCAGTTGTATTTTTGTCAAATAAAAGTTCAATAAGTCCTGATTTTGAAACTACAGTATAAGCTTTTTTATTTGTTTTGTGGAATTCGTTTCCCGAATATTCAGTAGAAATATACTTTGCTTCCTCTTTTCTGTTTGCATACGGAACACAAGAGGTAAATAATATTGAAATCAGACATATAACTGAAATAAGTTTTATGCTTATTCTAAAGAGTGATTTTCTCATAATCTTTCTCCCAAAATAAAAATATGGTGGAATAGTATTAACACATTCTACCATATAATTATAAAAATATCAAATTTTTCAGACTGTCAGCTTTTTTCGCATATTATTCAGTATGATTTTTTCTTTTCTGGAAACCTGAACCTGTGAAATTCCCATAATATTTGCGGTTTTACTCTGAGTAAGACCTTTGTAAAAACGTAAAATTATAAGTTGTCGGTCGTTTGGCGGTAAATCATTTAATATCTGATATATGGAAAGTCTGTCGTCAATAGGTGAGTATTCATCTTCTGTTGGAATATCTATTTGGTTTTCGTCATCATTTTCAGCAGTCAGAGATTTTACAGGTTGAAGTATGCATATAAGCTGTGCCGTTTCATAAAGTGACATATTCATAATTTCAGAAAGTTCTGAAACAGTAGGTTCAACACCGTTTTCTTTTTCGAATTGTTCTTTTACAAATGCTAATTCCCGAGCCTTTTCCTTAAGACTTCGGCTTACCTTTACTGCACCACCATCACGGAAAATTCTTCTGATTTCACCTAAAATTGATGGTACTGCATAAGTGGAAAAGGCGAAACCTAAATCTTCACGAAAACCGTCAGCAGCCTTAACAAGTCCTACACAACCTGCAGAGTATAAATCTTCATATTCAACACCTTTGCCAATAAATCTTGAAGCACAACTGCCAACAAGACCTAAATTATTAAGAATCAGTTCATCCCTTGTCATTTTGCTCGACCGTTGATTTTTTTGTACAATGTAACACAAGTGCCTGAATTTACTTTTGAACGGACCACAATCTTGTCCATAAAGCTTTCCATAACTGAAAAACCAAGTCCTGCACGGTCACCGCCAAGAGTAGTGAAAAGTGGTTCACGTGCCTTTTTTATATCACTTATCCCACAACCTTTATCACGGATTGAGATAATAACGCTGTTATTTTCATAGATTTTTACTGTTATGTAAATCTTGCCGAGAGAGTTTTTGTATCCGTGAACAATGCAGTTTGTAACAGCTTCACTTACAGCAGTTTTTATGTCGTTGATTTCTTCTACAGTCGGGTCAAGCTGTGCTGCGAAAGCAGCCACGACAGCCCTTGAAAAGCTTTCATTAACTGAACGACTGTCAATTGTCATTCGGAATTCGTTTGCCACCATTTTTACTTCCTCCTTTTTTGATTGTTGCAATTCGGTCAAGTCCTGCAAGTCTCATCACTTTGTATGAATTGCTTGAAAGTCCTGTCACCTCAAGGTCACCACCAAGCTCACTCAAGATTTTATATCTTCCCATAACAAGACCAATTCCCGAGCTGTCCATAAATGTCACATCTGAAAAATCAAGAACAACCGTTTTTGGTCTGCAGTTTTCAATTTTTTCATCAATGTGAAGTCTGCTGGGTAATGCAGTGTGATGGTCGATTTCACCACTTAACTGACAGTAGAGAATTTCATCCTGAAAATCAATCTGTACACTCATTTTTATACCTCCGTAATTTTGTAACTACTGATTAAATCTTAGTCACGATTTAATCAGCAGTTACTGTGCTTTTTTCTATTCTATTCCGTTATTATTAAGAATAATGTCATAATCAGTATTATCTGTAATATTTTTAATTTGCGTTGCAGACTCTTAATTGCGAATTACAAATTTTGCATTACACATTTATAATCTCCACATCCGTGTAATAATGTTTTAAGATTTCTTTGTAATTAAACCCTTGTTGTGCCATATAGTTAGCACCATATTGACTCATACCTGCACCGTGACCATATCCATTTACCGTAAAGGTGAATTCACCATCATCATATTTACAGGCAAATGTACTGCTTCTTAAATCAAAAAGCTTTCGTATGTCAGTACCTTTAAATGCTTTGCCACATATTGTAATTGTTTTCACCATACCTGTATCGGTATAGGTGGTTTTTTCTATCCATTTTTCAGGTTTATCACTAAATTTCAAATCACTCTCTTTAAGCTTTTCCTTAAACTCTTTCTCAGTAAATGATGCCTGTGACTGATAAGCAGGGGACAGCTTGTCACCAATGCTTGATACGGATACAAGATATGGATATTTTCCACCCCAGACATCCGCAGCATTTTCTGTCTGACCATTTGAAATTGCATGGAAAACTGCACATATATATTCGTTATTGTATTGCAGAGTAAAATTCCCTACCTCATCAATGCATTTTTCGATTTTCTCACGATAAGTATCATAGTTATCCTTCCACTTTTCCTTTTGCTTTTCAGGAGAGAGAAAGGCTTGGTGTAAAGCGTAGCTGTCCGTTATATCAGCACCTTTTAGGTCTTTTGTATTGTGTTCTTTTGTATATAAAAGTAACGTGTGTGCTGCAACAATCTGTGCTTTTATGGCTTCTTCGTGGTATGATGCATTCATTTCTCCTGCTACAACACCTAAAAGGTATTCTTTTAATGACATTTCCGTAATATTATTCCCGCTGACTGACATAACCTTTACAGTAGTGACAGTTTCTTCTGTAGTGGATTCAGTTTCTATAGCAGTCTCGTCGAGAAATTCCTGTGAAATAACTTGCTTCGCTTTTTCAACGGAAACCAGTGGACAAAGAATTAAACTGAGTGCCAGAAAAAAACAGATTAGTGTGTAAGTTTTCATTTTTTATTACTCCCTTTTGTTGACTTTAGTTTACAATTGTATTAAAATATACAATGTATATTTATATTATCTTGGATACATATCGAAATTTTCTACAAGGAGGTAAAAACAATGGCAGAATATATTTCAAGTATCTCCAATGATGCTCTCTCAATTTTATGTGAAGAGCTTCAAAAAAATAACCACATTAATCCTGATTATTATAATCGTTTTGAAGTTAAGCGTGGTCTTCGTAATTATGATGGAACAGGTGTTCTTGCGGGGCTTACTCGTGTCTGCTCTGTTGAAGGATACTATATGGACGACGGTGAAAAAGTACCAAAACAGGGTAAACTTGTTTATCGTGGTATAAATATGTCTGATATCGTTGAGCATTGTGAAAAGGAAAACCGTTTCGGTTATGAAGAGGTTGCGTGGCTTCTTCTCTTTGGTGCATTGCCAACAAAAGAACAGCTCAAATGGTTTACAGAGTTGCTTTCTGAATGTCGTACTCTTCCTGAGGATTTTATCGAAGATATGATTATGAAAGCACCGTCACCTGATGTTATGAATAAGTCTGCAAGAAGTGTTCTTGCGCTTTATTCTTACGACCCTAATCCTGATGATATTTCACCTGAAAATGTACTTCGTCAGTGCATTCAGCTTATAGCACAGATTCCTGTTATTCTGACAAGTGCATATCAGGTTAAGCGTAGAGTATATGACAAAAAGAGTATGTATTTCCATCAGAACAAACCAGGACTTACCACAGCAGAGAGTATTCTCCGTTCAATCCGTCCTGACAAGCAGTTTACTGATGATGAAGCAAAGCTTCTTGATGTATGTATGATTATTCACGCTGAACACGGTGGCGGTAACAACTCTACATTTACAAATCGTTGTATCACATCAAGCGGTACAGATACATATTCTGCAATTGCTGCAGGCATAGGTTCACTCAAGGGTCCTCGTCATGGTGGTGCTAATATTAAAGTTTTCAAAATGATTGAAGATATGAAGGCTAATATTCAGAACTATACAGATGAAGGTCAGGTTGCTGATTATATTACAAAAATTATGAATAAACAGGCAAACGACGGTTCGGGTCTTGTTTATGGTATGGGTCATGCTGTTTATACACTTTCTGACCCTCGTGCCGTAATTCTTCGTCGATATGCCGACAAATTCTCAAAAATGTGTGGCAGAGAAGAGGAGTTTCGACTTCTTAACCTTATCGAGGAGCTTACTCCTGAGCTTTTTGCAAAACATCGTGGCATAAACAAAAAAATGTGTGCTAACGTTGACCTTTATTCAGGTCTTGTTTACGATATGCTTGGCATTCCACAGGATTTGTTTACACCAATTTTTATGGCTGCACGTATGGCAGGTTGGTCAGCACACCGTATTGAGGAGCTTACAACTGGTGGCAGAATTATTCGTCCTGCTTATAAGAATGTTACAATTCCTCGTGAATATGTTCCGATGAGCGAACGTGTTCATCGTACAAAAGGTGTTCAGGCTGAATATATTCCTATTGAAGAGAGGTAAGAAGTATGAAATTAGTAGGAAAATTTAAAAAACTTAATCCCATATTACCTCTTTATATTGTTGTTGGTTTGTTGTGTGTAGCAATTCCGGTCCGAACATACCAGTTGCTTTTTATAACAGAGGCAAGTACAGGCTTTTATACAAAAACTGATTGGTCTGTATATGTTATCTATGCATTGGCTGCTTTGACAATTCTTGTTTCATTTATTATTGTGACTCTTGCTAAGAATGTTCCTTCTTCAAGAGATGAAATCCGTAAAAAGAATGGCTTTTTGGCAGTTTCATCAATCCTTTTTGCTCTCGGAATCATAATTGACTCGGTTTTTGCTTTTACATCAATTCTTGCGGGAACAGCAAATGCCGATAACTTTGGTTCAGTTGTAATTGAAGCAGTTTTTGGTGTTTTTGCAGCAATTTATATTATGATTTTCGGTATTTCACATTTCGACGGAAGAACAACATATTTCCAGTACAGATTTTTGGCATTAGCACCTCTTGCATGGACGACAGGCAGAATAATCATAAGATTTATGAAAAAAATATCTTATATAAATGTTGCTGATTTGATGCTTGAAATCTTTATTCTTGCCGCAATGATGATTTTCTTCCTTGCATTTGCAAGAATCTCATCAGGACTTTCAAATGAAAAGTCAATGCGTTCACTTTTCTCAGCAGGTTATGTTTGCATTTTCTTCTGTGCATTGGCAAATATTCCAAGAATTGTTTTGGGTGTGACAGGTAACGGAAAATATATTCCATATGAATATCCTCTTTCATTCTGTGATTTGACATTTGCACTTTTTGTTGCTGCATATATTATAAACGCTATGAGTAAAGCAACAGTAAACGACCACGACGAAATCTATATAAATGAGGAAGTTAAATAATTAAACTATGTTTTTTCTTAATAACGTATTAACTGCATTTACTCAGGTTGTAATTCTTTTTCTTATTGCTATGGTTGGTTTTGTCTGTCATAAGGCAGGTATTTATACTGAAAAAGCATCAAGACTTACAACAGATTTACTTTTTTATATTGTTGCACCTGCAATTATCATCCGTTCATTCTGTGGAATGGAATACAATCCCGATGCATTAAAAGGACTTCTTTTAGCACTTATAGGTGGTATTTTCCTTCATCTTGTGGGAATTGTGATTATTCCTTTCCTTTTCAATAAGGGTGATAAGGCAACTGCATGTATATTCAAATATGCCTGTGTTTACGGCAATGTAGGATATATGGCTCTGCCATTGGCTCAGGCTGTTTTGGGCGATGAAGGTATCTTTTATTGTTCAGTAATTTTAGTGCCTTTCAATATTCTTTCATTTACCCATGGTGTCAGCACAATGCAGAAAGGTCAGGAGAATTCAACATTCAATATTAAGAAGCTTATTGTTAACCCGGGTGTAATCGGTGTTGCAATCGGTTTACCTCTTTTCCTTCTTCAGGTGAAATTACCTGAAATTATCTATTCACCGGTATCTTATATAGCGGACCTTAATACTCCTCTTGCTATGGTTATGTTCGGTACTTACCTGGCATCAGCTGACTGGAAAACACTTTTTTCAGACAAGAGAATATTTGTATCCGCATTAATTAAGGTGATAGTAGTCCCACTTGTTACGATTTTCAGCTTGAAGCTTTTTGGTTACAGTGGAACATTGCTTACAGCATGTGCACTCAGTGCATCTGCACCGACTGCAAGTAACACAGTTATGTTTGCAGCAAAATATAACCGTGATACAGCACTTGCATCAAAGGTGACAGCATTTATCAGCGTGTTGTCAATTCTGACAATGCCTGTAATGATAGCAATAGCTCAGGAACTCCAGTAGCTGTTGCAAATTGATTTTGAAATTAAGGAGTGATTTTCATGAAGTTGATAGTTGCAATTATCAATAATGATGATGCGAATACTGTTATGTCAAACCTTACAAAAGCGGGGTATTCTGCAACAAAGCTTACAACATCAGGTGGTTTCTTGCGAGCAGGAAATATAACACTTTTAATCGGTGTTGAAAAGGCTAAGGTTGACGATGTAGTTAATATTATCGGTGAATTCAGTAGTCAGCGTAAGAAAATCACACCTGTTAATACTACATATATCGGGGAGTCGATGCTTTCATCAATGCCTGTTGAAGTTACAGTAGGTGGAGCGACAATTTTTGTTCTTGATGTGGAGCAGTTTTATAAGATATGACAAACGAGATGCAGACAAAAACAGAATTGATATATAATCAGGTTGTGTCTTCGGTAAAGCAAGGAAATTTTCCTCACGGCATTCTGGTGGAATGTCAGAATAGTAATGAGGGTGAAGAGTTTGCAAGATTTATTGCAAATGTTCTTGTCTGTACAGGGGATAATAAGCCTTGTTCTGTGTGTCCTGATTGCATAAAGGCTCAGGGTAAAGGTCATCCTGATATATTCGAAACTGATGGAATTAAAGGTAAAAGCAAAAACTTTACAGTTGATGCAATCCGTGAAATTCGTGACGATGCCTTTGTTATTCCCAATGAAAGCGACAAAAAAATATACATATTGAAAAATGGACACAATATGAATGAACAGGCACAGAATGCTATTCTTAAAATATTGGAAGAACCACCATCGTATGTGTATTTCATAATAGTGACAGAGTCAAAAAGCACAATGCTTGAAACTGTATTATCCCGAGTTCAGGTTTATTCTCTTTTAAGTGATGAGGGTGTAATTACAGAAAAGGAAGCAACTGCAGTTAAAAACCTTGTGGGTGCAATACTCAATATAAATGAGTTGGCACTTATGGAACAGACAGCAGTATTTCAGAAGAATAACCAGTTGGCAAAGTCAGTCCTTATACTGATGACAGAGGTTTTTCGTGATGCACTTGTGAAAAAGAATGGATTTATAAGAGATTTCCGTTTTCCTGAAGAAACAAACAGCTTGTGCAAAAGCCTTACAGCAAAATCACTTTTACAGTTGATTTCCGCTTGTGATGAGCTTATAACGTCAATTGACCGTAATTGTAATAATAACTTGCTCCTTGTTCGTATGTGTTATGAATTTAAACGAGCAATCGGCAGATAAAATATGGGAGATTTACAGATGATAGAAACAGTCGGAATAAGATTTAAAGAGGGCGGAAAAATCTATGATTTTAATGCTGACGGAATGAATTTTAATAAAGGCGATTATGCTATGGTCGAAACTGTTCGTGGTATCGAGTGTGGTAAGGTTGCAAAAGCTAATCACGGTGTAAATGAGGATAACATTTCACAACCATTAAAAAAGGTTATTCGTGTAGCAACTGAAAATGATATAAAAACATTGAATGAAAACAAAGAAAAAGAGCAAGAGGCATTTAAGATTTGTGAAAAGAAGATTGAAGCACACGGATTAGGAATGAGTCTTGTTGATGTTGAATACACATTCGACAGAAGTAAGCTTCTCTTTTACTTTACAGCTGATGGCAGAGTGGATTTCCGTGAGCTTGTTAAGGATTTGGCATCAACATTCAAGACAAGAATTGAACTTCGTCAGATTGGTGTCCGTGATGAATCAAGAATGGTTGGCGGTTTTGGTATTTGTGGCAGACCATTCTGTTGCAACACATTTTTGAATGATTTTCAGCCTGTTTCAATTAAAATGGCAAAGGAACAGGGACTTTCACTTAATCCTACGAAAATCAGCGGTACTTGCGGAAGACTTATGTGTTGTCTTAAGTATGAGCAGGAAACTTATGAACATTTGCTTCGTGTAACACCAAAGGTTGGTGCTATTGTTGATACTCCTGACGGAAAAGGTAAGGTTATCGAAAATAATCTTATTACAGGAATGCTTAAGGTGAGCCTTGACCGTCGTCCTGACGCTGCTCCATTGCTTATTCATCGTCATAATGTAAAGCTTCTTAAAGATGCATATATACGTATAGAAAAAGAGGAATTAGAGGCATTAAAAGGAATTGAGTAAAAAACACTTGATTTTTAAATTTTATATGCTACAATGATATTATACTAGACAAGGGAGGGTACATAATTATGGCATACAAAATTACTGAAGATTGCATCTCATGTGGTGCTTGTGCAGCTGATTGTCCTGTAGAAGCTATTTCTGAAGGCGACGGCATCTATGTAATCGACGCTGATACATGCATCGATTGTGGCGCTTGTGCAGATAGCTGCCCTGTTTCAGCTCCTGTTGCTGACTAATTTAAATTAAAAAGTAAAAAAGAAACCGCCAAGGAAAATCTCCTTGGCGATTTTTTTATCCAAATATACTCAAATCAAAATTGTTTGCTACAATCTGACCACCCTCAAAGTTAGGGTGTATTTTATCTCTGCCCAAAAGCTCTTTTCGTGAACAATTGGGTTTATTCTTATCAATACAATAGCTTGCCTGGTCATAAACCATATCAAAACAATCTTTGTTTTCCATAAGCAACTTGTTATACCGGAGCACCATTGCATCCTTTTCAGGTCGTGCATCAGCAGCAAGTCCGAAATGAAGCACATTCATTGCGATAAACTTTTTGCCTCTTGCGTGTGCCTTGTCTGATAAGTCCTTAACTGCTTTAAATACCTTTTCAGGAGTTGGTTTTTCACTTTTTGGTGCTGCGATTGTACCGTATTGCAAGAAATCGTTTGTACCAAGAACAAAGATAACATATTCTGCATCGTCAAATCTTAAAACATCTTTGTCATATCTGTTAATTCCGCTTATGCCGAAAAGTCCGGGGCAGGGGAATCGACGATGAAAGTCACGGAGCGTTCTGTTACCCATAATTGAACGATTGATAACAGCATATCTGCCTTTATATTGTTCACGGATTCTCTTTTCAAAAGCATTTGTCCAGAATCCCTGCTGTGTGATTGAATCACCAAACATAACAATTGATGAAGCGTTATCCTCGTTCAAGAGTTCAACCGTATTAATAAGTGGAATAGGCTTGTGAAAACCCATTCCGAGAACTACTGCTGCAATTTTCCTTACAGTATCTCTTGGTCTCGGCTGATTTTCGGCGTGAGGAATCTTTGTGTAATCACCTTTAACTGTAATAAGATTCACATTATTAAGAAGATTACCACTGCAAAGCTTACCATTTACAACATAAATGCTGATGCAAAAATATTCGTCAACTTTAACTTCTAAATCAATAGGGTCAGTTAAAACCATTTCATTTTTGCCTAAAACAAAAGATTCTTTTGAATTAACAGTAACTGTTGTGTATTCACCACCGATAAAAGTGCCGTTTTCATCACATTTTGCAATTGTAATACCGCCAATTTCAACAGGAGTTTTGGCTGGATTGTTGCAAAGTTCAAGTCTTAATTGCTTACCGCTTATTGCAGAGCAGATAACCATTCTGTAAGTTTTTTTGCATGATGGATAATAAAAATGTGAAAGTGCTGCATGGGCTTGTCCCCATACCTGTACCCATTTTTCAGCCATACGGACACCTCTTAACCTAATTCGTGTTTATCTGTAATTTTGATTTCAGGATTTTTCATTCCAAGTGTTTCAAGAACAATGATTTCGTTTTCGTCTTTCAAAAGACAACCCGGAAGATAAAGTGATTTCTGTGGACCTACCTTCCAATATCTGCCGAGATTAAAGCCATTAACCCACACATAACCCTTGTCAAAGTTATCGAGATGTACGAAGCAATCAGCCTTTGAATCAGCTTTGAATGTGCCCTTATAGAACATTGCACCTTTATCCTTGTTGAAGCTTTCAACAGGCTTGTATGTTAATTTATCAAGGTTATCGAGTGGTAAAGTCCACACATCATAACCCATCTGACGCTGATTTGCAATATAGATGTCAGAGAAGCCTTTACGGTCAATCATATTTTCACCGTAGTTAACACGACCCATTGTGTCAACAAGAAGACCGATTTTCTTTTCACCGTCAACAGCACCAACCATAACAACCTCTGTATCCTGAGCACTCTTTGTGAATTTTTTAAAGATTGAACCAATTGAGAATTTGCCCGGTTTTGTATAAACTGTACGGTCAATAAATTTTTTGTACTTGTCATCAACATAAACAAAGCCGAAATCATGAACATTTCTGATCATCAATGGAATAGGGTCATAGTGGCCACGAATAACTGTTTCATAGTAAATCATACCGAAATTCTGACCCAAAAATTCCATACTTTCAGGAACAGGAACACGATGCTTTTCGCCGATTACATCAAGATTTTCAAAAAGATTTGCAGATTCTGTAAGTTTAACAGTACCGATACTCTGAAGCTTTGGTGATTCAGGTAACTTTTCCATTTTAAGTCCCTGATGCTTATGTAAAAGCTCTCTTACAGCATGATAAGCGGGAGTGTAATCACCCCATTCGTTAAGAAGTGCACAATAGTCATAACTTGTAATAGTTGGTTCGTAAGCACTGCCCGGATTATGGTTAGCACCTGCATTAAAACCAAAGTTTGTGCCACCGTGGAACATATAGAAGTTAAAGCTTGCACCACAATCTAAAAATTCCTGAACTTCTTTAACAACTGATTCAGGCTTTCTTGTGTGGTGTTTATCTCTCCAATGGTCAAACCAACCACACCAGAATTCACCGCACATATTAGGACCATCATTAGGGAAGTCCTTAAAAACATTGAAAGCAGTTTTAGCACGGGAGCCAAAGTTAAGAACTTTATAAATATGTGGTAATGAACCGCCTGAAAGCATATTTTTCCAACTACCGTCAGATGTGAAAAGCGGAACATCAATGCCACAGTCAATTGTAAGCTTTTCAACAAAACGAAGATAATCCTTGTCATTACCGTATGAACCGTATTCGTTTTCAACCTGCATTGCGATAATGTTACCACCATTAGTCATTAACAATGGCTTTAATCTGCCTAAAAGCTCCTTGTAATAACGCTCAATACAAGTAAGAAAATCAGGATACATACAACGAATCTGCATGTTTTTATCTTTGAGTAACCAAGCAGGAAGTCCGCCAAAGTCCCATTCAGCACAAATGTATGGACCGGGTCTTACAATACAGTAAAGACCTACTTTCTGAGCAGTTTTTACGAATCTTTCAATGTCGAGAATACCGTCAAAATGGAATTCACCCGGTTTTGGTTCATGAAGATTCCAACAAGTGTATGTTTCCACAGTGTTGAAGCCCGCCATCTTGAGCTTTGTAAGTCTGTCTTCCCAATATTCAGGAACAGTACGGAAATAGTGCATAGCACCTGAATAAATTTTTATTGGTTTTCCATCCATGTAAAATTCTTTGTTTTTAATTTCAAACATTTGATTATACCTCCAATGTATTAGCGTATTCCTGAATCATATCAAGAAGCAGTTGCTCATTTTCATCAAAAACCTTGTCGCATTCTGAAATCTTCTTTTCAGTTTCTTCATTTTCCTCATTTATAAGAATAACATAATGTGAATATGCAGTTTTTAAATTTTCACGAAGAATTTCAGGTAATAATGGCCCGATTTTCTCGACAGCCTTCTGAACTTCACCGCAGAAAGCAACATTTATGAAAAATCTTGTGTGACCTTCTTTTTTGATTTCTTTATAGTAAGTCATCAATGTGTTGTATGGCTCAGGAATTTCCTCAAGTCGCCACAATTCCCACAAATACTCCATCCTTAACTGTTCATCAGTTAAGGGTTCTTTCTTTCTAAATATATCAAATAATCCCATATTTTTACTTCCTTTCAATCAAACATACACATTCGACTGTTGTTTCACTGTCCCAACGGATAAGTGTCACATTCTCATCCCCGTCATAAAAGACGGGGAATTTGAAATTAATACACTTTAATAGTCTGCCGTTGGGTTGCTCTTCTTTGAATATCTCAACACTCTCAATGAAGGTATTGAGAAACTTCTTTTTCTCAGCATCAGTAAACTCTTTGTACATTGTACCATAATAATGCAGAAAAAGATAGACATTTTCACCTGATATTTTTTCTTCTTTGATATTTGCTATACGGGACTGCAATTCTGTTATTTGTTCTTCTACAACCTCTATCTCATCATAGAAGTCATAAAGTCTGTTTTGCATATCCTGATACTTTTTATCATAATGCCTGTCTGTGACATCAAGGGTATCCATTTGTGATGCAAGCTTTCTTTTTGACATAACAAGCTGATTGAGTTGCTTTTTGAATACTGCGAGCTCTTCTTCAAGACCTTCTGTGCTTACTCTTGTGTTTATCTTTTCACACAAAGCTTTTTCAAATTGAGGATTAGATACAAGCCTTTCAATAACTTCTTCAACTGCTCCGTTAACAACAGTCTGATTCCATTGTCTGTGATAATCGCATTTGTGTCCGTCAACCTTCATACGATGCTTACAAGCATAATAAAAATGGTCTTTATAGATTGTCCCGTCAGGCTTTTTCTTTCGGTTAATGTTACCGTACATTGCCGCACCGCAAACAGGGCAGCGAAGCAATCCTGACAATAAATGCTCGTGGTCGAGATTGTATATCTTCTCTCGTTTAATACCTAATTTCTTTCGTTTCTGCTGTGCCAATTCCCAATCTTCAACAGATACAATGGCTTCGTGTATACCGTCATAAACAGGATATTGTTCTTGCTTAACTATATGATATTCGTTTCGGGTACCGTTAATCTTTTCAGTTTTACGCCTGCCGAATGCTATCTTTCCGCAATAGACAGGATTCTGTATAACCAACTTTATGAAATGTGCAGAAAAGGTATTTAATGTACCATTTTGTCTTGGCTTTTTAGCAATGCCATGTTGGTTGAGATATTTAGCAATACCATTTGCACCCATATTTGTATTTATATATTTATCAAATATAATGCGTATGGTTTCAGCCTCATCTTCGGCAATCTTCAATTCACCCTTTTCAAGATAATATCCGTAAGGGGCAAAACCACCGTTCCATTTACCTTCTCTTGCCTTTTGCTTTCTGCCTTCCATAGTCTGAACAAGAATATTCTCACGCTCAATTTCAGCAACAGCTGATAAAACGGAAATCATCAGCTTACCGCTATCCTTTGAGCTGTCTATACCGTCCTCAACACAGATAAGATTTGCACCGTAATCCTGCATAATCTGTAATGACGAAAGTACATCAGCGGCATTTCTACCGAAACGGGATAGCTTGAAAACTAACACATAATCAATACTGTCTTTGCCACTTGCGATGTCTGATAACATTTGCTGAAACTCAAGTCTTCCTCCAATGTTTTTACCTGATTTACCTTCATCACTGTATTCACCTGCAATATGCATCTCCTGATACTCAGCATATTTACGGAGCTTTTCTCTCTGTGCATCAAGACTGAAGCCCTCAACCTGCATTGATGTTGAAACACGGGTATAGATATAGCAATTTAATCGTTTCATATATTTTCAACTCCTTATAATTTTACATTGTGATTATATTTTTCTTTCGTATATTCGACAAATGTGTGAGGCAGGATAAACCCGCCTCACACTACTTTTAAGCTGTTTTCTTACTTCGGATTTCAATATCATCCTTTGGTATCTTGTCGCCGTATTTCTCAATCATATCTGCAAGGAAATCTATCATTTGGTCAAATGCGATTTTCTGTTCTTTGGTGAAGGTTGAAACATCAGGAATATTAAACGTACATTCTCCTTTTATATCGCTGATAGTTTTTACAAAACCATCCTTTATGCTCTCATATAAATTTATAATTCTGCTAATCAATACGCATCACCTCGCATCTCTATTACGCTGTCGCTGAAGATACTTGTAATAGTGCTCACAGGCTTTCAGTACGAAATCTTCAAAGTCTTTATCCTTAACCTTAGGTGCAACTTTTTGCAGCTTCTCCATAGATACTTTAAACATAGGCTTCTGATTTGCCTTATCTTCCTGCATAATGGTTTCAATATCATCGTCAGAAAGATTTCCTGTCTGACTTAATTTTTTGAAACGGACAGCCTGTGAAAGAGATGGTGTTCTGTCTTCAACCTCAATGGCACCGAGAAGAGCATACTGTTCCTCGTCGGTAAGGTATGAAAGCTCAACCGCAGGTGTGAGTGCGATTTTTTCTTCATCAACAAGGTCAAGTAGTTCGGGTATGAGATAAGTCAGACGAATATAACGTTGAATTTGTCTACCACTGTCTGTGTCTGAAATTTCATCTCGTGACTTGTGGCCAACTTGTCCACAAGTGATACCCTGATGCTTCATTGCTTCAAGTTTCAGCTTATATGCAAACGCCTTCTCCGACGGGAGAATATGCTCTCGGTGAAGATTACTGTCAACGAGCATAATTGCTGCTTCATCACGGCTAACGGCATAAATAAAAGCAGGTACTGTTTCCAGCCCTGCTTTCTGTGATGCTCTCATTCGTCTGTGACCTGAGATAAGTTCATATTCATCGTTTGTATTTTCCAACGGTCTTACAACAATAGGAGTAAGAATACCTTGCTCCTGAATACTGCATATAAGAGTATTCATTTCATCGTTATCCAAAACCTTGTAAGGATTTCCCTCAAAGGGATGAATTTTTGATACCGGGATATTTACCGGTGATTTGATATTTTGATTAAACATAATTTACCTCCATAAAAATTAATATTTTCTTTTATACTTTTTCTGTTCGGCTTGTATAAGCTTCAAGTGTTTTCTTACAGAATAGCCTGGTCTGCCCATATACTTATGAGCATATTCGCTTGATGACATTTCTTCTTCGTAACAATTTTCATTATCAGCCTTTTTCTTTTCCTGCATTTTCTTGCATAATTCTTCAGCGTTCATAGCATTTACCTCCCTTCATAATTTTTTTCTTTGACCTGAACTTTCTCAGGAAAATACCATTCACGGATAAGTGCCTTTTCCGCTTCAAGACTTTCTTCAAGCCCCGGTCTGTCCTTGATAATGCGTTTTGCAATGTTAATCTTTTCTCTTAATGCAGATATTTCAGACGTAAGAAAATCCCGACGGTCAATAAGGTCTTCCTTAGCCGTCGGGTCTTTGCATCTTCTAATTTGATTGTAAATTTTATTACGCTGAGTTTTTAGTTCCTCCATACGGATTTCTGTCCTTGAAATGAATTTATCAACCTCCGCAAAGTCATAAAGCTTTTCGTTTATTACAAGCTCAATCTGCTTATGCATAAACTCTATTCTCGGTGCAGAATATTTCATTTTCGGTGAGAACGGATGCGGATTGCAATTGTTCTTTTCAGCTATTGCTCCTACAAAGAGAAGAGCAAGAAAGAAAAGCGAAACAACAGGTGCACCGAGTACAGCACCGCCTACAATCAATTTTGTAAAATCAGAAACAGTTCTGCTGAAATTTTCAGGATGACGGTAACTCTCTGCCGACTCTCTGAACTCATAACCCTTGTAGTTGAAAACAAAGCTTTGATTTTTAAGATAGTTATTCGCACGGATATAGTTATAAAAATTTTCATCCACCTCATAAAGACTCTGATGGTTAATCCTATCCCAAAGACTTTCATAGGTGTATTCGTCACCAAGGTTTGAAAGCTTGATGCCGTGCTTGTCGGTACGGTAACCAATCTTTCCGTCATCAAACCAATAACCCTTCTGACTCATAATTCTGAAAAACTGTTTTATACTTCTACTTCTCGGAATTGCATAGTCAATATCTTCACGCATATAATCATATTTTGTTTTGATACCTTTCTGCATTGCTTTGTATACATTGTAGGGTATTCGTTTGCCTTTCGGATTTTTTATAACAGACAGTCCGTGCTCAAGACAGATTTCATCACTCGTCTTTCTGAACAAACGGTACATAGCTTTGTCTTCATTCATCTTTCTTCCGTCGGTCATTGAAACAGAATTAATAACTATATGACAGTGAACACAGTTAGCATTCAGATGGGTGGCAACAACCATTTCATAGTCAGCTCCCCACATTTTATTCGCAACTTTCATTGCAACCTGCTGTGCTTCTTCAGGTGAAACCTCTCCCGGCTTGAAAGAAATATATGCGTGGTAGGCAACAATGCCTCCCGTCTTTCCATACATTTCTTTTGTATCAATCATCTGCTGTGCAGCAATGTCAGGGTCACAGTTTATACCGTCAACAAGAAGTCGCTGTTCACTTTCAAGATTTGTTTTATCCTTGTCGGCGGCATAGTGGAGAGAAGAAACGAGGTCAGAGTATTTTGACAAGTCGGTTTTACTTTTGTTTGCGGCGTAAGACACAACTTGATTGATGTTGCCTCTTATGGGCCATGTTCTTGTAACTGCCATTAAACAAATCTCCCTTTGCCCGGTTTAAAATATTTTGCAATATCAGATTCCAGTGAACGGATATCAGATAAAACCTCCTTGCACTCATTACGGTCAATAAAACCGATTGCATTAGCTTTAGCAGTAAGCTGATTAAGATTAGTTCCGACTCTGCGAAGCTCAACGATAAAATGTTTGTAATCAACAGGTGGAGCTTCAACAAGCCTTGTACCTAAAATCATAGCTCTGATAATTTTGCTTCGGTCAGTTTTCATTACCTTACAAAATTTATTCAATACTTCATTTTCTTCTTCACTGAGATATACATGAAAATCAATTTCACGTTTACGTTTTGACATAAGGCTTCTCCTTTCTTTGATTTTTGTGTTGGGGTGTGGTTGTAAAAACTCTCTGTTTTTACGGATTTGAGGATACAAATCCAATGCTTGCTAAACTTCGGACAAAAATCCAAATAGTAAAAGCAAGCGTTGGTTTGTCCTCGTTTAATTACCTGCCGCATAAGAAAAGGCGAGCTGTTCCGGCTCGCTTTCTTCATCACATATTATCTTACCGGGACCAAAGGGTAAGTCTTCATCAACAGATACTTCATCCTCATCGGGCGGTAAGCTTTTGTTAAATGCTTCCTTTGAAATGCAAATAACTCTCTTGGGTGTACCGAACACTCTGACATTTCTTGTGCATTCTCCCTTCGAACAGATACTGACTCCTTCATTCTTTAGAGCTTTAATTAAGGCTTTCTGTGTTAAAGGGAAATGCTCACCGACATCGTTACAGGATTTTATTACTGCTGCATAAGCTGCATCTGATTCGAAATAAAAGTTTTCATCGTCGTAATATCCGACAAGGGTTCTCGGCATATCAATAGGTCTTATCATACGCTCAACAAGATTTGCCTTGCCCACATCAATCAAACTGCGAAGCTTACGGATGAATATTTCTGTGGGCTGTTCCGTTTCTGTAAGTGACTGCTGTGTTACAGCGAGTCTTAATAAAATTTCATCAAGCTCATTTAACATTTCAATTTTTGTTTCTGCAGTGATGCCTTCATAATAGAAAAGAGTTTCACAGTAAAGCTCAAAACCTATTCTTATGTTTGCAAGATCGTCACATAATCTCGGTCTGATATGAAAATTTATTTCATCAGCTTTGGATTTATAGAGCCTTCTGTTAGAAAGAAAACCGCTTTTGAGTTTTTCTAAAAGGTCGTTCACACCGTTTTCTTTGTCAAGAAATTTTGCCTTTAGCATTTCTGTTGCAAGAAAAGTGAAGTGTGATAATGTTCCTTCCTCCGCTTCCTTTTGGTACTTCGTCAGCTCGGTAAGGTTAATGTCACCGGGCTTAAGCTCAAGAGAAAGAAATCTTGCAACACCGCTTTCACCAACATTGGGAAGATACTCTGCAGTCATTATCACATTACACTGCGGTCTTTTGGCTGCTCTCTGTCTTCCGCTTTTATCAAGAGCACCTCTTGCTTCTCTGTTACATATACCTCTGATAAGTGCCTGAGTGGTTGCATCCTGTGCTGACTGTTCTCTGCCTGAGCCGGGATGATAGTCGTCAATGATAACTGCACAGTCCTTAAGTGTGAAGCAATAGTTCAATATACTCTTTGGTGTGTCACGGAAGTTCATCGGGATATTATCTTCATTGAACCTGCCGAAAAGGGAATTGATTAAAAGTGAGAGTGTGGTTTTCATCGAGCCTGTTTTGCCGTAAAGCATAATGACAGTTTTCGTTTCCTTTCCCGCCTTTGCCATAAAGGTGCCGAGGATACTGACTAATGTGTAAGAAAGCATAGGAAACATAATTTCTTTCGGTGCAACAGAATAAGGCAAAACTTTCATAAGGTTCATCGTTTCTGTTATATCCGAATCTGTTTTAAATGAATAGCCCTTTGTCTTTTCTGTCAGTTCAACCTCTGTGTTGCTGTTACCGGGCATACAGAACTGCCAACCCGTTGCAGTTTCCCACCACCCTGTTGTACCGTAAATAGTTTTTGCCTTTGCATATTTTGCTGTTGACTGAATAGCCTGACGAAGATTGTCACGGTTGCCGTAACCTGATTCAATAACACAGTTGATACCCCAATGTTCCTGTGCCCAATCAAGCTGTGCGAAGTTTTTCAGGGGTACCGTTATTTTGCGAAGGTCATTACCTTTCTCGTCTGTGCCGACAATAGAAAGGAACCTTTCGTTTTCAGCTCCGTTAGTGCAGGTAATATCTTCGGTTATCCTTGCAAGGAAATTGCTGAGCTTGATGTTTACCGGCTTACCGTTTATCGTCTTTTCAATATACAGTGAGTTGTTATATGCAAAGAACGGGTCTGAATAGTATAAATAGTTTTCCAAATTTTTACCTCTTTCAAAGAATTATTTTCCGAACATTCGTACAGACGTTGTAAATCTTCAATAACATAAAGCATTTATCTGTTCGGGTTTTATCCGTACAATGTGCCACAGTGTACGCTACAAATACGAACGCCACAAGGCAGTAGCATAGGACTTCATAGCACTTTGTTCGGTTGTTCGGGTTTAAGATTTTTGTTGTATAATGTTTTTTCTGTGTGGATGTTTTAGAATTCAACAGAATAAAAGTATATTGCCATAGGCATTCCACCGTTTTTGAGCCTTTATTTTGGCGGCTTCAGGGCATCATAAACATCCACCCGTGACCTTTTTGCAGACATATATTCTGCATTTCTCTGTCTCTGTTTTTTCATCGCACAGTCGGGACAGAATTTCTGATTCCTGCCCGTTCGCTCGGTTTTCCTTCCGCAAAGAGCACAGGTCAGCATTTCTGCTGTCAGGTCACTGATTAAGCTTCTGTGAAGTGTCTTATCAGCAGGCAGAACTGTATCAAGAAAATATCTGCAGATAATATGACTCGGTGTTATTAGCTGAGGACAGGTGTGGGTGTCACCGTCATCAAGAAGCAGACAGTTGCCCTGATAACAGTTACAGCATCGGCTTTTAATTATTGTCTTGATTTCTGCAAACTGCTTAAGGGTAAGGTTGAGTTTTTGCATGAAGGGTTCCTCCTTTCTTTAAAAATTTAGTTGTACTGCGAAAAAATGTGACGCAGTATTCATATACTCAAATTTACGGTTTTGGGCATAAAAAAGCACCTGATACTTTTGAAGTAACAGGTGCATGTAACAGATTGAAATTTGTGGTGGTGATGTGGTATAATGGGTTCGACAAATAAGAATTTGTCGAACTGATTCGATACCTAAACTTGATTTGCAGAATAAACCTATGGTTTACTAAACTCTACCGTCGTTCGGTTTACTTTTTTTGAATAGGATGCTATGCTGAATGCGACCCAAATACGAAGGAGGCAACTTATATGACAAACAAATCTATGGGCGAAATAATCAGCACTTTTCGTAAAGAAAAAGGAATGACGCAAAAAGAACTTGCGGATATGCTGAATATTACAGATAAAGCTGTTTCAAAATGGGAAAGAGAT
>JAZQUG010000007.1:0-4671 GCA_045631225.1 Candidatus Fimenecus sp.
AAGTAAAATATACTTGATACTACAAAATGCAAAAGAACAAGTATAAAATTCCTTTAATCACAGATAATAGAATTACATTGAAAATTTTGTATTTAAACAAGGAGAATGATATATGAAAGCAACTGGGATTGTGAGAAGAATTGACGATTTGGGAAGGGTTGTTATTCCGAAAGAGATTCGTAGGACTATGAGGATACGTGAAGGAGACCCCTCACTGACAACATTGACACATTTCGACAGGTTTTGTAGTGCGATACATAGTTTTGTAAATAGGTATAAATAAAGCGGAGTGATTTTCACTCCACTTTACCTTTGTTACTTTTAATGTGTTTTATTATCCTTTGGGTGGAAATGGGTCTTTTCCGTGGCTATCACAACTTTGGATTTTCCCGTCTTTTCCGTGAACAATAAACTCTGTTCCTTGATTAGTGCTGATTTTCCTTCCTGCGCTAACCGCATCAACTTTTTTGTCGAAGTGTCCGCTAATTCTCTTAGCGCCACCTTTTTTTATGTCCCAACCACCATTTGGACTTGGAACTACATGATGAGTATTTCTTGCCATATAATTACCCCCTATGAGCATTCGGACAGCAAATTGCACATCCATCTGCATCTTGATAATAAATTCTTGCTTTTCTTACTGCTTCAACTTCGTTCACACAATATCCTAAAGATATTCTGTTTACAATACCAAGCTTGTTAGCGTGTTCAAGAGTATGAACTTCGTGATGAAGTCCAGGATTTCGAGTTTGATTATTGTTTACAATATAATAACTTGACATTTTAATAAATCCTTTCCGTTGCAATACGACAACTTAAAATTTTGGTAATTTTTACTAGTAGAAAAATCGAAAAGGATGTGTTATACTTTTAACATGCATATTTAAGGTGTACAACACACCCAAGCAAAGAAAACATCTTGTGATTTATTGCCGTGAATCATAAGATGTCTTCTTTTTTATTACAATCATATTTCTTCACCTCACTTTAAAATATAAACTGCACATTTGTTCTGGTGCTTTATCATTATAACAAACCTAAAGAACTTTGTCAAGTTTAATACACAATATCTTGTGTTGAACAAAAGACTTCTGTCAATTTTCACAAGATGTTGTATTCTTTTGTCAAATCTTGCCAAATAGTTTTTAATATTTTATTGTGCAACCTATTAATCCTCACTCTAGTGTATTTTCACTAGCACATAGTATTACTAAAAAATGCCTAGACACACAAAAACGGAGTGGATAATTCACTCCGCTTTATCATTTGTTGTTTCACCTATTTGTCCTTAAATGCACACCTACTACATCGGTGTTTTTCTCTTCATATTGTTTTTTATTTTATCAAGTGATATAATTATTTAAACACATTAGATTTTGTGAGGTGAATATTTTGACGCGTGAGGATGCATATTATTACAAAAATTTATTGATGTTAGGTTTTTTTGACGAATACGATGATTGGTTAAATAGTTGTTTGGAATTAGAAGACCCTTTAAGTGATATCGTATTGGAACTTTCTTGTTGTAGTGCGGATGTAAAGAAAGCTATTTCTTTATTGCATAATTATTGTTTGGAACAGCCATTAGATGAATCGGTTGTTTGTGATAGGTTTAGAGTGTTTTTCAAAGAGGCATATTATTCAAACAGAATGAGCAAGGATGAAATAACATCTACTATGTATCGTTTAGCACTTAACATTGGCGACCCTGGAGACTTTGACATTAATATATGGGGAACCATGTATTATCTTGATGATTATCATTCTTTGGCTAAAGACGGTATACTTTTTTGGGAAAGTTTTGATTTTGCTTTTTTCTCATATCTTGATAATGGCACTCCTCTTGATTCTAACCTTATTTGGAGTAAAAATATAAAAAAGAAACAATCTTTATTTAATAGAATAAAAAGCGTATTCAAAAAGATAACGCAAAATAATCACTAAACAAATATATAAAATCAAGCAGTATAAAACTCCTTTGTTTACAGATAATAACATTGTTATCAAAATAAACAAAGGAGTTTTTATATATGAAAGCAACTGGGATTGTGAGAAGAATTGACGATTTGGGAAGGGTTGTTATTCCGAAAGAGATTCGTCGCACTATGCGAATCCGTGAAGGAGACCCTTTGGAAATCTTTACCGCTTCCGATGGTGAAGTTATTTTCAAAAAATATTCACCTATTGGTGAATTATCAGAATTTGCAAATCAATATACTGATGTGCTATACAGGGCTACAAACTTACCTGTGCTTATTACCGACAGAGACCATGTAATTGCTGTTGCAGGTATGCCAAAAAAAGAGGCTATGGACAAGAGAGTTTCTGCGGAACTTGAAGCACTTATGGAAAACAGAGAGAACTATGTGGCTTCTCCCGAAATTACAGCACTTTATCCGTTAGCTGACAAGGAAAAGGAAGCAGGACTTGCATTTCCTATTATCGGTGGTGGTGATGTGGCTGGTTCAGTTGTATTAATGCTTAATCCTGATGGTAGTATGCCATCACAAACAGAAATTAAACTTGTATCTGTCGCAGCATCATTCTTAGCAAAACAAACAGAGGAATAAACAACTCTAAAATAAATCGATAAATCGGAGTTTATCGGGCTATTAATATAGAACAACATATTTTGTAGGGGACGATGCCAACATCGTCCCGCAGTCGGTCAACAACACACTTTGGAACGGGACGATGTGGGCATCGTCCCCTACGATTCATATTCAAATTAATAACCATATCATCCCTACAAATTATAACTTGTGCTCCAAAATCAATCCTTCGACACTATAATAAACAAAAAAAGACCCCTCAGGTTTTCCCGAGGGGTTAATTTATTGGTCTATTAAAGCCTTACCGCATTATTCAGCGATGAGTTCGATGATGCACATTTCAGCAGCATCGCCTCTTCTTGGGCCGGTCTTGATAACACGAGTGTAGCCACCGTTTCTGTCAGCATACTTTGGTGCTACTTCTTCAATCAACTTCTTAGCAACAGACTCTTTTGTGATGTAAGAGTAAACCTGTCTCTTTGAGTGAAGACTGCTATCTTTAGCGATTGTAATCATTTTTTCAGCCATAGCCTTAACTTCTTTGGCTCTTGTTACAGTTGTTTCAATCTGACCGTTCTCGATAAGGTATGTTACCATACCTCTGAGCATAGCCTTGCGGTGATCGCTTGTTCTACCAAGTTTTCTTGTTCCTGGCATTCAAAATCACTCCTTTATTATTCGTCGTCCTTACGCAATGTGAAGTTTAATGATTCAAGCTTTGCGATAACCTCTTCAAGAGATTTTCTACCAAGGTTTCTAACTCTCATCATATCTTCTTCAGTTCTGTTTGTCAAATCTTCAACAGTATTGATGCCTGCACGCTTGAGGCAGTTGAAAGAACGAACTGAAAGGTCGAGTTCTTCAATAGTCATTTCAAGAATCTTACCCTTGCTGTCGTCATTCTTGACAATCATTGTCTCTGTTTCTCTTGCTTCATCAGAAAGATCAACAAAGAGGTCTAAATGGTCTGTAAGGATTTTTGCGCCGAGAGAAACGGCCTCCTGCGCTGAAATTGTTCCGTCTGTCCAAGCTTCAAGTGAAAGCTTGTCGTAGTCAGTAATCTGACCTACACGAGTATTTTCAACTGTGTAGTTTACTTTTAAGACGGGTGTATAAATTGAATCTATTGCGATTACGCCGATGATTGGCTGCATAAGCTGCTTGTTTCTTTCTGCTGAAACATATCCTCTGCCCTTATCACATGTGAGTTCCATCTTAAGAACTCCACCCTCTTCAAGAGTTGCGATTAAGTGGTCAGGATTAAGAATTTCAACGTCTGAATCAACCTGAATATCACCAGCAGTAACTTCACATTTGCCACTTGCATCGATATAAATTGTTTTTGGTCCGTCGCCATTAATCTTAAGGATTACTCCCTTTAAGTTAAGAACGATTTCAGTTACATCCTCTTTCACACCATCAATGGTTGAGAATTCATGAAGAACACCGTCAATTTTTACCGAAGTAATTGCATAACCCGGAAGTGATGACAAAAGAACACGACGAAGGCTGTTGCCAAGTGTTGTACCGTAGCCACGTTCAAGTGGTTCAACTACGAATTTGCCATAAGTTCCGTCAGCAGTCAAATCAAGTGCTTCAATGCTGGGCTTCTCAATTCCTATCATTCAAAACCCTCCTATTCGAGTACAGAAAAAATTTTCCGCTAAATATTATTGTTATTTCGAGCCTATTATTTAGAATAGAATTCGACGATAAGATGCTCTTCAACAGGAACAGCGATTTCTTCTCTGTCAGGAAGTTTAGCAACCTTAGCTGAAAGATTTTCTGCATCCTTATCAAGCCATGCTGGAACAGGACGAGATGCGTTAGCTTCAAGAACTTCTTTAATCTTAACGCTATCTTTGCTGTTGTCCTTAACTGATACAACATCGCCTACTTTAAGAAGGTATGAAGGAACGTCAACCTTCTTACCGTTTACACGGAAGTGAGCGTGAATTACGAGCTGTCTTGCTTCTGCACGAGATGAAGCCCATCCGAGAAGATAAACAACGTTATCAAGACGGCTTTCGCAAATTCTTAAAAGGTTTTCACCTGCTACACCTTGACGCTTTTCAGCCATCAAGAAATATTTGTGGAATTGTCCTTCCTGAATACCGTA
>JAZQUG010000008.1:0-110590 GCA_045631225.1 Candidatus Fimenecus sp.
GCACCAGTTGCGGATGTAGCTCATCTGGTAGAGCGGCACCTTGCCAAGGTGGAGGTAGCGAGTTCGAGCCTCGTCATCCGCTCCATTTTTTGAAAAAAATAAATACGGCGCTATAGCCAAGTGGTAAGGCACGAGTCTGCAAAACTCTGATCCCCCGGTTCAAATCCGGGTGGCGCCACCATGATGAGGTCTCACTTTAGAACCTCTCCCCGAAAACCCTTGAGAAATCAAGGGTTTTCAGCATTTTTAGGACCAAATTTTTGACCTTTTACTGACAGAACCAAAATAGCCATTTTTTAAGACCACTCGGATTTGAACCGGGGAATTTACCAAAAATTAAATATTTGATACATAAGACCTATTTTTAAGGAAGTTAATCTTCTGAAAAAATAGGTCTTTTTTTATTGCCCAAAAATCTCTACTTATTTTATCAATTAGCACTTACATAACCATTATTTAAGTAATGGTTAATTATCGTAAAGGAGGTAAACGGAATGATTACAACAGCAATCATTTACAACATCGGCAGAGGTTTGTGCTTTAATGTTATTCTTCCTCTCTGGTATGTTGCTAATCAGATTATCGGAATGTAGTCTGATAAAAATCATTTCTTTGTAAAGGAGGAATGAAATGTTACAGATATTCGTACACGAATATTAGCAATCAACTTTAGGAGGTATGCGCTTGAATAATTGCAAAGTAATAGCAATCGTAAATCAAAAAGGTGGTGTGGGTAAAACTACTACTGCTGCAAATTTGGGAGCAGGACTTGTACGAGCAGGTAAAAAAGTAATGTTAATTGATGCGGACCCGCAGGGAAGTCTTACTCTCTCGTTAGGTATTAAAAATCCCGATGAACTCGATTCAACACTCGCAAACGTTATGGAAAGAATTGTTGATGATAAAGAGTATAAATCGGGATTTGCTCTTTTAAGGACAGAAGAAGGAATTGACCTTATGCCTTCTAATATCGAACTATCCGGTATAGAAGTTAGGTTGGTTAATGAAATGAGCCGAGAAAGAGTGTTGAAATCATATATTGATACTGTGAAAGACAAATACGACTATATCATTATAGATTGTATGCCTTCGCTTGGTATGATGACATTTAATGCCTTGTGTTCAGCAGACAGCGTAATAATTCCTACAACACCGGAGTTTTTATCAGCAAAAGGACTTGAACAGCTTCTCGGAACGATTAACAGAGTGAAAAGGCGTATTAACCCCGACCTTAAAATCGACGGCATCCTTATTACAATGGTCGATAATCGTACAAGGTTTGGAAGAGGTTTAGAAAGCCTTATAAGACAACAGTATGGCAGATACCCAACTGTGTTTAATACTGTTATTCCACGTTCAATACGAGCAGTTGAAACTGCAGCAGAAGGGAAAAGTATTTATCTTCACGATAAAAACGGTAAAGTTGCTGAAGCTTATACGAATTTAACGAAGGAGGTAATGAGTGATGGCAAAACAAGACAGCGTTTCAAAAGTTCATCTGAGCTCGTTCGATGATTTGTTTCAGACAGACGAAAGTCGTGAGGATTTAAAAAGAGAAAGGCTTATGGAAATTCCTATCTCTTTAATTCACGATTTCCCTGAACATCCGTACAAAGTTAAGGATGATGAAAATATGTCAGAGCTTGTTGAGAGTATAAAGACAAGAGGATTAATTCAGCCTGTACTTGTAAGACCTCTTATGGACGGAACATACGAAATGGTGTCCGGACACAGAAGAAAACGTGCGTTTGAACTTGCTGGCATTGAAAAGATACCCGCAAGAGTTCAGGAACTCACAAGGGATGAAGCAATTCTCTCAATGGTTGACAGTAATCTGCAACGAGATGAAATCTTACCTTCCGAAAAAGCTTTTGCATATAAGATGCGACTTGAAGCAATGAAAAGGCAAGGTGAACGTACAGATTTAACTTCTGTGCCATCGGCACAGAAGTCTAAAACATCTCGTGAGTTGCTTGGTGAGCAAGTTGGCGAAAGCCAAGATCAAGTTCGCAGATATATCAGGCTTACAAATCTAATTCCTGAACTGCTTAATCTTGTTGATGAAAAGCTCATCGCTATGCGACCTGCTGTGGAGATATCATATTTTGCACCTGAAGCACAAAAGTGGCTTTACGATGCTATCGGTGCTGCTGACGCAACTCCTTCCCATGCACAGACTTTGAGAATGAGGAAATATGCAGAACAAGGCAGATTGTCAGAAGATATGATTGTTGCGATTATGGATGAAGAGAAACCTAACCAAAAAGAAAAATCTCCATTCAGGGATAATCGCATATCGAATGCAATTCCAAAATCAATTCCAAAAGAAAAACAGTGCGAATATGTATTAAAAGCTATCGACTACTATAACCGAATGTTGCAAAAACGTCGGGAAAGAGAAGCTCGATAGCTTTTTTCTTTTCCCCCTCTCACACTCTCCCCTTTATTAAATACTAACTGTACTAACCGAGAATAAGAAATATTAACTCTGTTAGTAAATACAAGAAAGGAAAATGCAAAATGAATATCAAAGTTGAAATCAAGAAAATCCTCAAAGGTGATAAGCCTACAAAGGCTTATGCAAACATCGTTATCGATGATGCAGTCGTAATTCACGGCGTTGGTGTTGTTGAAAACGAAAAAGGCAGATATATGTCAATGCCTATGACAAGTTGGAAGACAGCCAAGGGTGAAGAAGTTACAAGACCCGTATGTCATCCCATTTCTTCTTCGGCTCGTAAAGAACTTGAAGAAGCTCTCTTCTCTGCTTATGAGCAGAAACTCAACGAAAATAACTAAATTTTAAGAAAGAACGAGGTAAAAAATTATGTTTAACAAAGCAAAGTCATTCATTCAGACAAAGGTTCAGGCAGTAAAGGATTTCTGTGCAGAAAAGGTTTCTCAGAAGGCACACGAAGTTCTTGACGGCACAATCGCAGAAGCGTATGTGGACACAGGCGTTAAGATTCTTATTGCCGTAGTTATCGGTGCTCTTCTTCTCGGCGGTCTTTATGCTCTCTTCAACACAACCATCATGCCCACAGTCACACAGAAAATCACAGAGCTTTTCAACTACGCAGGTTAAGGCTCAACAAATCAAAAAAATCTATCACAAATGAGCATCCGAAAATTATAACGGATGCTCTTAATTTTTAAGAAAGAACGAGGTAAAAAATTATGTTTAACAAGATTAAGTCAATGGCTACAGGTGTAGCAAATAAGGTAAAGGGTTTCGTTGCAGCAAAGGAAACCGAAATGGCAGCAAAGGCTCACGCAGTTCTCGGCGGTACTGTTGCTGAAGCTTATGTGGACACAGGCGTTAAGATTCTCATCGCCGTAGTTATCGGTGCTCTTCTTCTCGGCGGTCTTTACGCTCTCTTCAACACAACAATTATGCCCACAGTCACAACAAAGATTCAGGGGCTCTTCAACTACGCAGGTTAAGCGAAAACAAAAATAAATCTAAGAAAGAACGAGGTAAAAATTATGTTTAACAAGATTAAGTCAATGGCAACAGGTGTTGCAAACAAGGTAAAGGGTTTCGTTGCAGCTAAGGAAACCGAAATGATGGCAAAGGCTCACGCAGTTCTCGACGGTACTGTTGCTGAAGCTTATGTGGATACAGGCGTTAAGATTCTCATCGCCGTTGTAATCGGTGCTCTTCTTCTCACACTCCTTTATGCTCTCTTCAACACAACCATCATGCCTACCGTAACCGAAAAGGTCGAAGGTCTTTTTAACTACGCAGGCTAAATAATTTAAACGGGCGGAGCAGAAAAAACTGCTTCGCCCACTTTTTGAGGACTGATAACTATGACAAGATTTATACAACCAATAGGACCGATAAGACCTATATCACCTGAAAGACTTATGGAATTTAATTCGGAGGATTTTGTAACAACCATGTTGAGGGTAATCTGCATTTTTCTCTTTTATCTTACTATACACAAGATAACAAAGTTCATCGTGAGCAAAACACCGGGATTTCAAAAAGAAAGCAAAAAAATCCCAATATATCATTGCATTAGTATTATTCTTGTGTCAAGTTTGCTAATTGCTTTTGGTTGGTCAACAGAACTAATCAAAGGCATAATCTTTATGCAAATTCTTCTTTATGCTTCGGTATCTGATATACAGACACATGAAGTAAAAGATTTTGTTTCGGTTTTGATATTCATTACAGGCTTCATAGGTGTAACACTTTCTGATATTCCAATGATGCTTTTAAGCGGTTTTATTATCGGCGGAATGTTGTTAATCTGTGCTATGGTAAGCGGAAACAGACTTGGCGGTGCTGATGTTAAAATATGTGCTGCTTGTACTTTTTTGCTTGGATTTTCCAAAAGTGTAGCAGGTCTTATTATCGGTCTGATTGTTTCGGTGATAGCAAATCTAATCATTCAGAAACAAAAGAAAATAAAAAACCAACCTTTCCCACTCGTTCCGTATTTAAGCATTGGCTTTATGCTGATGTATTTCTGCTAAAGGAGGTATAGCAATGAAAAAGGAACCTGATTTTCTCACCGATTGGAAAATAATCGATGAAAGCAAAGTAAGACTCATTTACTCAAACGGTAAAGAACTTACGGTGTCAAAGAAAGATTTTGACAGAACATTTATTACTTTTGTTACTTCACCTCCCGAAGTAATAGAGCGAGATTTTTGTAATGAAGGAGTTGAAAAGAAATGAAAAACAGAACAGTGATAGGTATTGTCTGTATTGTACTTGCGGTGGCAGTAACCTTTGTTGTATCGCCCCTTGTAAATAACATCTCTGATAAGAAAACTGAGGTAATCCGTTTCGTAACTGATGTATCTCACGGAACAGAGATTAAAGACACGGATGTTGAGCTTGTTAAAATCTCAAATTCTGCATTGCCCGAAAAGGTAATCAAAGACAAAAAATCGGTTGTCGGTAAATTTGCAACAGCAGATATTTTCAAAGGTGATTTTGCAACCGAAGGCAAGGTAACTGATAATGCTAATACGGCTAATGATGTGTTGGCATCGCTTAAAGGTGATAAGGTTGCAATGAGCATCACAATAAGCTCGTTTGCGGGTGGTTTATCCGGTAAGCTTGAAAACGGTGACATTGTAAGTATTTGTGTAACCGATAAGGATGACCATACAGAAATTCCTGCAGGTCTTAAATATGTGAAAGTAATAACAACAACCACATCAGGCGGTATTGATGAGAACGATGTAATTGAAAATGAGGACGGCAGCTTTGAACTTCCTACAACAATTACGGTTCTTGTGTCTGTTGAACAGGCAAAAATCCTTGCAAACTACGAGGAAAGTGCAGTAATGCACGTTGCTCTCGTTTACAGAGGTGACGATGCTACGGCAAATAAGTTCCTTAAAGCACAGGATGATTATTTCGCAAAAAAGAGTGTAAGTGAGGCTGATAAGAATGGCTAAAATCATTGCTGTAATCGGTTCACCCGGTAGTGGTAAAACAACCGTTACCCTTAAAATCGCTCAGGAGCTCTACTGCGCCACTACAAGCGGAGCAGTAATCTATCTTTCACCATCTCTGAAAATCCCTGCTTTGGGTGTTTTATTCCCGAATTATACGCCTGACAGTATATTCTCACTCGGTAAGATGCTCGATAAGACAGATATTTATGAAGAGGATGTTCTTAACCACCTTGTAACGGTTAAGGCTATGAAAAACTTCGGTTGTCTCGGATACAAGGCTGGAGAAAACAGATACTCATATCCTGACCTTACGGATGATAAGGTTAAAGCACTCTTTGATGTGCTTCATACGATGGCAGGTTATGTGTTCGTCGATTGTACAGAGGAAGAAAATGACCTCATTTCACAGTATGCCTTGGGTATGGCAGATGAAGTGATTATGGTTATTTCACCCGACCTTAAAAGTATGGTGTATGTTTCATCAAATGAAAGCAATCACACAGACAGAGCTATAAAGGTTCTTAATATCAATGAACACGAATTGTATTCTCCAATTGACGATGTAAGAACCAATGTCAAAAACATCTCTTTTATCTTGCCTTACAGCAAGCAGATAAGAGGTCAGCATCTTGACGGTCTGCTTTATGAAAGAGCAAAAGATAAGAAATATCGTACAGAGATTTCAAAGATTATAAACCGAATTATGTAAGAGAAAGGAATTAAAAATATGAAAAAGATTTTTAGTATTCTTGCTGCAATAGCTGTTATTGTAACTGCAGGTTCAGTAGTAGCTTGTGCCACATCTGAAACAGAACCCGTAATTCCTGATACAGGAACAACCGAAAAAGAGAAAACATCCCCTGAAGTAACAACAGCTGAGGAAGTGATTGATAATGCCGAAACTGCAACAACTGATGTGGAAACATCTGCCGATGCAGACGAAACAACAATGCCTGAATCTTCCGAAGGAGCTGAAAGTACAGACAATACAGATAGCAAAATCACAGAGGAAGTTGAAAGTGCTACTGTTGAAGTTCTTGAGGACAGCGAAACCGTGGAAGATGATAGTGAAACGGTAAATGATGAAGTCCCTGAAATTCCGCAGACAGGTGATAAAAGAAAGTTTTTCCCTGCTATTGCTACTTTCATTGTTTCCGGAATCGCTCTTGCTTATTGTGTTGTAAGGGGTAAAAAGAACAAAAAATCAAAGTGAACGGAGATTAAGTAATGCAGAAAATCATTGATTTTGTGCCGCTGTTATCGATGATTCAGGAGCATATCTCCTCTCGTTATGCGGCGGCACTTTCTGATTCAAGTAAATTGCCACAGCTCCGAGCATATATTGAAAAATATCTGCGTGACAGTGGTTATGTTGTTGATGGCTTGACACAGACAGAGCTCGTCAACAAGCTTTATTCTGAAATGGCTGAATACTCCATTCTTACCAAGTATCTCGGCAGAGATAATATTGAAGAAATCAACATCAATGCTTGGAATGATATTGCAATAACTTACACATCAGGCAGAACTATAAAAGCAAAGGAGCATTTCTATTCTCCTTCACACGCTGTTGATATTGTAAAGCGTTTGCTTCATCATTCAGGTATGATAATCGATAACTCCACTCCCATGTCACAAGGTCACTTGCCTAATAATACCCGTATTACGGCACTTAAGGAACCTCTTGTTGACGATGAAGTGGGTGTAAGTGTTTCTATCCGTCTTTTGCATCCGTCAAGAATTAACAGAAAACAGATTATTTCTTCCGGTAATGCAACTGAAAAGATGATTGATTTCCTTTGTATGTGTATGCGTTACGGTGTTTCAATGGTTGTAGCAGGTGCTACATCATCCGGTAAAACAACACTGCTTAATGCACTACTCACAACAATTCCCGATGGTAAGCGAGTATTCACTATTGAAACAGGTTCGAGAGAACTTTCCCTTGTCCGAAAAAAGAAAGGCAAGGTAGTAAACAATGTTGTCCATACTCTTTCCCGTCCTTCCGATAACCCTGCATTTGATATAACTCAGGAAGACCTTGTTGTAGCTTCACTCCGTTTTAATCCCGATATTGTTTGTGTCGGTGAGATGCGAGATGTTGAATGTTATTCAGCAGTTGAAGCAAGTCTTACAGGTCATACGGTTGTATCGACAGTTCACGCATTTGCTGCTGATTCAGCACATATGCGAATCGCACTTCTTTGTCAGAAGCGTTTCCCCATCGATTTCAAAACTTCTCTTATGCAGGCGGGTCAGGCTTTTCCCATTGTTGTTTACTCTCATAAGTTAGAGAACAACGAAAGAAAGATTATGGATATTTCCGAGTGTGAGATACTTCCCAACGGTGATAGAGTTTATCACACACTATTCAGATTTAATATCACCAAAAACGAAATTGTAAACGGCAAATATGTTACTGAAGGCTATTTTGAACAGCCTGAAATAATGTCGGACAATCTCAAAAGAAAACTCCTGCAGTTTGGTGTACCACAGGAGGAACTCAACAAATTCTTAAAGAAGGGAGCTGATTATGAATGATACTCCCAATGATTGCGTCTATATTTCTTATTATAGCAATCGTTTGTTTTCTTAATCTGACACCACAGCAGATTTCTCAGGACATCAATTCTGTTATTTCAAAGAAACCTAATCTTCGTGACAGAGCAAGAGCACTCAGAGCCGGAAAAAACAAAAAAGGTTTGGGTGCAAAACTTGAATATCTGCAATCAGCTTTGGCATCTTGCGGTAAAGAGGGAAAATTTGCATTAGTATGTTCTTCTGCATTAGTCCTATTTGCAATAGGTGCCGTTGTTGCTGTCCTGATTGATAACGTATTCCTTATACCTGCTCTTTCGGTAGCATTTGCAATGATACCGTTCATCTATGTTCGTAATATTATCTCAATTTACGAAAAACAGACAAAGGAAGAGCTTGAAACAACACTTTCAATCATAACCACATCTTATACGAGAGATGGCAACATCATTTCCGCAGTTCAGGAAAATCTACCGTATATCAAGCCACCACTTAAAGAAAGTTTTACGGCTTTTGTAGGTGATGCTATGGCGGTATCTTCAAGTGTTAAACAGGCACTATATAACCTTAAAGGTAAGGTAGATGATGAAATCTTCCGTGAATGGGTTGATACCCTGATACAGTGCCAGGATAACCAAGAAATGAAAGATACCTTGCAGCCTATTGTTTCAAAGCTTACCGATGTTCGTATTGTAAATAATGAACTCAATACAATGATGTCAGCAGTAAGAACTGAATACTACACTATGGTAGGTCTTGTAGTCGGCAATATTCCTCTCTTGTATGTTCTTAACAAGGATTGGTTTCATACACTCATATTTGAAACACCCGGTAAAATCGTACTCGGTGTATGCGGTATTGTGATAGTGGTAACATACTTCTTTATGTTAAAGTTCACAAAACCCGTAGAATACAAAAGATAAGGAGGCGGTCTGATGATAATGAAAATATGTATCGGTGTTCTTTGCGGAATCGGCTTATTTATGATACTTGCAGACCACTTCCGTATTCCATATATGAGAACATCAAAGGCGGTTAATAACCTTGCAAAACAGCAGAAAGAGAATACAAGCAGTCTTGATGTTTGGCTTTCTTCCTTTGCTTCATTTATTGCAAATAAACTGAAACTCAATGAATTTAAAAGAGGTCAGTTAGAATCTGATTTGAGAACTGCACAGATGGATATTACACCTGAAATGTTTATGGCAAACGCTATTGTAAAATCTCTCATTATAGGTGTGTTTGCAATCCCTGTTTTATTCATATTCCCGATACTCTCACCAATTATTCTTTTCCTTGCGTTCATTCTGTACCGAATGAATATGAAAGGTATTTCCAACCGAATAAAGAAAAAGAGAGCAAAGATAGAATATGAACTTCCGAGATTTGTGTTTAAGATTGAAAAATCTCTTATGCACAGTAAGGATGTTCTTGAAATGATTGAGTCTTTTGCCCGTAATGCGGGACCTGAACTCAAGCACGAACTTGACATTACTGCTGCAGATATTCATTCCGGTAATACGGAAGTTGCTATTACAAGACTTGAAGCACGAGTAGGTTCACCTCTTATGAGTGACGTTTGCCGAGGTCTTATATCTGTTGACCGAGGTGATGTCAACACGGTTTATTGGAATTCTCTTTCAATGAAATTTGCGGATATTCAAAGACAGCAGTTAAGACTTGAAGCTGAGAAGATACCGAAGAAAGTCAAGAAACTTTCTATGTGTTTACTCTTCTGTTTTATGCTCATCTATATCGTAGTTATTCTCGCTCAGATTGTTTCTTCTGTCGGCGTTCTTTTTGGCTAACGGAGGTGGAAAGATGAAAAAGATAATTACTTCAAAAAAAGCAGAAGGTTATATAGATGTTGTAATCGGCATTTTTGCTATGATGATGGTAGTTGTTGTAGTTCTCAATATCTTTCAGTTTATGACTCTTAAACAAGACCTTGATGAAATATCAGGTCAGCTTATAGAAACTGCAACCTTTAACGGATGCTTCGACAGTGAGTTTGACGAAAGAGTCGAAAGTTTGAAAAATCAATTCTTTGATTTTAATGTTAATACTGATGCAGAGAGCTACTTTAATGCTACCTATGAGAGAGTTCAGCTCGGAGACCAAATGGATGTTTATGTGTCTGTTCAGACTTATGTTCAGGGACTCGGTATGTTCAGGATCCCTGTAACCGTTACAAGTCACAGGTCAGGTATTTCGGAAAAGTATTGGAAGTAGGTGTAAGTAAATGAAATTATTGAAATCAAAGAAAGCAGAAGGATACATCACTCCGTGTGTCCTTATTATCGTATTTGTAGCAATCTTTTCTATAATCTTCACTTACTCTGCTTCTGTTTCCAAAGTGAAACTTATGAGAGAAAACACAAAGGTTGTGCTTGACAGTTTTGTAACTCAAAATTCAACTGAAATATATAACAGTATCAAGCAAGGTAACGACTACACCGAAGTAATTGATGCAGAGGAATTTCGCACATCGTTAATCTCATTTTGCACATTGGAAATAGATAACGGAATGCTATATAGTATAGATGCAGACGGACAAGAGTTGTTTCATATATCAGAACCGACACTCGGTTTTCGTGAAGCAAATGAACTTGAACTTGTTGTAAATTACACCATTACAGTACCGATGTGGTTTGCAGGAAATGAGTTCCCGGCTGTGAGCATCCCAATAGAGGTAACATCTATATTAACCGAGAAATTCTAAATCATAGGAGGAAACAAAAATGATGATTTTAACAAGTAACCCTAACAAAAAGGGAAACAAAAACAACAAAATTATTGCGGCTCTCATTGTCGGCATAATCGCAGTATCAATCCTTATTGCTGTGATTATCGGTAACTTTGTAAAGAATGACACAGAGGAAACGACAACAGTTCCGACAACGGAAATTGAGGAAACAATCGGTGATGTTGTCATTGATGATGACATCACAGAAAACACCGATACTTCGGAAACCACAACCGAAAAAGGTGTTGAGATTATCAAACTTGAAGAGCCTGAAACAACAAAACCTACTACACAGAAGCCCACACAGCAGACAACAGTAAAACCTGCTGAACCCGTAACACAGGGCAATCCTGCAGGCGTATCACAGGGTAACAATCACGAAATTATTGATAGCGGTAGTGATAGTGTAAAAGAATACAGTTGTGGTAAGAAAGGACATCATTGTGACAGTAAGGAAACACACGATTTCATTGTGAGTCTTGAAAGCAAAGGTTGTCCACACTGCGGTTCACACTCTTGTAAGAGCTTCTACACTTATGATGAATGGGGAAATGCTTGTTATGACCCCACTAAATGTGAAAGCTATAATGCAAAGAGTGACCCTTGCGAATACTGTCAGGAGTGTGGCAAAAAGGTAGGTACAGGTTCAGGTAGCACTTGTGTAAGATTTACAGTAGATACCAAGTGTCCTGAATGTGGTAAGTCAGTAAAAGGAAAAACTTGTCATTCACATTAATGAATAATCTACCAAAGGCTCGGCGTAAAAGTCGAGCTTTTATTTTTTTATGAAAGGAAGATGATTATTATTAAAAAGATAATTTCAATTCTTCTTGTTCTTTGTACTTTACTGTCGGCAATACCGTATTCCGCATTTGCCCTTTCATGGGATGGTAGTTCCGCAGGTGGAAGTACCAATGCGGTTAATGGTAGTTCAACGGGTTATGTTATCCGTTCAACAAGCGACTCAGCTTGTGTTGTCGGTTATCGTTTCTCGGCGGTTAATTCATCGGGTGGGATGAAAGTAACGAAAGTTATTGATGTTTACAGAAACACATCAAACGGTGACAATGCCTATTCGACTTCCGCAAAGTTTTCAACAAAGTACAACAAGAAACAGATAATTACAAATAAAAATGCAAAATTAACTACAACTTATAATCAGACAAACTGTTATAAGGAAAAAGATATGGGATTTACTACTACACTTCCTAATCCAAGTGGTGTAGAAACTTGGCAGAGCTATGAAGCCAATATTAATAAGGTGCTTTCAAAACTCGGTGTCGGTAGTGTTTCCAACATGGTCTATGGCGATAAGGTTGTTATTGAACCTCTGTTTGATGTTTGTCTTGCAGGTGAATATCAGGCATTGACAGTTTCAGAAATGGCTTATTGCGGACGAAGTGTATTGGGCGGTTCAAGTAAGGGCGGTTCAAGTGACGGAACCTCAAAAACTTGGGGATTTATCGCTAACTATACCAACCGTATATGGCCCAATAAACTATATACTCCTGATGGTCAGGGATTATGGACAGCTGCAAGTGCAATCGGCAGTTCATCAAAAGAAACCTTTGATAATATCATTTCAAAAGGTTACGGTGCCGGTATTGCCTACAATGAAACCACAAACAAGACTTACACTATTAAGTTTAACGGCAATGGCAGCACAAGTGGTTCAATGTCGAACCTTTCAATGACCTATGGTGTTGCAAAGAATCTTACTGCTAACGCTTTCAGTAAAACAGGTAATGCTTTTGTTAAGTGGAATACAAAAGCTGATGGTTCAGGCACAAGTTACACAAATAAGCAGAGCGTTAAAAATCTTACGTCAACTCAGGGCGGAACAGTAAATCTGTATGCACAGTGGGAGCCATATATCCTAACTGTTAATTATCATGCAAATGGCGGAAACACAACATCTACAATGTTTAAGTTGGTTGATGGTTATGTTTATTGGAAATCGTTAGATATGAAAGTGTCTCAGACAGTAGAATATAATAATACTGTCGGAATTTTCAAGGCATCAAACTACGATTTATATAAAACTGGTTATACCACTTCTTCTTGGACAACAAAAGCAGATGGTGGAACAGAAGTAACTTATGATTCTACAAAAAAGACATCTGATTTTGCATCTAATATAACAACTGGCGATAGAAGCATAACGTTGTATGCAAAATGGATACCCAACACGTACACAATTAAATTCAACGGAAATGGAAATACCGGTGGTTCAACAGCCAATATGTCAATGACATATGATGTGGCAAAGTCCCTTACTGCAAACGGATTTACAAAGACCGGTTATGTATTCGATGGTTGGGATACAAAGGCTGATGGTTCAGGTACAGACTATACAAATCAGCAGAGTGTTAAGAACCTTACAACAACTAACGGAGCAACAATAAACCTCTATGCAAAGTGGAAGCCTATAACCTATACTATCAATTTCAATGGTAATGGTAGTACAGGCGGTTCAACTGCATCAATGTCAATGACTTATGATGTTGCAAAGAATCTTACAGCCAACGGCTTTACTAAGACGGGTTATATCTTTGACGGTTGGGATACAAAGGCTGATGGCTCAGGTACAGACTATACCAACAAACAGAGCGTTAAAAACCTTACCTCTACAAATGGTGCAACAGTAACTCTTTATGCAAGGTGGAAGCCTATAACCTATACTATTAAGTTTAACGGTAACGGTAGTACAGGAGGTTCTACTGCACAGATGACAATGACCTACGATGTCGCAAAGAAGCTAACAGCGAATGGCTTTACAAAGACAGGTTATTATTTCTCCGGTTGGAATACAAAGGCTGACGGTAGCGGTACAAGCTATTATAATCAGCAGAATGTTAAGAATCTTACAACTACAAACGGAGCAACAATTACCCTTTATGCTCAGTGGTCAACTAACTCTTACACTATTGCATTTGATGGTAACGGCAACACAGGTGGTACAACTTCAAGTATGACAATGAAGTTCGACCAAACAAAGAACCTTACGGCAAATGGCTATACAAAAACAGGACATCATTTCGTTAAGTGGAACACTAAGGCTGATGGTTCGGGCACAAATTATTCTAATCAGCAGAGTGTTAAAAACCTTACCTCTACAAATGGTGCAACATTCTATCTGTATGCACAGTGGAGTCCGAACACCTATACAATCAATTTTAACGGCAATGGTGCGACAAGCGGCTCAACAGCTTCAATGTCAATGACTTATGGTGTTGCGAAGAACCTTACGGCAAATGGCTTTGTAAGAACAGGTCATTACTTTAACGGATGGAATACAAAAGCTGATGGCTCAGGCACATCATACAAGAATCAGCAGTCAGTAAAAAATCTTACAGCAACTAACGGTGGTTCTGTTACTCTTTATGCACAGTGGGTTCCTTATCATTTGGATGTTTATTACAATGCAAATAGCGGTTCGATAAATTCTGACACTTATTATTTAAGTTCTAATGACATTTATGTTAAGTCAAGCAGTTCTAAATATTATCAGCGTTGGACTTATGATACTGCAATTTCAAGCGGTCTTATAAATGCAAGTACCTTTGATATTTATAAGACGGGTTATACTTTTACAAAGTGGGGAACTTCCTCTTCGGGCGGTACACTTTACGACCAAGACGATACAACATTAAAACCTTCAACTCTTAATTCAGGTATTAAGAACGGGAATGTAACATTGAAGCTTTATGCACAGTGGAAACCGAACACCTATACAATTAAGTTCTTCGGAAATACTCATACAGGTGGTTCAACTGCATCAATGTCGATGACTTATGATGTTGCGAAGAATCTTACTGCTAACGGCTTCACTAAAACAGGTTATGTGTTTAATGGTTGGAATACAAGTGCAGACGGAACAGGAACAACCTATACCGATAAACAGAGCGTTAAGAACTTAACTGCAACAAACGGTGCTACAATCAACCTTTATGCACAGTGGAAACCTATTTCATATACTATTAAGTTTGATGGCAACGGAGCTACAAGCGGTTCAACTGCATCTATGAGTATGACTTATGATGTCGCAAAGAACCTTACTGCAAACGGCTTTAAGAGAACATCATACAACTTCAAGGGATGGAATACGAAGGCTGACGGTAGCGGTACAAGTTACAACGATAAGCAGAGTGTTAAGAATCTTACTACAACAAATGGTGCAACTATTACACTTTATGCAAAGTGGGAATATGACCCGGTACTCGTTGTAGAACAGTGTAGTGTTTATGAAGGTACAAAGAGTGATAAAACAACACTCTTCGGTTATACAAAAGGTAATGTCTTTGACGATTATGTTTATAAGACAGACTATCCGACAATCGGTGACACAGTATGGTATAACATTCATTTCCCGGCAGAAGCTGAAAACTTTACTGCAAGACAGTATGTAAGATACAAGGGTGGCTCTTGGACCACAAGAGATGTTACACTCAGTAGCTCAAACACATCATCACAGTATTTCCCGATTCAGTTTACAGGTAACTATAAGAAAATTACTGCAGGTCAGCAGTATTTTGAAATTGAAGCTAAAACTGATTGGATTGATTCATCAGGTAATGTCAAGAAAAGCGGTGCTGTTAAGACTTTTTATATTCCTATTAAACCCGTAGTTCACAGAACTCAGGTTCAGGCAACAGGATATGAAGGCTCTGTTGTGGCATACAATGGCTCTGCAGGTTCAAGCGGTAAGCTCTATTCCGGTCAGCATATTAAGATTGCATATAAATATACGGCTGATAACACATGGTCTGCAATCGAGTATTTAAGAGGTTCAATGTATCACTATAACGGCTCTAAATGGGCAACTGTTTACACCTCTAATGACGGTTATGATGCTGCAAAGAATAAAGCAGGTATTTCAAAGGATTCACCTATAACACTCAACAGTTCAATAGGAACTTATACAGTTCCCGTAACAACGCAGAACAAGTTGAGATTTAAGCTTGATACTTGGTGGTTCAGCGATAAGACAAATACTCTTGAAGAAACTTGGTATGATATTCCCGTTGTAAAAGCTGACGTAGCTTTATCAAAAATAACGTTGATAGATTCATCAACTAATGCAACTCTTGATCCAAATACTCTTAAAGCAGGACAGAGTGTTCTTGTAAGATACACTTATAAAAACAATACTGATGTTAAGGTATATGTTGAAGGCTTTAAGAATGACAAGTCACAGATTGGCGGTGTTTATGCTATCCCTGCAAAATCGTCAATTAATGTTGACGGTTACAGATTTATTGTTCCTAACAAGAGAAATATCAGTATTTGGGGCGGTGTTTATCTTGAAGGTATGGGCATTTATAATACAGATTATGAATCAAACGGCAGTAACAATGCCTTGACATTAAGCTGTAAGGTTAAGCATCCGTTGTCACTTCAGCCGATTACTCCTAATGCTGACTACAGAGAAAATACCGAGGTTATTACAAGCTATTGGCTTAAAAACTCATATTCAGATGATTATACCCCTGCAGAAGATGTATCAATTAAATTCTGTGTATATAAGGGTTCAAACCTCATATACAGTTATACAAAGACAAAAGCAGTTGTTCCCGGAGGTCAAAACAACTTGATTTATTTCAAGTGGAAAGTGCCGATTGGGTTTAATAATGCTGATGTCAAGATAACAGCAGAAATCGTTGATGATGGTGCATCATATAACAAAGTTGAAAAGAGTTATTCAACAATACCGTATAAGATTGTTCAGACCCCTGATACACAGTTCGAGAAGAAATCTCCGTCAGGCTTTGAAATTCCCTCAGATACTTCTACAAGAGGTACAGCTTGCGAATGGTGGGAATACACCTATGTGAACGGTGAGTTTGTGAAGACACAGTATTATACAGGTCTTGCAAGTGGCTCAATTAAAATTGAACCGAAGAACACTCAGACAGCAACAAAGAACGGCAGCTATTGGTATATGAACTCAGGTTACGGAATTACAATGTCGCTTACCAACGGAGTTAAGATAACAAACGGTAGTTATCCGTCTGCTCCGGAAGGTTCATATACTCTTCCTCAGTATGGTTATGCCTACTTCCCTGAATACGGATATTCAAAGGACAGCGGAAAGATAACTACACTTAATCTTTCAAACGGTAAATGGATTTTCTCTGCTACCGGTTCTTATGGTAATGTTCACTTTACTCCTCTTTGGTATCCCGACGGGGAATATATCGTAAGAGTAGAACTTACTGATATGTGGACACCTTCAGGTATGATGAAGAATGAGTATAAATCAAATCGAATTATAATCAAAGATTCGGCTTATGACGATTGGTATGTAGGTCGATAAAAATTCACTTTAAGGGCGGCTGAAAAAGTCGCCCTTTACTTTGTAAATCAAAGGAGATGATGAATTTGAATGAAGAAAAAAGAATGGCGGGAACTTATGAAGTAATCCACGCCTTTGAAATTGGCAAGAAAGAAATCATAATCGGCAGAGATGTTAATGCATCACCCGATGAAAGATTTGTTGTTGCCAACTATGAAAATAACGGCATATTTGAAAGATATGTTGATGCACTTGTCGGAAATGATTACGCAGAAATCTCAAAGATTTTTGCTGAACGAATAAAGAATGAAGCAGAACTTGTTATTGAAGAAATCTCAAAAATTGAGGTTGATACTGCACCTATTTATGCTGATGGATGCACCGTTATTAAGTCTGAAGACTCTATCAAAAATAAGGTTGTAGTTATAAGAGCTGATGTATTTAAGCCGGAATATCAGATTGCAACAATGCAGTTGCAGCTCTGTACGGGTGGTTTTGGTGCAGAGCGTAATTCAAGAGGTTCAGCCTGCTTCTGCACTAACTTATACAGCGGTAAAGAATCAAGATATGAACGTCGTGATATTCTCGGTGTCATTGAAAAGGACAAACTCCCCGATTGGGCAAAGCAGAGATTAGATGAAGTTCAGAAAGAACGAGCCGAAAAGAGAAAGGAAAGGGATGCACGATGAATGATTTGTATATAACTCCGATTACAACAACACTTGAAAAATACACATTCAAACAAAGTAATCAGCTGTATCAGCAGACAGGCTGTATAGGTTATCTTCGTGCTGACTTAGGTTCAAGCGGTAAAGAGTTTCATTCTACTTGGAACGAAACCTGCTCTTTCTTTAAGACGGATGAATTCTCAAAGGAATTTGATGATGTTATCAATGCACTTCGACTTGATGATAAGTACGGCAAAATGCTCGGTGACAGAACAAGTCTTTCAAAGTATTGCCACGATAATGCAAAGCAGTACACCGGAGATGATAAACAGTATTTCGGCGTAAGAGTTGATACAGATAATCACACTTATCTGTTAAGGCTCAATCCGAACAGAGGTGAATATAACCTCTACTGTTATTGTTATGTAAAGAAGTATCTTGAAACACAGCTTGTTCAGGCAAGTAAGGGTATCCGGTTTATAACCCCTCATTACAGAGAAATATTCAGAATACCAGATGGTGATAAAATCAAAATTACCCATTCAGACGGTGAAAGGTATTATAAAACCTGCAGATATATAGATGATTATCACACAGAGGTTGGTGACAGACTCTATCATATCTGTGAGTTCGCAGAGATTATGGAGAGAAACGGAAGTACAGTAATTCCTTTTCGTTCTTCTCTTCCAAAGCTTTGTTATGCCATTCATCCTGAAAGTGAAAAACTTATTATCATCACCAAAGGTGAAAAAGAATTTGTCGATGTAACTGATGAGCGTAACACACCTGAACAAAACAGACAGCTTGCAGATGGACATAATTCTGAAATGGGCGTTACCAAAGCTCAGAAAGAAGCTATGCTCGGCGGTATTACTAACGGTTGGCAGACACCATCTGCTAATCCGCAGAACTATAACGAACAAGGCAAGTTTATTCATTCTAAACAGTACGAGCGAGGTGAAGCACGATGAGCTTCATCGTCAGAAATGAAAGTTGATGAAAAGAAATTAGGTTGTAAAAATTGCAGATACCGAAACGGATATGTGTGTAATATCTGTTGGAAAAAAGTATATGAAGAATTCTACGATGGAAAGGAGAAGAAAAATGGCAAAGAAAATGAAAATAAGCAAAACTCAAATGAAATTTGAAGTAATTGAAAAACTTGCTTCACTTGGCATTAACACTGAAGAACAGCTTGAAAATCTGACACCAAAGGAGCTGTTAGGTGTAGAAAGTCTTTCTTTTAAAGAGATTGAACTTATAGGACAGCTTCAGGAATGTGTAAATGAAAACTTGTTGTTTTCCTTTCTTACCGCAGATATGACCTTCGCTACAGAAGAACCAAAACCTGAAAAACCAACAAAAAAGAAGAAGGCAGACAGTGAGGTGATTTCTGATGGCGAGTAAGCTGCAGATAATCACAGCTATGTTCAATGATGAAGTAGGTAAAGTTACAAGCAATCTTGATAATTGGACATCCTTTCTGAAAACAGCATCCAATAATTTTAAATACAACTTCGTTGAACAGATCTTAATTTATTCTCAAAGACCTGATGCAACTGCCTGTGCAGAGATAGGTTTTTGGAATGACAAAATGCATCGTTGGGTTAATCGAGGAGCAACGGGTATTGCATTGTTTGATTATTCAGGCAGTTATCAGAAGTTACGATATGTATTTGATGTTTCTGATACTAATTCATTTTACGGTTATGAGGTTCCCAGATGGGAAGTTAAAGACCGTTATCACGATGAAGTTGCAGAAGCACTTACAAATGCTTTCGGTGATACAGCCGAGGGCGGACTTGAAAGCGTAATTGATGATACTGCAAGAAATATGGTTGAGGATAATATTCTTGATTATCTATCTACCGTTAATGACAGTAAATACGGCAGTTTCCTTGAGGAACTTGATGAAGACAATATTTCGGTTATCTTGAAAAATGCACTTTCTGCTTCAATCGGTTATATGATGATGACAAGGTGCGGTATCAATGCTGATGAATATTATGACCGTGAAGATTTTGAAGATATTTTTAATTTCAATACCCCGTCAAGTGTTATTGCAATGGGTATGGCAGTAAGTGATATTGCTGAAATGGGACTTCGTGAAATCGAAAGCACCGTAAAAAATATCGAAAAAAATGAGAAAAAACAAAATCGCACATTTGTCAAAGCAAAAGAAACCGAGTATGATGAAGGTGTAAAAACAAAAAACGAAACCGAAAGGAGCAATGAAAATGTCACAGATGACTTACAGAACAGTGGGAGATTATCAGATTCCGAACCTGACCTTACCGACAGAGGAGAACGATACTCTTGGGAAGTACGGTATGTTGAGGAAGAAATTCCTGATGGAACACAGGAAAGTCTATTTCGCACAGATGATAGCTTCGGGCGAGCTGATGCGAACAATCAAACAGACGGAAACCGAAGCGGAACAGATGATGACTCAGCTTACAGAACAGTTGATGAAGTCACAGGGAGTGACGGAGGAGCTGAAAGAGCAGAATCAGATGCAGTGGGTTCGTATAATGAACAACATCAGGATGACAGCCGAGGAAACAGTTCTGAAGGAACTGATTTACAGTTAAGCGGACATGACTTTGATGCTCGTTGGAACGGTGTTGAGTATTTCCACTTAGAAAAACAAAAAAGTGAGTTAATTAAATCTTTCTTAACTCCACACAGAGAAGAAATCGCTATGTTCTATGAAAGTCACCAAGACAAAAAAGAACGTAGCGATTTTATTAAGTCTTTCTTTAATTCGCAACCTTATGAAACAACGCTTTCAAATGGTGTAAAGGCAGGTTTTGAAGCATATTCTGATGCTATCAGATTGTGGCGTAATGATGGAACGGAACTTCGGGAAGCTTGGGAGAAATGGTTTCAGGTCGAGAATTCTGTTTTCGGTCTGATACTGATTGAAGAATGGACAGAGCCGCAGGCTTTATTGTTGCCCGGTGTTGATAGTCAGCTTGAATTTATCGGCACTAAAGTAAAGGATGCTGTTCTTCCATTACCACAAGGTGCTATTGACTATGTGCTTGGTAGAGGTAGTGGCTTTAGCGAAGGTAAAATGCGTGTGTATCGACAGTTTACTGAAAGTCTTTCAAAAGAAGATAATATCAAATTTTTGAAAAATGAGTATGGTACAGGAGGCGGTACAAGTGTTATCCCCGGTACAGGTTATTGGGAAAATCACGATTCAAAAGGTATTGAGATTTCAGACCATTACAGTGTACCCGAAAGACGAACTCTCCTTAAATGGAACTATGTTGAAAAGCGTATTTCCGAGCTTATAAAATATGACAGATATTTGAGCCCGAAAGAAAAGGAAATGTATCCACAGTGGCTTGATGAAAGAATAGCAAAAGAAGCAGCATGGAAAAAGACAAATGAAATTCGTCAATTTATTCGTGAAGCTCCCGAAGAAAAACAAGCACCTAAAGAATACAGATACGAATATAACCTTGGTGATACGGTGTATATCGGTGCAGATGAATACACTATTCTTTCACTTGAAGACCCTGTAATTCTCAATGACAGCCAATATCCGTTATTCAACAAAGAATTCTCTAAGGCTGACTTTGAGAAGAAAGTAAAAGAAAACCCTGCCAACAACCATTTAAGAGTTGAAGTTGCAGTTGAAAGACCTGTTATTAATAACGAACCCGAAACAGAGGTTGATGACAGTAATAAGCCTGACTTCTTGATTCAGTATGAGCAGGTAAAAAAGGAAAATCCCGAAGGTGTACTTCTTATGCATACAGGCGGGTTCTATATTGCATTTGGCAAGGATGCTCAAACACTTTCAAAGCACACACATTATACTGCTCCGGGAAAAAATTTCTACGGAAATGTCTTTACTCCTTGTTGTGAAGTTCTTGACTTCAATCTCAGCTATTGTCAGAAAGAGCTTTACGCAAATAATAACATTAATATTGTTATTATGGAGGTTGACAAAGGTGTTGTTGACAGATTTCCGACACCATCAGTTGAAATAACCGAAACATTGGATGCAAACTATACGGATGCTTTCTTTATAAACGATGGCAGTAATAATGTTGAGTGGGTATATTACAATCCTGACGGCAATGACGGTAAGGGACAGTTCGTTAATAACCTTATCACTTATGAGGATATTCTAAAGGCAGCAGAGCTTCATACGGATGAAAAAGAGTTCTTTGATTATCTCGGTTCTGTTGCTAAACAGACACTTTCCGATTACGGCACAAAAGAATATAAGGAAGATTATGAGTATTTCCATTCTGCTGTTGATTTGACCGATTGCACAAAGGAAACTATGCAGGCTCTTATTGAAGAAGCAAAGAGCATAGAAAAGCCTATATTGAGTTTTGTTCAACCGGAAACGAAAGAAACTGAAGTATTATATAAGGTTCTTTCTGCATTAAAGATTGACGATATTGACCTGACTTATGAAGGTGGTATTCTTGTTGCAAGAGATTATGACAATATCTGGAGTGGTAAAGAGCTATACAAATTCCTTATAGATGAAGTTTTTGTTTTTCAGGACGATGGAACAATACTCGGAATTGATGATACTCTTCTTAATGAGTTTATTGTGCTGTGTAATGAAAACAAAGTTGATTTTGTTGACAACAGATACTCCCCGTTATATCGCAGTTATCTTTCCGAAAAGGCTGAAAACTCTGATAAGATATTACTTTATCAGGTCGGTGATTTCTTTGAAGTCTTTAATGATGATGCAAAGACAGTTGCAGAAATGCTTGAACTCGTGCTTACTTCAAGAGCAATAGGCAGAGATGAAAGAGTACCAATGGCAGGTTTTCCTCGCCATAGACTTGAATCATATCTCAATATGATAACCGACAGAGGTTTTGATGTTGCTGTGTGTTCTCTTGAAAATGGTGAGAGAAAAACCTATACGATTGTTTCTCAAAACAAGGAAGACCCCGTTGAAAGTAAGCCTGTAGGCAGAATTGATTATCTTCATACAGACGGCAAGGTTCGTGAAAGTATTGAATATACAAGCGAATATCAGTTTGTAAAAGATATTAAGGATGAAAACTACTACGGAACTCCGATGTCAATAATTGTTTATGCCGATAAAGATGGCAATACAATTCCTATTGATTTTGCAACGGAACTTGACCCACCGCCACAGAGTTTTGATATTGTTTCAAGTCCTTATATTGATAAAACACTTTCAGAAAGACTTGTTGACTTTTTTGAAAACTATGATTTCTACGGCTTCAGAGATACTCTTGAAATCGGTGAAACTAAAGAAGATGCAGCAGACAAACTTGCTTTTGATTTACAAAATCCTCATTCATTGGATTCTGCTATTGCAGAGTTGGAAAGCATTGCATCATCCGAGGAAACAGAACCCGTAGATAAGGAAACAGCTCTTATTTTAATTGAAGAACTGAAACAGGAGCGAGAAAAAATTTCATTCATACCTGATTCAGAGCTTATCGGTAAAGAGGTCATAATTGATGGTGATAAATATATCATCGAAAAAATCGACCCTGTATTTGGTGATGTATCAATGAGAGATACAACATCAATTTACCCTATAAACAGAGTTGAAAAGATAGGTTTTGTTCGTGAGCATTTAGCTCCTATTCAGCAGGAATATACAACTGAAAAGGTTGCTGAATATCCTGCCGTAGAAAACGGACTTCCTTATGACATTGTTGTAGAAACAATTAAGACGGAAGAACCTACTCTTACTCCTCCCACTTGGGAAGAAAAGAAAGAGAAAGTCACAACACTTCATCCTACTATTCCTGATAGTGAGAAACACAATTTCAGAATAACAGATGATAATTTAGGTGTTGGCGGACCGAAAGAGAAATTTCGGAACAATATGGCGGCTATCAATCTCTTGCACGAGCTTGAATTTGAAAACCGTCTTGCAACTCCTGAAGAACAGGAAATACTTTCAAAGTATGTTGGCTTCGGTGGTCTTGCTGATGCTTTTGACGAAAGCAAAGCAAATTGGGCAGAAGAATACAAGGAACTTATTGTAACACTCTCTCCCGAAGAATATGCTGCAGCAAGAGAAAGCACACTTACTGCTTTCTATACACCTCCTGTAGTTATCCGTGCTATGTATGAAGCACTCGGTAATATGGGATTTAGCGAAGGTAATATTCTTGAACCGTCTTGCGGAACGGGTAACTTTATAGGTATGATTCCTGACAATATGCAGAAGAGTAAATTCTTCGGTGTTGAGCTCGACAGTTTAACAGGTCGTATTGCACAGCAGTTGTATCAGAAATCAGGTATCACAGTACAGGGTTATGAAAACGCATCACTCCCCGACAGTTTCTTTGATGTTGCCATAGGTAATGTGCCTTTCGGTCAGTTTAAAGTAATTGATAAAAAGTACGATAAGAATAATTGGCTTATACACGATTACTTTTTCGGAAAGACATTTGATAAGGTTCGCCCCGGTGGTGTAATTGCGTTTATCACTTCTTCGGGTACTATGGACAAGAGAAACTCAAATGTCAGAAAGTATATAGCACAAAGAGCCGAGCTTCTCGGCGCTATTCGTTTGCCGAATAACACTTTTAAGGCTAATGCAGGTACAGAAGTAACATCAGATATTCTCTTCTTGCAGAAAAGAGATACTCTTGTAAATGATGAGCCCGATTGGGTTCACCTTGACCGTGATGAGAACGGTAATGAATACAACAAGTATTTTATTGACCATCCTGAAATGGTACTCGGTGAAATGGTTATGGAGTCATCGCAGTTCGGTCATTCCTTGACTTGTAAACCTTATGAGGACAGAAATCTTTCTGACCTTTTAAGTGAAGCAGTACAGAATATTCACGCAGAGATAACAGAGTTTGATATTTCGGAAATCGGTGAAGTTGAAGATAATTCAGTTCCTGCAGACCCGAATGTTAAAAACTTTAGCTTTACAGTTGTTGAGGATAAGATATATTATCGTCAAAACAGCAGAATGAACCCTGTTGATGTTTCTGCAACTGCCGAAAACAGAATTAAGGGAATGATTAAAATCCGTGATTGTGTAAGAGAGCTTATACGACTTCAAACGGATGATTATCCCGATTCTGCTATTCTTTCTGCACAGGAAAGATTAAACACCTTGTATGACGATTTTACAAAAAAATACGGAATTCTCAATGCAAGAGCTAACAGGTTAGCCTTTGCTGATGACAGTTCATATTGTTTACTTTGTTCTCTTGAAATCATCGGTGAAAACGGTGAACTTAAACGAAAAGCGGATATGTTTACCAAGAGAACAATTAAACCTCATATTAAGGTAACATCTGTTTCAACTGCAAGTGAAGCACTCGCTGTTTCAATCGGTGAAAAAGCAAAGGTTGACATGGACTTTATGTGTGAGCTTACAGGCAAAACGGAACAGGAGCTTTTTGAAGAACTCAAAGGTGTTATCTTCTTAAATCCGGAATACACATCAGAACACAGTAATGATGCAAGGTATCTTCCTGCAGATGAATATCTTTCAGGAAATGTAAGGAAGAAACTTGAACTTGCAAGACGAACTGCAGAGCTTTACCCCGATGATTACAACATCAATGTGGAAATGCTTGAAAAGGTTCAACCTCAAGATTTGACAGCAAGTGAAATATCTGTTCGTTTGGGTGCAACTTGGCTCCCACCTGAAGATGTTGAAAGATTTGTATATGAAATTTTACAGACACCTCGTTATGCACAGTGGAATATTAAGGTTAAATATACCGAGCTTACGGGTGAATGGACTATCGTAAATAAGACTTATGACCGAACCAATGTTGTTGCTAATACCACCTACGGTACAAGTAGAATCAATGGTTATAGAATTATTGAAGATACCCTTAATCTTAAGGATGTTCGTATCTTTGACTATGTGGAAGATGAAAACGGAAATAAGAAACCTGTTCTCAATAAAAAAGAAACTGCTATTGCTCAGGGTAAGCAGGAAATGATAAAACAAGCCTTTCAGGATTGGATTTGGAAAGACCCGGAACGAAGAGAAAGACTTGTTAGAATTTATAACGATTTGTTCAATTCAATGCGAGCTCGTGAGTATGATGGCAGTCATATCACATTTTCGGGTATGAACCCTGAAATATCTTTGCGACCCCATCAGATAAATGCTGTTGCCCGTATTATGTACGGTGGTAATTCCTTACTTGCTCATGTTGTTGGTGCAGGTAAGACCTTCGAGATTGTAGCGGCTGCACAGGAAAGTAAAAGACTCGGACTTTGCAATAAATCCCTTATTGTAGTTCCTAACCACCTTACAGAGCAGTGGGCATCTGAATATCTCCAACTTTATCCGTCAGCAAACATTCTTGTTGCCACTAAAAAGGACTTTGAAACAAAGAATCGTAAAAAGTTCTGTGCTCGAATTGCTACGGGTGATTATGATGCTATTATCATAGGTCACTCACAGTTCGAGAAAATCCCTATCAGTATTGAAAGACAGAGAGAAATGCTTCAGCGACAGATTGATGAAATTACTCTCGGTGTAGCACAGATAAAGTATGACAGAGGTGAAAAAATCACCGTTAAGCAGCTTGAAAAAACAAAGAAATCATTGCAGACAAAACTTGATAAGCTTAATGACCAAAGCCGAAAAGACGATGTTGTTACCTTTGAGGAACTCGGTGTTGACAGGCTCTTTGTAGATGAAGCTCATAATTTTAAGAACCTTTTCTTATATACAAAAATGAGAAACGTGGGCGGTATCGCACAGACGGAAGCACAGAAATCTTCTGACCTTTATATGAAGTGCAGATACCTTGATGAAGTGACCGGAAACAAGGGTGTTATCTTTGCAACAGGTACTCCCGTTTCAAACTCAATGGTAGAGCTTTACACAATGCAAAGATACCTTCAGTACGATGCACTTGAAGATAAGCACTTACAACATTTCGACTCTTGGGCATCGACCTTTGGTGAAACTGTAACAGCTATTGAACTTGCTCCCGAAGGTACGGGATACCGAGCTAAAACACGATTTGCTAAGTTCTATAACCTCCCCGAACTTATGATGATGTTCAGGCAGGTTGCAGATATTCAGACGGCAGATATGCTTAATCTTCCCGTTCCTAAAGCAAACTTTCATAATATCGCAGTTAAACCAACAGAACATCAAAAGAAAATTGTTGAATCTCTTTCGGAACGAGCCGAGAAGGTAAGAAACAAGATGGTTGATTCAAGTGTTGATAATATGCTTCTCATTACCAATGATGGTAGAAAGTTAGCACTTGACCAAAGACTATTCAATGATATGTTGCCTGATGACCCCAATAGTAAGGTTGCAGCTTGTGTTGATAATGTTTACGGAATTTGGGAGCGAACCACTCCACAGAAATCAACACAGCTTATCTTCTGTGATTTATCTACTCCGCATAATGACGGTAAGTTTAATGTTTATGATGACATTAAGAAGAAACTTATTGCTAAAGGCGTACCGGAAAGTGAAATAACCTTTATTCACAATGCAGACAGTGAAGCAAAGAAAAAAGACCTTTTCGGAAAAGTCCGTTCAGGTCAGGTTCGTGTTCTTATAGGTTCAACAGCAAAAATGGGTGCAGGTACTAATGTTCAGCAGAAGCTCATAGCCATTCATCACACCGATTGTCCTTGGCGTCCGGCTGACCTCCAACAGCGTGAAGGTCGAATAGTTCGACAAGGTAATGAAAATCCTGAAGTTGAGATTTACAGTTATGTTACAGAGCAGACATTTGATGCATATCTTTATCAGCTCGTTGAGAATAAGCAAAAGTTTATAGGTCAGATTATGACTTCTAAATCGCCTGTGCGTTCAGCAGAAGATGTTGACGAGCAGGCGTTATCTTATGCCGAAATCAAAGCTCTTGCAACGGGTAATCCGTATATAAAAGAGAAAATGGATTTGGATGTTGCAGTATCAAAGCTCAAACTTTTGAAGCAGAACCATTTAAGTCAGAGGTATAGCCTTGAGGACAGAATTATTAAGTTCTATCCTCAGCAGATTAAACAGGGTGAAGAACGAATTGCAGGATACAATGCTGATATTGAAAGAGCAAAAGAAAACACCTTTCTTAATGAAGATAACTTTTCACCTATGGTAGTTGAAGATGTTACCTATGACGAAAAGAAAGGTGCAGGTTCAGCGATATTGGTGGCGTGTAAGGCGATGACATCACCCGACCCGAAACAAATCGGTTCATATCGTGGTTTTAATATGGAGCTGTCATTCAATTCTTTTGAAAAAGAATATGTATTAACTCTTGTCGGTTCTCTCAGACATTCTGTATCTCTCGGTGCTGATATTTACGGTAATATTACCCGTCTTGATAACCTTATATCTTCTATGCCGGATAAATTAAAAGTCAATGGAGAAAGACTTGCTGACACGAAAGTTCAGCTCGAAAATGCAAAAATAGAGGTTGAAAGACCGTTCCCACAGGAAGAAGAACTCTCGCAGAAAATGGAGAGGTTAGCAGAGCTTAATGCACTCCTTGATATGGACCATAGGGACAACGAAATTGTTGATGGAGAAATTTTGGAAGAAATCCTTGAAAGAAAAGTAGAAGAAAGAGATAGGTAAATAACTTTTGTGGTACAGCTCTAAATCGTTTTATATAAAAATGAAAATTATTGTCACAAAATGCTGTCTTTTGACGATTTAATATATATAAGTAAAAATATATTGGAGTTATGGAGTTGAAATTATGATATTAGATATTTCAGATGCGACTTTTAAATCTATTTTAAAAGATGAAAACTTATATTTACCTATACGTTGGGATGGCAATGATTTTTCATCGACATTAAATGGTTTGTTTAATCATTACATTAATCAATTGGAAATGTTGTCGTCAGAGAAGGATGTTTTTGGTAGAACTGTTTGTGTAAATGTTGAGAACATTAAAAAAGTATGTGGATTAATAATTAAAACAGTTAATGACTATTTGAATGGGTTTCCCTCGAAGTCGTATATAAGTTTTAAGCAGATAATGAATATTCTAATGCAACAGCCTTTACGTATTTATCAAAAAAGTGCAATGGAGCAGTTTTTGGAAGATGATGAATTAAAGTTGTTTCGTGTGGCTTATGTGAGTGATAATAAACCTTATGGAAGAAGTAGAGTTTTTCATACACCGTATACTATGCGTTCACGAGTGTCCACGAGCAGATATAGTATAGCTGGTTATCCAAGTTTATATTTAGGAACATGTTTAGACTTGTGTTGTGAAGAAATACATGTTAATCCACAATACGATTTTGTGCTAGCATCTGTTTTTAAATTAGAGAGAACAATAGAGTATTCTAATACTAATATCAGTGTTATTGAATTGGGAGTAAAGCCACAAGATTTTGCTGAGTTGGTAAATAATGAAACAACAAAACGTCGTATTGACTACAGATTGTTAAAAGATAAAGAAGTTAGGTCGGCATATTTACTTTGGTACCCCCTTATTGCGGCAAGTTCTTATATAAGGACTAACAAGAACGACCCATTTGCTGCAGAATATATAATTCCACAGTTGCTAATGCAATGGGTTCGTAGCGAGATTTCTTCACAGAAATACGAAAATTATGACCAATTAATTGGAATTAGATATTTTTCTTGTGCATCAGTTAAAGCTTCTGAAATGGGGTTTAATTATGTATTTCCAACTAGTGGACAACAAAAATCTGCAAAACTTCCGTATTGCTCAATTTTGACAAGAGCATTTAAACTAACGAAACCAGTCTATATACATGAATATGAAGATATTTATGATTGTCAAAACTATTTGAAGGCATCAAGGGATTATGATTTCATAGATTAACGAAATTTTTAAAGAGAGTGGTAATATAAGTTGGATATTAAAGAACTTATAAAACTTGGTTTATTTTTTAAATCAGGAGATACAAATCAAATGTATAGGACAATTCTTGATGAAACTAATATAAGACTTGTTGACAAAGAAACCCTTCCACTAAACCTAATAGAGACTTTTAAAAATAAAGAATACAATACATATGAAGTAATTGAAGATATAGTTCTATATCGTGTTTATGGTGTCCCACCATCTGGAAAGGGTGGAGCAAGACAAAGAGGTTCATTTGCGACAACTGAGTTTGCTGAGTCAAGAATTGATGTAAAATTGAGGCTAGCTTTGGACCCACAATGGAAAAATGCATTGTATATTGAAGAAAAGATTGTTGTACCTAAAGGAACAATAATCAATGTAGGTGTTGTTGGTCCTGTTACGCTTCATTCTGGTACAGTTCTCGAAGGTGGTGCTGACCAAATTGTTCTTCCAAAAGATTGGCCAGAAGATTGGGTAGTAGGTTATCGTTTTGTAACTTCAGAACCGTTGATGGAATATCCTGAATATTTTTTGGTTAAACCAGATGAAATTCGAAATAATCCATTTAGATGAGATGATAAGATAATCAAAAATACCGAGTTTTGAGTTTTAAAATTATCTAATAAAAGGCGGAAAAAAATGAAAATAGATCAAATAAGACCACATCAGATAAAAGCCATAAATGCTATCACAACTGCAATAAACAATGAGCAAAGGCACATAACTGTTGAGATGGAAACAGGTACAGGTGTCAGCCTGGTTATGGCAAAAACAGTAGATTATCTGTTAAGTCTAATGGACCAAAAAATATTAATTATCACAAATTCTGTTAGTACTAGGGAACATATAAATAATATACTCTTTCATGAATATGAAAATTTAATAAATATCAACAAAGAATCAATTGATATTAAAACGGCTCAATATGTTACTAAGCACGCTGATGAAATTAACGAAAGATATAAATACGTGATAGTGTTTAATGTTCCAGTAACAAATAGGTGTTATGATTTTATTTATGGAAAAGGAAAAACAATAATTGTATTTCAAGGATATGTAAAAACGCTGTTTAAAACCGATGATACGGTTTTTACATATAGTTATCAGGATGCTGTTAAAGATGGAATCTTGACTCCCGCAATGGACTCGAAAGCATTTGCTCCAACGGTAGAATTGTTTGTTAAAAGATTGTTGGAACAGTTCGATTGCATCCCAACTGGTTTTTATCCTAATACGCAGGACCAAGGATGGGATATGATTTTTCAAAAGGATGAACACAAAATATGGGTTGTATGTAAAACTTATAAAAGTCAAGTTGTTTCTCCAACTGTTGCTAATTCACTATTAAACTCTATTGTATTGCAGAAAATGAAGCAAGATATTTTGGAAAATGATGTAGTATTGCTGGTAGTTTTAAGTAAGATACCTAGTTTTCAAAAAGAAGAGATATTCAAGAGATATAGAATAATTGTTTGGGATATAGAGAATTTAGTGTACTATAGTAAGAATGAACCTAGTTTACTGAAACAACTATCTCAAATTACATATTTCCCTATCGACTACATAAAAGGACAACCCTTTGGAGAAGAAAAGCTATATAGAATATTTTTAGAATCTTCCCAAGAACAAATTTTGGAAAACAAAATTGTTGTGGAAACAAAAAAAGAAGCTGATAAAACTGTCGAGCTTATTCAACGCCTCAATGATTGTAAGTCAGGTAAAAAGCATTCGAGCAAATATGAGAATATTTGTGAAGAAATACTTCGCACTCTTTTTGAGGCAAACTATTTTAACAAATTAAGAAATCAGTATAAAACAAAAGATGAATATTTTAGAATGGATTTGATTGGTTCATTAAAAATAAATCAGAATAATGAAGAGGGTATGCACCCGTTTTGGCAAATGTTGGTACAACATTATAATTCTCATTTTGTAGTTTTTGAATTTAAAAACTATTCCAAGGAAATAGACCAAAATCTGATTTACATTACTGAAAAATATCTGTTCGATGCTGCTCTAAGAAATGTTGCTATTATTATATCTCGAAAAGGATTTTCTAAATCGGCTAAATTTGCGGCTGAAGGTTGTTTAAAAGAACATGGAAAATTAATTCTTGATGTTACAAACGATGACCTAATTAAAATGCTTGAATTAGGAAGTGGACAGGCTACAGATTATCTTTTAGAAAAATTAGAGAAGTTTTTAATGGGGGTTAGTAAGTAAAATTGTTAAGGACTGACATTTTGTATAATATGATAAATGCTTTTTATTCTAAAAATGATAATTATTGCGACAAGAAAAGAGGTAGAACGGTAATGTATAATGCTCATAGTTATGCGATTTCTATTGAGAGGATGTTAAATTTGCCATATCAAACTTCGAATCAAATAGAAAACAATCCTTTAGATTTTATGAAGGGCTTTCTTGATAAGATTTATAATGAGTCAAAAGAAAAAGCAAGACTTATTGATGTTTTCGACGAGAAATATTCTAAATATCAAAACGCACATTTACATAATTGGGATGAAGAAGATGCAAAACAATTTGTAAAAGATTTGCGAGTGATTTTTGCTTAATGAATTATGTTGTAAAAAATTATGCCTGTGGCATTAGTTTTAGCAAGCATTGGATTTGAATAGTCAAATCCGTCTTTTAGGGGTTATCACCCCTAACACCCTGATTGAATAAGGATGTCTTAAAACAACTTATTTTTATTAATAGCAGTTATATTTATTGCATTTGCTTTAAATATAGCTGCTTTGTTTTTGAAGAAATAATAAGGAAAGGATTGATATAATGCGAAATAGACCAATACAAGTGATAGTCTATTTCAATGAAAAGGAATATCGTTACTTTTGTAGTTTGTGTAAAGAAACAGGTTTGCCAAAGTCGAATCTAATTCGCTATCTCACACAAGGATATAAGCCACCAAAGGCTCCAAGTCCTAATTATCCTGAACTAATAAAAGAACTTCGTGCTGTAGGAAATAATCTTAATCAACTTGTTAAATACACTCATATTTATGGTTGCATTAATAAAACAGAATTGAAAGAAATTCTTGATAGATTATGGGTAGTTGAAGAAAAAATTAACGCAGCATTTACTATTGAGAAGTAATGGCTACAACTAAAATTTGGAGTGTAAAAGGACGAATTGACAGAGTTATTTCTTATGCTTCTAATCCAGATAAAACATTATATACCGAGGAAGATTTACAAGCACTTCGAGATGTTATGGATTATGCAATGCAAGACTATAAAACAGAAAAACAGTATTATGTAACTGCATTAAATTGCAATGAGGAAAAAGCAAGATTGCATATGAGTGAAACTAAAAGACGGTTTGGAAAGACTGATGGCATTGCAGCTTTTCATGGTTATCAGTCTTTTGTACCGGGAGAAGTGACACCAACTATTGCACATAAAATAGGAGTGGAACTTGCCAAAAAAATGTGGGGAGAAAAATATGAAGTTGTTGTTGCAACACATATTGATAAGAAACATATTCACAATCACTTTGTCATAAATTCTGTTTCGTTTTGTGATGGTAAAAAATATAATGCGTGCAGAGAAAGTTATCGCTTGTTAAGAGAAAAGTCAGATGAGTTGTGTCGTGAATATGGATTATCTGTAATTAAAGAATCAAAGAATAGAAGTCATAAAAGTTACGACTTGTATATGGCAGAAAAGAAGGGCGAATGGACAAAAGATTCAATAATAAAAAGAGATATTGATGAATGTATTTTGAAGACAACGAGTACAAAAGCATTTTATTTTGAAATGAAAAAACTTGGATATAGATTTAATTTTAATCGAAAATATCCAACAATATCACATCCTAATTTTGAAAGGCCAAGAAGATTAAAAACACTTGGTCAAGATTATACGGTTGCTGGTATTGAAGAACGCATTATGTCAAAATGGAAAAAATATAGTATTGAAATTCCTCAACAGGACAATCTTGTTGAGGAATTTTTTGTACCACTTATTGAACCGACATATAAAGAGATTTATGTATCTTTTGTAACAGTTGTCCAGTATGTAAGGACAAATCCAAAGACAAACAGAGAGATAGATAAATACCTTATTGATGAAATGAGAAAACTCGATAAACTCATTGAACAACAGAACCTTTTGTGTGGCAATAATATTGAAACTTCTGAACAATTAACCGAATATAAGTCATCATGTGAAAGTGAATTAAAAGAGTGTGATGACGGACGAAAAGCACTTCGTAACAAATTAAAAGTTGCAATAAGAAATAGTGATGAGAAAGAAATTGCTGAAATAAAGAATGCTATCTCAACTCTTTCAGAACGAATGAAAATCTTAAGAAAAGATATTCGTATATGTGATAGGATTCAGAATACTGAACCTAAAATTGAAGAGAAAATAAATAAAATTATGAATGATAAAGAACGAAAGGAGATGAGTGTAGATGAACGCTTCAGGCGATGCAGCAGAACAAATAGTGAGAATGACATTACAAGGCGTTGAGGTTGCAGGGAAGATGTCAATGGATGGAGCAGAACGACTTGTTAAGCTCATATTAGCCTCTCTCAAAGACACAAAAAGGACAAAAGGTAAGGCATCACTTAATACTATGTTAAAATCTAAAAAGCCTATTAAAGTCTTTGAGATTGATAAAAAGGAATTGTTGAAATTTTGCAAAGAGGCAAAAAAATATGGCGTAATGTACCATATTCTTAATGATAGGAAATCAAAAGACGAAAAATGTGACATTATGGTTCGTGCAGAAGATGCACCAAAAGTAAATCGTATTTTCCAAAGATTTAATTTAGGTGCAAATAATAAAGCAACTGTTCGTGCTAGTCTTGAAAAAGCCAAAGGTGATATTAAGAAACCAAAAGAAAAGCAGATTCCTGAAAAGAGTATAGAGGATAAGTTTATTGATGAACTCTTTGCTAAACCTCAACAGAAAGAAAAGAGTGAGATTGAAAACCCCTCTATGGCGAAGACGGAAAAATCCCGTCCGTCCGAGCCTACCTCCGGAATCAACGAAATCCGACGCCATACACGGGATGAAAAAGCTTCCCGACCTTCAGTAAGAGCGCAACTTAATGAAATAAAGGAAGAAAGAAAAAATGTAGCAAATGAAAAAATTACTCAACAAAAATTAAAAACAAAAAAGAAAGGAGCTAAAACAAATGGCAGAAATCGATGAACTTTTTGGAAATGAAAAGCAAACAACAATGGAGCCTTTTTCAAAAGAAGATTGGATAAAACAGAGAAATGAAAATCGTGCATTGGCTTATGAAATGCTTGAAAAAGCAACAGAGGAACTTAATAATCCGGATTCTGTAATGGCATATCTTGATGTGCAAAGCAGATTTAACAGATACTCTGTAAGTAATGCGCTTCTAGTTGCTTACCAAAATCCTGATGCAACAAGACTTTGTGATTCGAAAACATGGCAGAAGAATCACGCATTTATTAAAAAAGGGGAGTCAGGTATTGTTATTCTTGAACCCGGTAAAGAATACACGAATGATGAAGGGAAAACAATAGTTCCATATAATGCAAAAAAAGTCTTTGATATTTCACAGACTAATGCAAAACCGAGAACACAAAAAGCAAAAGTTCCTGATGCACGTAAAGTGGTAAAGGCAATGATTACAACTTCTCCTGTTCCTGTTGAAATCAGCAACCAACTTCCTGAAAATGTAAACGCAATTTACCAACCTGAATCAAAGAAGATTTTTATTCGACAGGGATTGGAAGGGGATGAAATTGTTCGTGCTCTTTCAAAAGAGATTGCATTTGCAAGACTTGATAAGGGTGAGTTCAATAGAGAAAATCTTGAATTCTCAGCACAAGCTATTTCATATATTACAACCTCAAGAGCTGGTTTTGAGCCAAAACCTATTATAGGTGTAAGTGATAAGTTTATTAATCTTAATGTGAAAGAAAAGAGAGCAGAACTTTCACAAGTTCGTGACCACGCTAACACAATTACAAATACCATTAACAAAGCTATTGAAACAAAGAATAAAGAACACAACGACAGATAAGGTGGTGTGTTCTGTATGAGAGTTGATAAAAGAGTAATAGTGGTGGACCCCTTTGAACACGATTTGATGATAAATGGCATTAACGAATTTCGTAATATGTTAATTGAGGAAGAAAAGCCAACGGAAGATGTCGACAATCTTTTGATGAAAATACTTGATGCACCAAATCAAAGAAAAAGGAGGTTTGACCGTGAGGACAGATAAATTCTCTAAAACAAATCTCATACTTTACTCTTGTGGTCTGATTCCTGTAATTTGGTTTGGTTTGTTGGTAGCTCCGTATATTGATGGTGGACTTGTAGATATAATTAAGAACTTATCAATTGCTTTTAGCAATCCATTTAATATTTCTATTTGTGAGGACAGCTTAAAAACTGTCCTCATTTTCATTATGACGTACGTTCTTGGTCTTGGAATTTATATATCAAATGATAAAAATTATAGAAGACGAGAAGAACATGGTTCAGCCAAATGGGGAAAACCAGATACTATAAAGAAGAAATATATGGATAAGGAAGTTTCCAAAAACAAGGTTCTTACTCAAAATACATCAATAGGACTTGACGGCAGACAACATCGAAGAAATCTTAATGTTTTGGTGTGTGGTGGTTCGGGTGCTGGTAAGACACGATTTTATGCAAAACCAAACATTATGCAAGCGAATACGTCTTTTATTGTTCTTGACCCTAAAGGTGAGTTGCTTCGTGATACTGGTAATATGCTGAAAAAACAAGGTTATGACATTAAAGTGCTTGACCTAATCAATATGGATAAGAGTGATTGCTATAATCCATTTGTGTATATTCATAATGATAATGATATTCAACGACTTGTTACTAATCTTTTTAAGAATACAACTCCAAAAGGTAGTCAGAGTAATGACCCTTTTTGGGACCAAGCTGCAAGTATGTTATTAAAGGCACTCGTATCATTTCTTCATTATGAAGCACCACCTGAAGAACAAAACTTTTCAATGGTTCTTGACCTTATTAGAGCAGGGGACATTCCTGAAGAACAGACAGATATGATTATTACAAGTCCACTTGATGATATATTCGATAGACTTGAAAAAGAAAAACCTGACCATATTGCTCTTAAGTATTATCGTTCATATCATAGTGGCTCTGCAAAAACATTGAAATCCATTCAGATTACACTCCTTGCAAGACTTGAAAAGTTTAATCTTAATTCTCTTGCAAGTATGACTTGTACGGATGAACTTGAACTTGACAAAATAGGGGATAAGAAGACAGCTGTATTTGCACTTATACCCGAAAATGATACCAGTTTTAACTTTATAGTTGGCATGCTTTACACACAATTATTTCAGCAGTTGTATTATCAAGCAGACTTCGTACACGGTGGCAGACTTCCTGTTCATGTGCATTTTGTGATGGATGAATTTGCAAATATCGCATTGCCTGATGATTTTGATAAATTGCTTTCCACAATGCGTTCTCGTGAAATATCAGTATCAATCATTATTCAGAATATGGCACAGCTTAAAGCTTTGTTTGAAAAGCAATGGGAGTCAATTGTAGGTAACTGTGACGAGTTCTTGTATCTTGGTGGTAATGAACAATCAACACACGAATATGTTTCGAAACTCTTGGGTAAAGAAACTATTGATACAAACACTTATGGGCAATCACGAGGAAGAAACGGTAGTTATTCAATCAACTATCAAGTGGCAGGTAGAGAACTTTTAACACCTGATGAAGTTAGAATGCTCGATAACAAATACGCACTTCTTTTTATTCGAGGTGAAAGACCTGTTCAAGACTTAAAGTATGATATTTTAAAACACCCTAATGTTAAAGATACAACTGACGGACAGGGTGAAAATTATGTTCATGGTTTTGATGATTATTCAAACTATGAACTTTTTTATGATGATTGTGAAGATATCAACATCGAAGATTTATCGGAAGTAGATGTTGATATTTATTCAAGCGAAGAAATTGAAGAATATTTATTGGAATTGGAGGAATAAAAATGAGTAAAAATTTAATCAAAAAGAATAAAGCTCCTTTGGAGGGTAAGGTTAGAAAAGGTTTTAAGGCTTATGTAGGTATTATCCTTTGTTTTGCACTGATTGTTGTATGTAGTGTATTTGCTTTTGCTGCAGATGACCCAGTAGCTGTTGTAAACAATCTTTCCACATTTATCTTTGGCCTTATCAGAGCTGTAGGTCTCATTATCCTTGGCTTTGGTATTGTTCAGGTTGGTCTTTCTCTCAAATCACATGACCCTTCGCAGAGAGCTAACGGCTTCCTTACGGTTGCCGGTGGTATTGTAATTACCTTTGCAAAAGAAATTCTTGATTTGATTGTAGGATAGTAAGAAAAAATATATAAAAATTCCAACCTGGAGTGTGATTGTACAATAATAGTTTGTTTTATTTGCGAAATAGCAATGATATAATTACACTCACGATGTGGAATGGGTGATGAAATGAACAAACCTGAAAAAACTGTTATGTTTACAGGACATAGGTCTCAAAACTTACCCTTTGGTTTTGATGAGACAAATCCTAAATGCATAAAAATGAAGGAAATTATTAAGATACAAATATGTCAACTGATTGAAAATGAATTTGCAATTAATTTCATATCAGGCATGGCTATCGGTGTAGACATGATATGTGCTGAGATTGTTTTAGAATTAAAAAAAGAATATGCTAACATAACATTAGAGTGTGCCATTCCATGTGAAAGTCAGTCCGACAGATGGAGTGAATCGTTTAAACAAAGATATTATAACATCCTTAATGAGTGCGATAAAAAGACCATATTACAAAAAGATTATACTAATGATTGCATGTATGAAAGAAATGAGTATATGGTAGACAACAGTGATATTGTTATGGCTGTGTGGAATGGAAAGAAATCGGGGACAAGCTATACAGTAGAATATGCAAAAAAAAGGGTAGGAGAGTATTAATTTTAAATCCTGATAAGTTATAATTAAAAAAGACCGTCAAAAACGGTCTTTTTTATCTTAAACGGGCAAGTTTATTCATTATGTATTCTTTATAATTTTTTCGTTGATGTGAATCAACAATATAGTTAGTCAGTGGGAGAGCAGAATTTAAAATAGCCTTTTCATTTTCTTTGGATGTGGACATTTCAGCTTGGTTAAGAAGCATTAAAATTTGTTTGATTGGTCTGTTTGTCCAAGTCATTAGATGTAATCCTTTCCCATTGATATATAACTAATTATATCAACAATGATTATATAATGCAAGAAAAATAAAAAATAAGGGGGAAATCAATGGAAGAATCAAGTAATTGGGTAGTACAAAATTTGCAAAATGCACTCACAACTTGGAATGACAAGTTAAGTGAAATATGGCTTCTCATTACTCAAAGTCCCGAAGAATTTAAAGATGGTACAATATGGAATGTTATTATAAACATTCATGGAGCACTACAGGCGATTGGTTATTCGCTTTTAGTGCTCTTTTTTGTTGTAGGTGTTATGAAAACTTGTGGAAATTTTGCAGAAATGAAAAGACCTGAAATAGCATTAAAGATGTTTATAAGGTTTATTCTTGCAAAGGCATCTATCGACTATGGTCTAGAATTGATGATGGCATTATTTGATATTGTGCAGGGGATAGTTGCAAAGATTATGGCAACATCGGGACTTGCAACTATTGAAGAAACTGTTTTACCGGATTCAATTATTCAAGCTATTGAAGAAAGTGGATTTTGGGAAAGTGTTCCTCTATGGGCAGTAACCCTTATAGGTAGTCTGTTCATAACTGTACTTTCATTCATTATGATTATGACAGTTTACGGACGATTCTTTAAGATATATCTTTATACAGCGATTGCTCCGGTTCCTCTTGCTTCATTTTCGGGAGAGCCATCTTCAAGTGTCGGTAAGAGTTTTATTAAATCTTATGCTGCAGTTTGTTTGGAAGGTGCAATAATTGTACTTGGTTGCATAATTTTCTCATTGTTTGCTGCTTCACCACCTGTTGTTGATGAAACAGCGGCGGCAGTAAATCAGGTATGGACTTATGTCGGTGAGCTTATATTCAATATGATTGTTCTTGTTGGTACTGTCAAAATGAGTGATAGAGTAGTTAAAGAAATGATGGGATTGTAAAAAAGCACTTTACAAATTGCGATTTCGTGGTATAATTGCAGTATAAAATTTGCGATTTTGCATATAATCAAAATAACAGAATTTGCGATTTCGAGGTGTTGAGTATGTTTAAAAGAAAAATTTATGACAAATTGTTGGAATGGAAAAGAGAATCGAATGGTAAAACAGCTCTACTTATTGAAGGTGCAAGACGAATAGGAAAATCAACTGTTGCAGAAGAATTTGGAAAGAACGAGTATGAAACATATATTCTCGTGGATTTCTCAACTGCATCAAAAACAGTAAAGGATTTGTTCGAAGATATTTCTGACCTTGATTATATTTTTCTTCAATTACAGTTGCAATATAAAAAAGATTTAATTGAGAGAAAATCACTTATTATTTTCGATGAGGTTCAGCTTTGCCCTAAAGCCCGTCAGGCAATCAAATCACTTGTAAAAGACCATAGATATGATTATATAGAAACAGGTTCGCTTATATCAATCAAAAAGAATGTAAAGGATATTCTGATTCCTAGTGAAGAACGTAAAATTTCTATGTATCCTATGGATTATGAAGAATTTCGTTGGGCTCTTGGTGATACAACTACAGTTCCTCTTATGCGAAAATGTTTTGAAAGCAATAAGGGTGTCGGAGAGCAACTCAACAGAAAACTTATGCGTGATTTCAGATTGTATATGTTGGTTGGTGGTATGCCACAAGCTGTCAGTGAATATATAGAAACAAATAATTTTAGAAAGGTAGATGCAGTAAAAAGAGATATTCTGAAGCTTTATACAGATGACTTTATGAAGATAGACCCGACAGGTAAGGCTTCTATGCTTTTTGATGCTATCCCCGCACAGCTTAATAAAAACGCCGCAAGATATCAGGTGTCAAGTGTCTTGTCAGATGAACGAGCTGAGGGTCTTCTTGAACTTATTGCAGAAATGAAAGACTCAAAAACCGTTCTTGTATCATATCATGCAAATGACCCGAATGTAGGTCTCGCAAATAATAAAGACTTAAGTAAGTTTAAACTTTTCATCTGCGATACAGGTCTTTTTACAACGCTTATGTTCAAAGATAGTGATTTTACTGAAAATACTATCTACGAAAAACTTTTAGGTGATAATTTAGGTGCAAATCTCGGCTACTTGTATGAAAATGTTGTGGCTCAGATTTTAACAACAAACGGAAACGAGTTGTTTTATCATACCATAAAAAATGAAGTTTCAAGACATAGTTATGAAACAGATTTTTTAATAACACGAAAAAGCAAAATTTGTCCTATTGAAGTTAAATCATCAAATTACAGAACTCATAAATCAATAGATGCCTTCTGTGAAAAATATTCTTCCAGGATTCTGAATAAGTACCTAATTTATACTAAGGACTTTAGCAAGGATAAGGACATATTTTGTTTGCCCGTTTATTATTCTCAATTTATTTAAATATTATTTTCTTTGAGCATCACTTCGGTGGTGCTTTTTCTTTTAGATTGGAGGATTGTTATTGGAAGTAAAAATTAACAGAGAAATACGAGATTATAGCGAAGCGGTATATTTCGGTCTTAACCTCCGTCAGTTCGTATTCTCGGTTTTAGCCTGCGGTATTGCAGTAGGATTGTACTTTCTTCTTAAACCGTTCTTCGGTATTGAAACACTCAGTTGGGTGTGTATTGTAGGTGCAGCTCCTTTTGCAACCCTCGGCTTTTTCAAGTATCACGGAATGACGGCTGAAAAGGTTTTGTTCACTTATCTTAAAAGTGAAATTCTTATGCCGAGAGAATTGAAATTCATCTCGACAAATTATTATGACAATATGGAAAGGAATGGTGACGATGTTCGACCTAATCGGAAGCATAAAAAAGAAAACAGGACTCGATGACTTATTTGGGGATGGAATGTCTGTCTCCAAGTCTGTTCAGGATGTCATTAAAATTGATGCTGTATATTCTGACGGTATCTTTATGACAGGCAAAGACAGATATTCAAAAACATTCAGGTTTACCGATATAAATTATGCGGTATCAAGTAAGGAAGATAAAGAAGCAAACTTCCTTAGATACAGTGAGATTTTGAACTCACTTGAAAACGGTATATCAAGTCAGATTACTATTATCAACAGAAAACTAAAAAAGGCAGAGCTTAAGGAAATTGCTCTTCTCGAAAAGGCAAATGATGATAAGGACAAGTATCGTAAAGAAATCAATGATATGCTGACAATGATTGCAAACGGAGCAAATGCCATTGTTCAGGATAAATATGTAACGCTCACAATTCAGAAAAAGACAGTTGAAGAAGCACGAAGTCATTTTAACCGTGTAGGTGCAGATTTGATTGCACACTTTTCAAGACTCGGTTCAAAGTGTACCGAACTTGATTTAACGGAAAGTCTTCGCATTATTCACGATTTCTGCAGACCTAAAGAGTCAGCAGATTATCATTTTGATTTAAGAGATACGATGCAGAAGGGACAGAATTTTAAAGACTATATCACACCTGACGGTTTTGAATTTAAGTCAGATTATTTCAAAATCGGTGACAGATTCGGAAGAGTTCTGTTTATCCGTGATTATCCCTCATATATCAAAGATAGCGTTGTGTGGGAACTTACGGACACAAACAGAAATATGATATTTAACTTTGATATTATCCCGGTATCAACAGAAGAAGCACAGAAGTTTGGTGAAAGACAGGCACTCGGTATTGAAACCAATATCGCAAACTATCAGAGAAAGCAGAACGCAAACAACAACTACACTTCTGTTATTCCTTATGATATGGAGCAGCAGAGAAAGGAAATCAGAGAATTCCTTGATGACCTTACAACCCGTGACCAAAAGATGTTTAAGGTTGTTATCACAGTTATGCACACAGCCGATACACTTGAAGAACTTAACAGCGATACAGAAGCAATTCAGGCAACAGGCAGAAAACACATGTGTCAGCTCGGTATTCTTAAATATCAGCAATTAGATGGTTTTAATGCCACATTACCAATAGGAATAAATAAGATTGAAGCAAGGCGTACTCTTACCACAGAGAGCCTTGCTGTTTTTATGCCCTTTAAGGTTCAGGAAATTCAGCACGATGGCGGTGTATTCCAAGGCGTAAATGTTATCTCAAAGAATATGATTATCGTCAACAGAAAGTTCCTGCTTAACGGAAACTGCTTTATTCTCGGTGTTTCAGGTTCAGGCAAATCTTTTACTGCAAAAGAAGAAATGGTAAACCTTCTTCTTTCAACCAATGCTGACGTTATGATTATCGACCCTGAAAGAGAATATTCTGCTCTTGTTGAAGCAATGGGCGGTCAGGTTATCGAACTTTCGGCAAAGAGTAAAAATCATATCAACTGTCTTGATATAAACAAGGAATATGCAGACGGTGCAAGTCCTATTGCATTTAAGGCTGAATTTGTGCTTTCACTCTTTGAACAGGTTATGGGCAAAGACGGTATTGATGCTATTCAGAAATCAATCGTTGACCGTTGTTTGACTAATGTTTATAAGAACTATATCAAACGAGGTTATACAGGCAAGGTTCCTACACTCGTTGACCTTTGTAATGATTTGAGAAAGCAGCCTGAACCCGAAGCTACTGAACTTGCGACAGCAATGGAACTCTTTGCTTCAGGTTCGCATAGCACCTTTGCACAGAAAACCAATGTTAACATTGAAAACAGACTTATCTGTTATGACATTCTTGAACTTGGTAGTCAACTTATGCCTATTGGTATGCTTGTAGTTCTTGACAGTATTCTTAACCGAATTACAAAGAACAGAGCTGAGGGCAGAGAAACATATATCTTCATTGACGAAATATATCTTCTTTTCCAACACGAATACTCTGCGAACTTCCTTTTCACCCTTTGGAAACGAGTTCGTAAGTACGGTGCGTATTGTACGGGTATTACACAGAATGTTGATGACCTTTTACAGAGTCATACAGCTCGAACAATGCTCGCAAACTCCGAATTTATTATTATGCTTAATCAGGGCGGTACAGACAGAGAAGATCTTGCTAATCTTTTACAGATTAGCGAAACACAGATGACACACATTACAAATGTTGAGGTAGGTCACGGTCTTGTTAAGGTTGGTTCTGCTCTCGTTCCTTTTGAAAGAAAGTTCCCAAAAAATACGGAACTCTACAAGCTGATGACAACAAAAATAGGTGAGTAGTATGAGTAGGGGAATTAAGACTCGTGAAATAGTCAAAGATGTAAAGGTTCACGATGTTGCGGTTAATGTTGGTGACCGAATGAAAAATATCGGTGTAAAAACTAAAGACACAGTTAATGAAAATATCAATCACTGTGATGATGTTTCGCCTGAACAGTATTCGAGTGATAAGATTACAGAAGTAATGAAATCAGGTTTAGAAACTGTTGCTGTCGGTTCTGAAAAAGCAGTTCGCAAGGGTACAAAGAAAGCAATAGAAAAAGTTAAAGAAATGAGAGCAGAGAATAAGAAAAAGGCAGAAGAAAGACCTTTAGAAAAATCTGCTCCTGATGAGGAAACTCCTGAACTTGAAGAAAAGCCATCAGAAAAACAACCTGGAAATGCAGAGAGAAAAACTGAACCCAAACAAAAACAGAATGAGAATAAACCGACTCACACTAAAAAAGAAAATGGCAATGGCAAAGGTAAGCAAGACAAAACTACCGTTAAAGAAAAAACTCAAGCACCACCTAAAACTAAACAACAGGCGGAAACTTCTGTTGACGAAATAAGGAAACCTCGACAGAGGAAGCAAATTGTTCATAAAACCAAAGGTCAGGCAACTATTAAAAAGGTCGGTACAGAAAAACAAACGGTTAAAACAGTAAATAATGAAGCTTCTAAGATAAAGCAAACAAAGAGAAGTCTTGACACAACTGCAAAAGGTATAAAAAGGGCTGATAAGACAGTTAAGACCGCAAAGAACACGGTGAAAACAACTGCATCCACAACAAAGAAAACAGCCGAGATTGCAAAGAGAACAAAACAGACAGCACAGGCAACGGCAAGAGTAACAGTTAAGACTATTAAGGTTGCAACAAAGGTGATAATTGAAGCGGGTAAAGCTGTTGTCACAGGTGTAAAAAGCATAGGTGCGGCTATTGCTGCAGGTGGTGTACCCGCAATAGTAATTGTTATTATCATTTGTTTAATCGGTGCTATTGGAGGTACTTGTTTTGGAATTTTCCTTGCTAATGATGAAACAACAGGAACGCAGAAAACAATGTCAATGGCAATATCTGAACTCACATCTGAACACTATGCAAATCTTACAGCTATGAAAGCATCTTACACTTACGATTTACTTGAAGTACAAGGAAATACTTCTATAAATTGGAAAGATGTCTTGGCGGTATATGCAGTAAAAACAACCTCAGGCGATAATCCGCTTGAGGTTGTAACTTTGGATGATGTTAAATTGAATTTGCTCCGTGATATTATGAAAGATATGAATACTATGACAGGTGTTGTTGTTCCTAAACTTGTTGCAGAAACTTCAGTAACGATAGATGACGATGGTAATTCTATAAAAACAACTACCTATGTGACAAAAAAAATTCTTATTGTTACAATTGTTCAATTAAATAAGGATGAAGTATCCCAACTGTATAATTTTAATGATGAACAAAAATCACTATTGGATGAACTTATGAGTGATGATTATTCTGACTTATGGGGAGAACTTCTCGGAGCAAGTGGACAGATTATTCAAAGCGGTAGTTCTTTTATTAGCACAGGAATGTTTGCTTGGCCGTTTGAACACGACCATAATATTACTTCAAGATTCGGTACACGTGTGGACCCGATTTCAGGTGAAATAAAAACTCACGGAGGTACAGATATTGCAGCTCCTCTTGGTACTCCTATTCTTGCAGCTGCAGATGGTGTCGTCGTTGCCGCAACTTGGAACAATACCAGTGGCTATTATATAAGGATAAAACATGATGATACCTATTCTACGCTTTATGCCCATTGTTCAGTGTTATATGTTACGGCAGGGCAGGAGGTAAGGCAAGGACAAGTCATAGCAGATTGTGGTTCAACAGGATATTCAACCGGTCCTCATCTCCATTTTGAAGTTATTCAAAATGGTGTAAGAGTAGATGCATTAAACTTTTATAAACAAGAATAATATAATAAAGAAAAGACTCCGTTATTGAAGTAAACTTAATTGTTTGCTTCAAACGGAGTTTTTTTTTGTATTAATGCGTAAATCTAAGTCAGAAGAGATGTGTATTTGAAAATACTGTTATTTTAATTGTTTTTTAAACTTTATCTCAAATACAATATTTCCAATAGTAAACATTAATGCACTAATAAAAATAATGGATAAGAGAATCAATATTATGACTTCTTTCACAATTAATGTATGCAGAATGAATTCCATGTAAAGACATACAATTCCATAAGCATAAGTAATAATTGTGAAAAGCATTGCAACGTAAAAACCATATTTTATCATAATGTAATATGGTTTATCACGAAGATAACATTCATACTCAAACTGACTTTTTAGTCTTTTCTTTTCTTTTTTATTCATATAATCACCTCAACATCACTTCATTATTATAATCGTATGAAAAAGTTGTTTTGTGACAGAAAATATACAAATATTTTGTCACAAAACGTTATTTAATTTCGATTTATGTTATATAGGATAAAGTTATTCATTCATTTGTTATTAAAAATATAATTGGGGATTTTTATGGGTGTATCAATTGATAAGAATATAGATAGTAATGAAAAAGTGAAATCCATTGTTTTAGAGTTTCTTGAGAAAAATGAAATACCATATAGTTTAACAGAGAACGATGATTATGAGAGCATTTGCATTGATTTGAACCTTAATGATGAAATATTCAAAAGTGATTTTTATTATGCTCCATTGATGATAGAAACAAGTGATAAGGATATTTGTAGAGTTTATCCTTATGAGATAATGCATATTGCCATAGAAGATAGAGAATCTGTTCTTTACCTGATTGATAAGAAAGTAATCAGAACAAATTACAATATTTCTTATTGGGAGGATGTATTGTCATCAAGATGCTTTAAAAGACCACATCATAGTTATATCGTTAATCTAAATTATGTAACAGAAGTAACTCAAGATTATGTATATTTAAAATACAGAAATAATAAATATACTATTTATACTTCACAAAGAAAGGTTAGAAAGTTTAAAAAAGCATTTTTGAACTTTGGAAAAGAAAAATAAACGCAGAGCAAACAATTAATATATATTAAATTTAGCAGAGTGGTTTATCGCAATGGACTTAAACTTCGTCACTTCATAAGAATACATAGGTTTAAATCTCATGCTTTCCACCATGCGTGGAACTCCCGCTTACGTGATAATAATTATATTCTCTAATATGACAATCACCTAGTTATAGGTGATTGTTTTTTATAAAACATAAAACTATCACAAGTGTTAAATCACCACATTCATGATGTTATTCGTTTTAATACATGTATCAAATTGAGCGCATGCCAGATTACATATAAAAAGTAATATTTGTGGCTCATCTGGATTTCTGTATGGCTCGTTACTCTGTCGGCATTGTCATTAAGCTCTCATCAAAAGGAAAGCATTATGTTTGCATGAAGTTTGTGATTTTTTTCTTTTGTTTTTAACTGATACAATTTTAAATTCGTTCATTACTTTACCTCTTTCATAAGATAAAAAGCGTCCCTAATCGTGAAATCAGAAACGCATAAATTTGTATAAACTAATATGGAACTTTTTCATCATTACGGGTTAGAAATACCATTTTAAGTCAAATATTAAGCGTTTTTGTCGAAAATTGAATCGTTTTTGTATTTTTGCTGTTGATTAGTATCAATTTCAAATATAGTATGTTTATACGAACATATGAAACTTGTATTTAGTTTTAATTTACATATAACACAAAAATGCACAAAAGAAAGGATGGGCTTCTTATGAGGAAAAACACTATTGAGCAAATTGAAAAACACATAAAAACACATACAGAACGTTCAGTTGAAGACTGCAGTGCAGTTACTACTCTTAGAAACTTTTTGACATTAGGCGGAAATATTAACGACGATTTTTCTAGCAGAGATACATGGCCCAATATTGACGGTGTATTTGAACTTGTTCCCAATCCGGATATATCACGCAGGCCAAAACAAAATTTTGTTGTTCAAATTAAAGGCACAAATTCGGTTAGAATTACTGATGAAGGAATAATCAAATATCAATTAAAAAACTTGGCTTTTCCTGCTTATGTAGCTAAAGAAATTACATTAGACCCGTGCATATTATTTCTTGTTTTAAATCCAAACAAACGCAATCAACAGCGAGTATTTTGGAAATATATTTCTTCAAGTTTTATTGCTTCAATCGATTTTAACAATGAATCTATGACAATTGACTTTACTTCTGATGATGAAATCGAAAATTCAGATGAGTCAGTAAATGACTTTATAAAAAAACTTGATTACATAGCAGACAATCACTCATATATTAAACAGTTAGAGGCACGCGAATATTCAAAAGAAGATATAATAAAATCAATAGTGGCTCGATGCGAAAGTATTAGTGATGCAATCAAAGATGGGACATTATTACATTATACTCGTGATAAAATGTCCAAGTGGATACTGACTTATTTGAATGATTTATGTGAAGGAACACTTATCTTAAATGCATTTAGATTTTATGATTCTGTAAATCTTCGTGTTGCATGGGAATTAGCTTTAACAAATATTGAAACCAAGTTTTTATCAACTTTTTTGCAAGGGCTAAGATATATTGGCGTTAGAGTTCCTGAAGAAGGACAGAATGAGCGGTTAATGTTAAAATACTATGATTTTTTATGGAAAATAAGAAATTATTTGAATGAAATTCATCGCTTATCAGTATTAGATAATCTTGAGGATTTTCCTAGAGAAATAAATGAAGAAGATAAAGAATATAACAAGCTTATTGCATCTTCTATTGAAAAAGTTATTAATACTAGAAATCCAATAAAACAAAACAGATATTACGTACAGAAAAAAGTTGCTTTTTATGTGCAGTCTGAACGCTATTTTGAAATAACGCTCCAACTGGCAGATAAATACGCAACAAAGTATAACAGAATTACGGTGTACTCAAAAAAGGACATATCCTCAAACTATTCTATTCAAGTTGGTTGTGCTGAAGTAGATGTTAATTTATGGGATAACCCGTCTAAAATAAAAGTAATAACTAATTGGAAAGTATCTATAGAGCCTTATTCTCTTAATAAATTAGCTAGAATATTAAAAATTAATACAAAGCTAAACTCTAAATATAGCGAATACGTATCTTTAATGGAATTTCTAACAAAATCGGGCATAAATTTACTTGATTTTATTGATTTTCGTGATACACGTTTTAACGAATTGGTTTCACAAATCTTTGAGAAAACCAACACCTCATATTACAGGGAGGTACTTTTAATATTACACACATCATTTAACAGACGCTCAACATTGTTGGGAAAGAACACAATAAGATATGCATTAATAAGAATGAGGGAAGAATTACTAGATGAAATAACTCCTGAAGATAGCACTGACGCATTAAAAAGTCTTAATGTTTATTTATCTAAAAGGTGCTATGCTTTCGAACTGAACCCCATACTATATAATTTACCTAATCACAAAACCAATAGCAAAACAATTTCTAAAGATGTGCTTCGCTCCGTCGGATCAAAGAATTGGATACAATATTTACCTTACATTAGAATGAAACATTTAATTGATTCAACCGGGGAACTTTATTACTCTAAAGCGGACATTGAATATGAAAACAGTAAACAAACAGTTGTGGAGTATAACAAAATTTTAAAGAATTGGGATAAAAAACAAGGGCAGGAAATTCTTGAAGAAGAAGGATATGTATTTTTGGAAGAATATGTAAGAGATACTGTTGATATTATTAAGAAACTTTTAGAACTTACATCAAATGGTAACGATGGTCAACAACAATTAAATAATAATTATATTAAAAATATTAAAGCAGTTGATGTTGATGATAATAAGATAACTGCCTTAAAACGTGTTTTTGTTGATTCAAGTGTTCTAATGATCTACGGTGCAGCGGGCACAGGAAAGACTACCTTAATGAATTATATTTCGGATTTGATGGAAGGAAGAAGTAAGCTTTTTTTAACTAAAACACACACTGCATTAGACAACTTAAAAAGAAGAATAAAAAATTCCGGATACAATAGTGAATTTTGTGGAATTGATCAGTTTGTAAAATCTACTTCAAGTTCAGATTATGATGTGATTTTTGTAGATGAGTGTAGTACTATTGACAATAGAACAATGATTAAGTTTTTAAATAAAATAAATGAAACTTCATTGTTAGTATTTGCGGGAGACATTTATCAGATTGAGTCAATTGATTTTGGAAATTGGTTTTTTTATTCTAAAGAAATTTTGCCTGAAAAATCTATAGTTGAACTTAATAGTACTTGGAGGACACAAGAACTAAGCATTAAAAATCTATGGGAAGCAGTACGTTTTGTTAACCCATTAATCACGGAAATGCTTGTAATAGATGGTCCTTTTTCAGAAAACATAGGTAAAAGTATTTTTACTAAAGCTGACGATGATGAGGTGGTTCTGTGTTTGAATTATGATGGAAAGTTTGGCTTGAATAGTATAAACAGTTATTTTCAAGATGCCAACCCTTCCAAAGAAGAGTTTTATTGGTTTGAGTGGAAATATAAAGTAGGTGATCCTATCCTATTTAATGATAGTAAAAGATTCCCTATGTTATACAATAACCTTAAAGGAACAATTGTTGATATACAGAGTAATACAAACAGTCTCACTTTTACAATTGATGTTCCTATTTTGTTAACTGCAAGAGATATTAATGGAACAGATTTAACGGTGGTATCTCGTACAGACAAGTCTACACATATTAAATTCAGTGTGTTTTCGAGTGAAGATATTTCTGAAGATGAAGACTACGAAGAGGTTCGCATGAAATCTATTGTACCATTTCAATTGGCATATGCTGTGTCTATTCACAAAGCCCAAGGTTTAGAATATAATTCAATTAAAATTGTAATACCATATAGCAATTCCGAAAGAATAACACATGGTATATTTTACACGGCAATTACCAGAACCAAAGAAAAACTAAAAATCTTTTGGAGTGCAGACACTATGAAAAAGGTTATTAGTAGTTTCTCTGATATTGAAAAAGAAAAGGTAAGTTTGGACATTATAAAAAGAAAGTTAATTGTGGACTAGTATAGAAAGTTTATTTTAAGTTTAGATAATGAAAAAGGGGATGCTAAAAAATGTTCGATATATTTACATATATCATAGAAAATTTTTCATTGTGACAGTTATGGTTGAAATTAAACATAAACATATAATGAATTAGTTTGAATAAAATCTACTTGTTACTGTTTAAAAAATATTCAATTAATGTTGAAAATAAAACAAAAGCATTATAATCAAATAAAGGATAACTGCTTGTTATACTTTGTTTATTTGTGTTTTAAACAACATTAAAATCAATTATAGGAGTTGTAGTTATGTTACTTTATTTGTGATATAATAAAAATAACTGATATCAAGGGGTGATGACTATGGATTTTTTTAGCTGGTTAGGTTTAAGTGGTTATACAGTTAAGGACGGATGGCGATATATACGGTCAAAATTTAAGAAAGAATGTCCTGAATATACTGATTTTAAAAACGAAATTAGAAACATAATTACGGTTGTATGCGATAAGTATAGAGATTTTATTAGTATTTCACCAGACCATAATAATATAGTTTTTCCAACAGAGTATGATAATATAATTTTTGATAGTATTATTGACGCATTAGAAAATGGTTCACCTTATACTATTGATAAATTGCTAATTAATGAAGATATATCAAATAGCGAAAGGAGCCGACTGTTTAAATTATTGCAAGTAAGTTTAAAAGAATCTTTTGAATTTTATATTAGAGAACATATAAATAAATCTTTTGTTTGTATGGAAAAGATGCAAGCGAAGATAGATTGCATTTTGGACAAAACAGAGCTTGCACTAAATTGCGAAAAAAAAGTTATTGATACAATAAAACACACAATTAATAGTTGGAATATTGAACCAATCACAATAGAATTCATAAATAGGAATGTGTCAGAAGAAAATAAAGCAAAAAAATATGTTCAAGCATATTATAATGTTAATGATCGTGATGATATATTAGCACATACTATTTGTGGGAATTATGATGTTGTAGATCCAAAGCTACATAATATCCTATCCATATTACTATCTGAAGCTACTGAGCATTTGTTTGTTGTTGGTCGTGGAGGTGAAGGAAAAACGAGCACAATATTTCGTTTATCTTTGGAATATGCGAGAATTGGAGGACCTTCATATTGGTTGAAATTACATGATTTTTCAATAACCAATCATGATAAAGAAAGCTTATCTAATTTTCTAGATGAAGTAAACGAATACGCAAATGCTAATTTTTTGCCAGCAATAATTTTTATAGATAATCTTTTTCAAGGGAAAAAAACAGTGGATTTACTTCAATCAATATGGAAGGAAAGTTACAACATCAGATTAGTATGTGCTGAAAGAATCGAAAATATGAATCAACTATGTTCTCCAACTCAAAATCTTTTAACACCATGGATTACATATAGCAAATTTATTTGTTTACTGTCAGAGGAAGAAATAGAAAAAACTTTTCTGAAAAATTATACCACTATAGCTTACCCGATTCCTAATAAACATAAAATAAAAATATTGAAAAACTTAGCGAACGTATGGAGTAATATTCAAAAGAATAATTTTAACACTGTATTATATCAAATTGAAAATAAAATAAAAAATGAAAACATCCCAATTGCAGAGTTGATTTTGCATTTGAAAATACAATACAATCTTTCCATAAAAGAAAAGAAGAGTATAAATGTTAATTTTATAATGCCATGGGATATGTGGAGTAATATAGTAGACAACAAGTTTAACTTGACCAACTCTTTTAAATGGATTGCAACATTTTCGAGAATTGGTGTAGATTTACCAGTAAGAGACTTTGTGAACTATTATGGTATAAATTATAATGTGTTTGTTGATTTAATCAAGCACACTTATGATACAAATATATACACACCTTATCAGATAATTTATAAGAACACTGAAATGTATCTAAAAGCTACTCATGATATAATTTCTGATCTTTTCTTTGATGTTAGTGAATATATTAAATCCGATAGTTTTGATGAAAATATAAATCTTTTGAACTCTTTCCTATCAACAGAAAAATGTCTTTGTGATATAACATTAGCTGCAGCAGGATACTATTTTGATAAAAGTTGTTATGAAAAATCGATTTTATTGTATCGCAAGTTGTTAGACGAACATACACTGAGTGAAATGTCTCAAGCAACAATTAGTAAGCTTTTATCGGATGTATATAGAGATATCGGGAATTACGATGATGCGATAAAATTTGGACACAAAGCTACAGAAAAGTATGTGCAGTTAAACGGATTAATCAATGAATTAACCTCTCAAGCCTTTAACAGTTTGGGGTTAGCATATCAATATAAAAATATGTTCACTGATGCTCTTAACTATTATAAACAGGCAATGGTTTATTTTGAGACAACTGGTAACAAAAACATATCATATGCGTATTTAAATAATTCCATAGGTCTGACATACCGCTCGATGTCGTCTGCAGAAAAGTCTGTTTTTTATTTTAAGAAAGCTGAACAAATTATAATAAAAGAACTTGGTAAAAGTCATCCAGATATAGCCATGGTCTATAATAATATTGCTGGTAGCTATTTGTTGTGGCACCATTATGACCTATCTAAAAAATATTATCGCAAAGCATTACAGATACGAAAATTAACATTGGGAGAAGAACACATATATACAGCAACAACTTATCTAGATTTTGGGTATTACTATTATAATGTCAAGTGCTATAAACAAGCTATTACATATTATAACAAGGCTCTAAAAATATATAAACAAGTTCTTCCAGATAATCATTATGATATTGGAGAAACACATTTCAAAAAAGGTCTTGTGTATGCTAAACAAGGTAAATATAACAAAGCTATAGAATATTATAACATTGCAAAATCAATCCTAATTCAATTCGTAAGCAATGATAGTAATATCTATACGGAACTGGAGAAAGAATTGAAACTAGCACTTGAATATATGGGTAACACTAAATAATATACTCATGTGTCAACAATAAAGTACATATTAAAACGAATAACCAAAATTGATATGCACCTCCAAAAGTGTCTAACTTTTGGGGTGCATATCATTCTCATAATGTGTTTCTTAAATTATATTTATCCAACACTTCTTTTTTTCTTTGTGTTGTTATTTCAGTATATATTTCTGTAATTGCGACACTGCTATGTCCTAATAATTCTTGTACAGAACGCAAATCGGCACCATTTGATAATAGATTGGTTGCAAATGTATGCCGCAAGTAATGAGGAGTAGAGGAAAGGTTAACACCAGCCTTCTCTTTGATTATTTTGTATATATATTCAATACCATGGATGCCAAGTTGATTACCAGTTCGGTTAACAAAAAGTTTATCAGTAGAGATATTCATTTTTTTTCTGATATTCAGCCAATTGTTAAGGTTATTCCAAGTTTCATCACAAGAAACGTATATTAGTCGTTGTTTACGACCTTTGCCATGAATAAGCAAAGTTTTTTCAGATTCGATAATATCATCTAATGAAATCGCTGATGCTTCACCAATTCTGATGCCGGTACTTATTAAAACATCAATAAGTGCCAAATTCCTTGAAGTTCGTAAAATTTCAGGATTGCTTTTAGCCGAGTTTCTTTCTGTTGCTGCAGTTTTAAGAAGCTCGGCTATTTCACTTTTTGTTAAAGTTTTTGGCAGTCTTCGTTCCTTGCGAAATTTAAAGTGACAATTTTGATAGTAGTTTTCTTCTATTAGATTTTTGCTGTACAAATATTCGAAAAAAATTTTAAGTGTTATTAGTTTTCTACTAATAGTAGTGTCACACAAATGCCTGTCTTGTGATAGATAAGATACATATTCAACAAGGATATTGTTGTTAATTTTACCATTACAAAACTTGATGAAATCCTTCAAATCAGAACTATATGCAAGTTTACTATACTCTGATATATTTTTTGTGGATTTCATAACAGAAAGGCACTCTTCTGCATATAAATTTAAATTATCCATATAAAAACACCTCATAATTTGATAAGATAAATCCTATTTTATCAAATTATGAGGTGTTTTGTTATTATTCTTACAATAACTATAAATTATTGTAAGAACTTGTATGTGAATTTTTGCAATAAAAAAGTTTTACGTTTATATTAAAAAATAAATTACAAAGGACTTGTTGGGATAGAATATGAAAAAGTATATTTGGATTGGGAAATATGAATCAGAGTTAATGAATAGTGCGTCTTTTGAAGGAACAATTACTATTTATGGTTCGAACTACGGAAATAATTATGCCTTCCTAGAAGAACAAAAAAAAGATTTTAATTACGATGAATTCATATCATTCATTGTAGAAAAGATATATGCACTCATTAAAACTAATAATAATTATAGATTCTTACTATACAATGAACTATGGGGTTATGACATTATTAAAAAACATTCTGATTTAAGGCATTATCTAATACTACATAACGAAATACATATGTTAGAATTTTTGAATAACAAAATATTGTCGAGAACTTGGATGTGTTCAAAGCACATCCAAACTCCTCCATTTTTTATTGGAAACAAAAAAGATTGTTCTTATGAAACTATGAAAGAACACTTTAACGGTTATGATACATTTATAATACAAGACTGTGTGTCAGAAGGAGGAGAAGGAACAATAATAATTGATGAAAACAACAAAGAATTATGTGAACAACTTAATAATCAAAGAACATTTATAATTTCACCATATTTTTATAATTCTTTATCATTAAATATGACAGTCATTTGTAACAAAAGTGGATGCGTTAAATTTCCAATTTCAGAACAGTTATTTGACAATAATTATATGTTTAATGGTTCAGATTTTATTAGTGGACATGAAATCTATCTTGCTCATAAAGATATGATCGATGAGTTTATAGATAAAATTGCATCAATTCTAATTCAAAACGAGTATATAGGGGTATGCGGTATTGATTTTGTGATAGACGATGAAAAAATTATGTTTATAGAATTTAATCCAAGATTTCAGGGTTCGTCATTTTTACTAAACTACCACTTTAAACAAACAAATCTTCCCTTACTTCAAGAATTGCAATTGAGACTTTGCAAAGATGATTATTACAATTCTCAAATTCAAAGTTTATACGACTGTATTGTTCCATATGCTTGGTCATATAATTCTAAAAGTGACCATTTAGAGAGAGTAATACTTTCTGATGGAAAAACAAGCATTTCAATAAAAAACATATATTCCAATAGGATTAGTAGTTCCCAAATATCGCATTTGCCAACAAATTATTATAATTATTTTGCCACTAAATACAAATATATTTTGCCTGATTGGGAAAAAGATATTTTAACAGAAGGTCCCATTCTCAAAAACATATTTAAGCGATATGCTGAAAGAAACGTACATAATGTTCTAGACTGTACTTGTGGTATTGGCGTACAAACGATAAGTCTTGCAAAAGTAGGTCTAAATATAGTGGGGTCTGATATTAGTTCAAAAGAGATTGACGTGGCAAGAAAAGAATCCAAAAGTAGAAATTTAAAAATTTCCTATTTTGTTGCTGATTGTAGAAAGTTAGAGGATACGTTTAAACAGCAGTTTGATGCAATTATATCGATTGATAGTGCATTAAATCATTTGTTGTGCCCAGAAGATATATCAGTTGCCTTACATAGCATTTATAATCGATTGTTTACTGGTGGAATATTTATTGCAAGTTTTCGTGATTATGATGAGATGTTGATTAAGAAACCTATGTGGGCTTATCCAACTAGATATCACACAACGCCAAATGGCAGTGCCATTATATTAAGACATCTGACTTGGAATGATAATATTTGCACATCTAATCAATTCTATATTGATCTCCCAAATAATGGAGAACCAAAATTATTTCATAATACATACAAGCAATGGGCAATAACTCGTTCAGAGTTACTTTCGATTGCACATGACATACCTTTCTCAAAAGTATTTTGGTTGAGCCCTAAAGAAAGCGGATTCTATCAACAAATCTTTTGTGCAATAAAATAGTTTATTTGTTTGAAAAATGCTGAAATCCATCTCCGTAATTAGTCAAGTCAGTATTATAAACATTGTGATATATCACACTTATATTAATGGAATGCTCTTTTATATTCTCATATATATTTGCACATTCAGTTTTTTTCTCTTTCTTATTAGTTGCTTCGTTTTCATTGCGCAATTTCACTATCTCTTGTTCTGTTTTTTCTATATTTAATCTTTTCTGTTTGGTATCTAAATATTTATTATAAAATTTGTCCATTCCTAATAAAGCAAGATAGATTATTCCAATAAATTCGACTATACCTTCCGGAGATGAGAAAACAGATAGTAAAAATTGATATGGCGAGTTATGACGATATTCCAAATAATGAGTATTAGGAATGGAACACCATAAAAACAATTCTTCAACTTGCTCAATAAAGAATGCAAGTGTTTTTGAATCACAACTTGGGATATTAGTATATATTTCAAAGGTTACATAGCCGTTTTGCGTATTGTTAAGCAGATTATTCCTTATCTCAAATAAATATATATCAGCATTCAGCAGTTTGTCTTCTTGTGACAAGCTTTGAAGATATAGTTCATTTGTTATTATTTGATAAACTTCATTTTTTTGATTAGCTGAAAAATCATATAAAGTCATAAGTTGGCTCATATACTTTAGCGTTCTATATTCATGAAGCTTTATTAGAAAATGGATGCTTTTTTTTATTGCTTCAAATGATTTATCAATTTCACCAATAGCAGCATATATGTTCGCTAATGGAAAATAATTATTTGTAAAACTATAAAAACAAATCAAATCTGAAATTAAGTCTAAATACTGCTCTTTACTTATTCCATCTGCATTGGTCTCTGAATCTATGTAAACATGATCTTCTGTTGTCCTAAGATAATCTATACATTTGAACGAGAAGGGAATAGAGGCAAATGGCAAATGCGTATTTATTAATGTATTACCATCGAATAAAACAAATTCAATATTCAAATTATCAAGTCTTACGTCATTGAAAATACAACCACATATTTTTGAATTTTCCCAAATAATGTTATCAAAAATGCAAGTTTCAAAGGTAGTACCATAGCAACTAATATTTGTTAAAGAACATGCATCAAGAACACATTTTTTGAAAAAAGAATTTTTCATAATGCTTCCACAAAAACTAGCAGATAGTATCTTTTGAGCATTATTATACTCAAAAGTGCAATTATCAAAATAGCAGTTATCAAAAATTGCAAAGTTTAGATCACAGTTAATAAAATGACATTTAATAAAGTAGGAACCCGTCAAACCACAATTTCTAAATGAAGCATGATTGAAAATGCAATCAAAAAAATAAGATCTTCTTTGGTTTTGAGAATTATAACTTTTGCTGATAGATAAATTGTTGAATACTTTATATTGGTTTGTTCTATAGTTGTCTTTATTAGTTACATGTTTAAGCAAGTTAGTTTGCGATTTGGTAAATCTATCATTATCGATTTTTGACAAAGATGTATTGAAAGGTTGAATTATTTCCATAGTAGTCCCTCATATATTATTAAATTTAACTATAAATAATTTATAGTTATTGTGAGTTGCAAATTTTAATATATAGTTTTTGATGTAGAAATACATAACATTAGATTTGTATGTAAAAAATATTTACATATTTTCCTATTATATTTAAATCGTAAAAAATCATCATTTTGTGACAAATAAAAATATAATTTTAAGCACCAATACTAAAAGTAGTGGTGCTTAATTTCCCTATAAATCCATCATCCTAAACGGAGTGAAGTGGTGTTATGTTATATGAAGTGAACCATTTAGGATGACTTTTATTATATCAGTGGATTAGGTGCAATCACACTGTATAATATCAATTTATCGTTTTAAATATGATGATTAATAATGTGCTACACCACAAGAACATATTTTGTTTAAACCTAAAAACATATTGAATACATTGATAATTCTCCAGAAGAAAGCTGTTATACCTTCTTTATGACAACTGTGGTCACATTCTACTGATGGGTCGAGAAGTTCATTATCCATATCACAGTATCCATCACCATCGTTATCTTCGTGGCCTGTTGCATTAAGAGTAATTGTTTCTCTGCTGATTTCTTCTTCACAAACTGAACAGTAAATAACTACATCTTTACTACCATTTTCAGTACAAGTATGAGCATTATAGTTTTCTTCAACTGCGTTTGAAGAAATATGACCAAGTGCAGGGATTTCTTGCTGTTCTGTAATGATTTCACCACATTCGGAGCATTTAACACCTGCTGTAAGACCTGTTTCAGTACAGGTTGGAACTACTGCAGGAAGTATTTCTTCTGTGTGTCCATTTACATCAACATAATCATCAACATAAGTGTCGCCACATTCACAGGTGTAAGTTGTGTATCCTCTTTCGATACAAGTTGGTGCTGTGATTTCTGCTATGTAGTTGTGGCCTGTTGAATCAACATCAACATAAGTATCGTGATAGGTGTCACCACAATCACATGTATGAGCAGTATAGCCTTGTGCCATACAAGTTGGTGCAATTATAGTTGCCTTATAAACTCCTTCACAGTTATCATAATGGAACTTTGCGTTAGTCAGTCGTGTATTATAATCACCTATTGAAATCGTATTCCATTGTTCTTCTGAACCCGCATAATAGACGACTGTAAGTCCTGAACATTGATTAAATGCTGCATATCCAATGGTTGATATATTTTCACCGAATTTAACAAATGCCATTTGAACACAATACTTAAACGCAGAATCCTCAATTGTTGTCAAACTATCCGGTAATACAGCATTAGTAAGGTTTGAACACAAATAAAACGATTCATAACCAATTGTTTTTATGCTATTGCCAAAAGTAACATCTTTAAGTAATGAACATCCGTAAAAAGCATAGTCATCAATTGTTTCCACACTATCAGCAATTACTACACTTTCAAGTTTTGTACAACCTGAGAATGTTTTGTTTTTAATTGATGTTACTCTATAAGGAATTGAAATTGTTTTGAGACTTTCGCAGTTATAAAATGCTTGTTCTCCTATTTCTGTTACATTTTCAGGAATCACTATGCTTTCAAGGTTACTACACCAAGCAAATGAATATATACCAATTGTTGTTAAACTATTTGGAAGTGTAACACTTGTAAGGTTCTCAGAAGCTGTAAAAGCACTATTACCAATCGATGTTATTCCTTCAGGAATAGAAACGCTTGTAAGATTTTCACATCCTTGGAACACATAATTACCGATTGTTGTTGCACCGTCAGAGATTACAACATTTTTAATCACATTTCTATAATTATTCCAAGGACCATTGTCGTACTCATAATCATACATAGCACCTGTGCCTGAAATTGTTAATGCACCTGTGTTAAGATTAAGCGCCCAAGTAAGATTGTCACCACAAGTACCTGTAATAAATTCGTCAGGTTCATCTTCATGCTTAAACTCAAAATGTTTTGTTGCATCATTGATAGCAAGATTATCTGTACCAATTGAAATTTCATTCCACTGAGCTTCTGTACCTGTGTAATAAACATCTGTCATTTTTTTACATTGATAAAATGCTTTATTACCGATACTTTCTAAATTAATACCAAAAGTAACAGTTTCAAGTGCTGAACATGAATAAAATGCTCTTAAACCGATTGTTGTTACGCTATTAGGAATTATTACATTTTTAAGGCTATCGCAATCCGAGAATGCATATTTACCAATTGTTTTTAATGTATTTGGAAGCTGTAAATCTGTTAATGTATCTATATCTTTAAATACATATTCATCAATCGCTATAACTGTATAGCCATCTATTGTTGATGGAATTACGATTTCTTTAACAGGACCTGATACATTGTATCCTGTAATCATAATTGTTTTATCTGTTTCAGAAATTACAGAATATGCAAAATCACTAGCATTACTATCATAATGGATTATTGCGTTAAGAAGATAAGTGTTAGAATCATCTATTGAAATTTTATTCCATTGAGCTGATGTTCCTGTATAATAAACGGTTTTGAGGTTGCTACATTCATCAAATGCACATTCACCAATCGTTGCTACATTTTTACCAATTACTATATCAGTAAGACTGAGACAGTAATAAAATGCATTATCTCCAATTGTTATTACGCTATTAGGGATTGTTATTTTATCAAGTGTGCTACAATTACGGAATGCCCACGCTTTAACTGTTAATACAGTATCAGGGATAATGTACTCTGTTTTTGTATTATCTCCTTCAGGATACTTGATAAGAACGGTTTTATCTTTGTTATATAAAACACCATCAACACTTGTATAGTTTTGATTGTTGCTATCAACTGTTATACTTGTCATTTTCTTACAAGCATTAAATGCCTCATCACCAATCAATGTTACACTATCAGGAATAATAATATCATTGAGGTTATAGCAACCTAAAAATGCACGTTCACCAATTGTTACTAAAGAATTTGGAAAAGATACACCGGTAAGACTTGTGCAACCTGAAAAAGCAGAATCAGCAATTGTTTTTGTACCGTTTTTTATCACATATTCTCCTGATACTGTGCTGTTAGCTGCAAATAAATGGTTTCCGATATAGAGAACATCACTTTCCCAATTAGCCTCATTATTATAAAATGCAGTATATTCAAATGCATAAATTCCAACTAAAGTTACGTTGTCCGGAATAGTAATATTCGCAAGATTTGAACAACTATAAAAAGCAGAATTTCCAATTGTCTTTACACTGCTTGGAATCGATACACTTGTAAGACTTGAACAACAATAAAAGGCTCCATCATTAATTGATGTTACGCTGTCAGGAATAACTATGTTTGTAAGGTTGGAGCAACAATTAAATGCACTTGTTCCGATTGTTGTAACACTATTTGGAATGGATACATTTTCAAGATTTGTATAGCTGAAAAATGCACAGTTACCAATCTTTGTTACACCATAAGCTATATTGACTTCCTTGACTTTATCTTTAAAGTTCTCCCAAGGAGTATAATAACCTGTGTAATTGTACATGTCTCCTGTACCGGAAATAATTAATATACCTGCCTCATCGTCAAATTCCCATATAATATTTTCACCACAAGTACCTGATGTTGGTTCAGCTGCTCTTGCTGTAAGTGGGACAATAGACATTATCATTAATATTGACAAGATAACAGATAAAAATTTATTTGTTCTTTTCATAATTGTTTCCTCTCCTTATTTTGCATAAATGTTATCAAGTATATTTTATATATTTTCTTGGTAAAAAATCAACGAAAGTGCAAAAAAATAGAAAAATACGACAAAAAAGTGAATCCAACGAAATTTTTCGTTGGATTCAAGAGCGTTGACATGTTGTATGGCATATATGCGTATCTGATGGATATCTAATGAACATTGATTTATTTTGTTATGTTTGATATATGTCAGATATTATTTCTGTTACACTGCTTTAATGCGTTAATTACAGAGTAAATTATGATTTATTATTTTTCTTTGAGATTGAAATCAAAACTCTTCCTTTATAATATTTTCCAGACAAATAGTCTTTTATAGATGTTCCGATATTATCAGTTCTTGAATTTTTAGAAGTTACATTGTAATCAACATATTTAAGTTGTGAACTATCCCATTTTAAAGCTACATAATGACCGGTTATAGATTGAGTGTAATATAAAATATTTGCAGTTGCATTTTTCACTGTATTACTGTCGAAATCATCTACATTGTATGTAACCGTTACCACATAACCTCTTGATTTGAAGAATCTTGCTATAAAAGCTGGATATAAAACAGAAGTACCATAAATAGAGACTCCGTTTATTTCATATTCTCTAATAATATCACAAAGTTCTATTCTATTGTCTAACATTAACAATGCGTTGTATGTTGCAACTACAGCACAACCATTTGGTCCCATTGTGGTTTTCCCAACACGAAGTGATGATATAATTTCATTATCCTGGTTGTATATATAACCTGTTATTTTATTTGAAATATTTTTATTGTATGAATAATTAGATGCAATGGTTGAATATTCTGATGTGTTTTTATTATGAAGTGAATGCGTAACAGGATTGTTTTCACAATAAGTAAAAACATTGAAACCTAAAATCGTGTTAGTTGAGACTATATTATTGACGCTGTCAGCATTAATAAATCTTCCTATTTCAGGGTTATAGTATCTATTTTCAATGTAATACAAACCTGAATCATAATCATAATAGTAACCACGATATGTCAATGGTAGTGCCTCAGTGAGTTGTACAATGGTTTCATCAGACTCGTCAACCGAGTATGTTAAAACACCCCATGTGTTGTAATTGTATGATAATACAGTATCACCATATTCATCTACAATTCCTATTATATCTTCCTGAATATTTTTTAAATAAAGATATGTTTTTGAATCATTAACAATAAATCCATGAGGAGAATTCAAAACATCATATATGAATTTTATAGTGTAAGATGTTGAAGTTCCATTATCATATTTAGTGTAAACTTGATTTGAAAGTTGGCCATTTGCCCAAATATAATCATATTGTTCTGATAGTTGATATGATTCATCCAGTGAACCAAACGGTTTTACCCATACCGTTTTACAATGTATTAAGCCTTGTTCATTATAACTATATCTTATTTGTTTAGTTATATTATTGTCCGTATCATCAATTGTGTATAATTCAAGTTGGATTCCAGACCAATTTAATTTTGCACAATTAAATTCTGTTATATTACCAATATTATCATATTTAATAGTTTGACCATTATATGAATCTAATTTATCTTTCCAACCTTCACTTTCATCATACGAGTATTCAATGGTGTTTTGTAATTCTTCCTCTTTTACTTTATCGTCTTCCACCACAATTTTATATATTTTTTTAGAAGTAATGTTACCGGCATGATAATCGGCAATACCATCATTATTATAATCATCATATTTATAAACGTATTTTATTTTGTTTACATAATCAATTTCAGTTACGAGTTGATTAAGATTATCATATTCATATTTATATTGAATAATTGTTATACCATCAGCATCAGTGGCTTTTATTGTGATAATGTTACCATTTGCATCATACTCATATGAATATGCATAATTTGATTTAACAATTGTAGTATAGTAGTTACCGTAAGCCGCTGTACTTCTATATTCTACAATTTGTTCCGACGTTGTTTTATCATCAAATTCAGGATATGTATATTCATGCACTACGCCAGCAATGAAATTATGATAGTTTTTATCTTTTACGCTTTCAGTTCTGGCAGTTGTACCTACGTATCTGCCAAAGCAATCTTGAACAGCTTCTGTTCCTATTGTCTTGCCGTTTGTAGCTATAGTATCTTTCGATTCAGTAACATAACCTGTTGAAGATTCAAGAGAGACACCATATAACTTTGTAATATATTCTTGACCAGATATTGTTTCAACGGTATAACCATCCTTGTTTACTTCGATGGTGTATATTTCTTTTCCATCTGCATCATATACTTTAGTTTCGTAATCTGTATAATGAACTGTTCGGCAATCGACTTTTATGATTTCTGCTATCGAACCTAGGGAGGTGTAAGTAATATAAAATTGAGTTTCTTCATTTACAATAATTTCAATAATATTACCTATTTCGTCATATATGTATTCTGTTATTGTTGGGTTAGTATCACTATTATGATAAATTGTACGGTTAATTCTTTCTCTGAAGTGTCCTTCACCATATTCATAAGAAATGATAGGTTGGTCTTCAACGGAGATTTCTATTAATTGTCCCCAGCAGTCATATTTAAGATTATATGAGAAATCATTATAAGTTAAAGTTGTCAGTTTATCATTTGTGTATTCATATTTAGCCAAACTACCTTCGGTTGAAATACTTGTCAATGTTCCAAAAGCATCATATTCATATGATGTTTGTATACCTTTCCCATCTTCTATAACTTTGAGAAGACCGTTGAACTGGTCATACCCATAGGTCAAAACGGTACCATCTGCAAAGGTGTTAGAAAAAATATAATTGCCATCTCCTGTGAATCTTGTCAATGTTTGAAGTGTTTTTATACCATCAAAACTATTAATAGCAGTAATGTTGCCAAAACTATCTGTAATTGTGTTGCTTTTTTGTAGACATGAAACACAGAAACAGTAAGCTTCATGCGTACACTTACAAGGACAATTAGGGGTTTCACAAGTTGAACATGGACAACTTTTAGTTGTTTCTAAATTTGAATCATCGTTATTAATGGTAAATTCATTATTATTTTTTGTTAATTCTATATTAGAAAATGAAATTGAATTAGCATTGTTTGATGATGTAAGTACAACAAGGAGCTCATCACATGCTTCATCAAGTGTAAAACTATTAGCAGCAAATTGCCAATCATCAATATTGTCGCCAAAAGGAATGGTAATTAATTTTTTATAATTTTCTTCATCTGTATCTTCTTCAGGTTCAAAATATTCATATACATCAATTTGTGCAATACGCTCATTTGTAAAATTGAATATTTTATTACCATTATTTGTATCACTGATTAAATTCTTAATGATTGGATTGTTGGTTGTTGATTTAACAAAACAGCCTTTTAACCAGCCACCAATAGTGAAAACCTCACCTTCGTCACCATTTATTTTTACAAATTGGTAAATTCTATTAGTACCATCAATATTTCTATCAAATGATACTGCTTTTTCGTTTGAATCATTTATTTCTGTACCTACTATTGAATATGTCGTGTTACATGTCCAACCGTACATGTCTTTACGAAATCCACCATTTTCAATATAATTATATTCATTAACAGAACATGATTGTTCAAGCTGAACATTATCAATATAGAAAGTACCTTTTGTGTTTTTAAAACCAAATTCAACAACTATTTTCTTTGTGTTACTTGGAGTATCAAGAGCTACCCAGTATCTTTCCCATTCGCCACTGGTAGATTCAACAGAAATTGATTCGCTTTTAGTTTTTGTATTTGAACCATTATATGATGTTATATTTAAAAACAGTTTACCTGGATTTGTTTCATCAGATTTTACAAAAGCTGAGAATGTATATTCTCCACCTGATAAAACTTCAACTGTTTGCTTTTGATAAACAGTTGAAGTATTTGTTTTTGAAGCTGCATATACATAGTCACCACAATATGCTTGATTAGATGATGTTCTTACAAAAGCAGAACTTGTACTTTCCCAATGTTTTGCATGTGATGTTAAAGTAGCACTATCTTCAAAACTTGCATTGAGCAATAAATTTTGCGCATTTACATGGTAATCGTTAGCAGAAATAAAGAAGGAATTATCGTTAGAACCCTCAATATTATTTATTGTATAATTTCCATTACTGTCAGTTGTATAAAGAAGAGTTCCGTTACTATTAAACTGATAGGTTTCATAGTTGCCATTTCCATCTGTAAGTTTAATTTGTGTAGGACTCAAACAGTCATATGTAATGGAGTTACCATCAACATAAGTATTGCTCTCTAATGCTTGTTCATTAACATTTGTAATTTTTCCATTAGTATCATAGCTATATACAATTTGGTAACCATCAATGTTTCTCATAATGTTTAGATTACCATTAGCGTTGTATGTATATGTTGCAGATTTACCATCAGGGAAAGTTACTGAAGTAAGATTTTTATTTCCATCATAAGCATAATTGACTTCAAGAGGGGAGGTAGTAGAACCTGCCTTTATTTCCTCGCCATTAGCACCATAACATTTAATCTTAGATAACAAATTTGTTGTATTGTTATAAACATAGTCATACTTTCTGCCAACACCATCAGTAATATAGTTGATTCTAAACATAGAATCATATACGATGTTTATCTTCTGTGATGGATAATCAGAATTAGTAACAGATGTTAATAATCCAAGCTCATTAAATCTTTCTTCAAAACCATCAGGACGAGTTATAACAATATATTCTGGTTCTGTACTTGTAGCAGCGAAATATTCTATTTCATATCCATATTCACCATATAATTCAGAATATGTTTCTTCAAATATAACTTCACCATTTTCTACAGAATAGGTATAATCAATTGCAGAACCACTTTCTGTATAATAAGTGAGTTGGTTGTCTGCCATTTGTACAAAAGCACGCAAATAATTTGGTGTCCATTTATTGCCATATGCCATCATGGTATTATAATTTAATGATTTAATTTTGTCATAAGTTGCAGAATTGTAAATCATTCCCACAGTTACAGGCATAATATTACCATCAATTGAAAGGTCTTCACGAATAACTGAAAGATGTTGTGTAAAATCATTTACATATCCTGTACCTGCTCGACCTACCGATTGGCTATGATAATTAAGATTTTCGTTATAACCACCCATATCAACATAATCCATAACAACATATGTTGTATAAGTTGTTGTAGAATCTGTAGATGTTGTAGGTGTACCGTTCAAAAAGAACAAACCCATATATTCTTCATTGCCGGAAACAATTGCAAAACCGTTATTGTATGCGCCGTTATACCACTCGTTTAATGGTTTAGTTATATTGAAATGAAGAAAAGATGGTTCTACTTCACCACTTGATGAATAAGGTGAAGTGTAATAATCAATTACTTCATTATCAAGTAATGGTTTTGTTGCATATGTTACGGTTGTTAAATCTGTTGGAGTAGTAATTTTTTTAGCAAGTGCCTTACCATCTGCGGAAATACCAATGAAAAGATATTGAACTTCAGTAAAGACAATATTATCACCCAATGATTTGAGAGCATCAATATTAAATTTTGTGTATACTTCTGCATGAGTTTGTTTTCCGTCATTATCAGTTGTATTAACAACAGCACCAACATAGTCGTTATAGCCATTGGTGTTTTGCGCATCGCTATTTGAACTATCGTACATTACATAAGTATCTTCAACCCACGATGCACCTTCATTTTCAACCATAATCGCAGGGTCAATAGTAATAGGATATACACGGTCAGAACTATTTGTCCAATCGCTTGATGGTGAGTATTCAAGTGTAATTGTATCATCAGCATTTTCAATTAAAGTAACAATGATGTCATAGGAAAATGCCAAAGCGGCATCGGTCATCACTGGACGAGGAATTCTAAATTTAACTTCATTTGTTTCATCCTTGAAAACAACACTACCATCATCAAGTTTCTCTACATTTAATCCGTTTGTTTCAAAAGTAAATGTATATGTGTCCTTAACACTTTCTTTGTCAAAAACAATGATGTTTTCTTTGATAGAGTTTGGAGTGATAATGTACTGTAAATCAGTATCTTCAGCAACATTGTTGTATGTAACAGATGATTGAGTTTGTGCAATTGCTTCATCTGCCACAGTAATATTAGTATCACTAACGACAATATCATTTTCAACAACAGCTGAGCTTTCTTCAATGTTATCAACACTAAATGAAAGCTCATAACCATCTTTTTCTACAGTTAGGTTTTCATTACTATCAATAGTTTCTGGGAACTCTACATTAAACAAATTGTCTAAATTTGTGTAAAGATTTCCATTAAGAGACATTGAGTTGTTGATTTCTTCCCATACACCGTCATTAAGATAATGCAATGGCTCTTCTGTCATAACTGCAGTGTATGTGCCATCACTTTTCTTATATACTTTTGTGTATTCATCTCTTTTTTTCTCAACTTCATAGAGGATTTTTACATTTGAAATGTTGTCTTCGGATGTTGGATTATTTAAAGCATCGTTAATAAATTGTTGGTGTGCAATGGCATCAGTAACACTTTCTGCTAAAACCTGCAATGGTAATATTTGTACAACAATCAGGAATGCAAGAAATACTGATAAAGCCTTACATATAGTTTTAGTTTTCTTTTTCATATTTTTCTCCTTTGTATAATTTGAAGTTTGCAACATGTTATTTTAATAGCAAGATATTCGTATCATACACCTCCAATATTCAGACACTATATTTCAACTTTTATTTTACAAAGTTCAGTGAAAAAAGTAAGGCAAAATGCAAAAAAATGAAGAAACATGACAAAAAAATAAACGGTCTTAATGACCGTTTATTTCTTATAAAATATTTTATTTGTATTAACCGTTATAATTGTGAAAATTCATTATAAATTTCAGTTTGTTGGCTTATGATGTAGTTATAATATTTAATATTTTATGGATTATTTAATCAAAATCAAGTATATCTTTTTTTGTTGAAAGTTTTCTCTATATCTAAAAGTCGTCATTCTAAATAAAGTTATATGATGTTGAGTTATATGAAGTGATGGTTTTAAAATGACGACTTTTATTTTTAAGAAAATATTGGATGGAAAATTGTTTAACTATCTAATTTAAAGCAAATATAGGCTGATTTCTCATTTTATATTATAAACAATTCTATGTTATTTAACTTATGCCCCTTATTATTGTTTAAAGAATTTCTTAATGAAGTTATATATATTAAATCAATTGTATGTAACAGTTAGTATTTTTTTCAATTACATCGTTAGCACCATCTATACCAGAAATTGTAATTTCAATTTTAACTCTATAATCATCTTTTTATTGAGTTGTAAAGTATGTTTAACATTCAAACTGCTTCCTGCTTTGTAATCTGCCTATTCATCATTAGTTAACCTATTATTAACCTTAAACCAAAACAAACCAACTTTTCTTTAAATATATGAATGCACTTCAATACTTTGAGTTATTTCTATTTTACCTGAACAGCTTATTGACACGGTTGCTAAACCACTGCTTGAAATATTAAAATATGTAGTTGTGCTGTTCGTGTTGTTATAACGAGGAGAAACTTCTGTTGCACTAGCTTGTATAAGCATAAAATTAAAACAAACAATTAGTGTTATAACAACCATAATCAAAGAGAGTATTTTTTAAAAAATTCACCTCGGTGTTTTTATTGCTATAATCGTATATAGAGGTTCCTTTGTGACAACTGTTAATGAATTTTATTTTGTAGTGTGATTCATTATTTAGTATAAGAATGTTTCTAAGATCGTATTATGGTGTTTTTATTATAGTTTTCTATTAAAACTTCTATATGATTCGCATAATATATTTTCTGTTATTCCTTTTTATTTGATTTTTTAAAGTATTCATTGTATTCTTTTAAAAACTTGTTTCCACTACTTGAATCTACAGGAATTAACATTACCTTCCTGTTTTCTTGTGCAAGTGATGGATCTAAATTGCCATTTGAATACATATCATTTATTCTCCAATAATAATCATCATCAATATATTCTCTACCAATTCCGTAGGCTTTTAAGCATTGTTTAGGAATTCCTAAATCACACAAAATCTTTTTTATCGTATTAGCACGATCTTTGCTTAATCTAATACAATCCTTCTTACTATCGATAGATGCAGTACTTCCAACAATATAAAACTGTGGATAACCAGAATTTTTAATATCTTCTGCTATTGGCGTTAAAGTATTAATGGCTTTTTCTTTGTCTTGTAAAATAGAAGTTTTTGCAATAAAAGCAAAATCTTCATCATTAAAAACAATTATATCATCAAAATTTACAGCACTAACATTTGGAAAACTAGTTTTATCTATTAAGCTGTCTTTGGTTACAGTTGATGCTTTTTCGTTGAATATCATGTTTATATTTTCATATTCAGCACCAGATTCTATTAGTATCTCCAGCCACAAGCTCTTTAGTTTATAATATTGAAAATTATTAAGTTTTTTCTGGTTATTATCAACATGATTAAGACCATACCATACAATTTCAATTCCTCTTAAATCAGGTAAGGCATATTGCTTTTTTAGCAAATCTACAATTTCCTTGGGATCTTCTAGAAGCCAATCAGGATTTTGTAAAAAATCTAAATCCCCTTTAGTAGAAATTCCAGAACTATATATAACGATTTTCTTGTGTTCTGCTTTGTTTTCTAAAGATTGGCTGGCAGTTTTTAGTGCAGCTAAGATGTCTATTTCTTCATCATTTGGTTCGAACGATAGCATTTTAGATATTTGTTCATCTAAAACTGCTTTATTGTTATTATCTTTGTTTAAAATGCGATTAGGATAGGTTAAAGTGCTACTATCTGATAATTCAGTAGGATTACCATCTATTATTACAAGCGAGTAATCACTTTTATTTATGAATGCACTATCTAATTCATCCTTCAAAATATTAGTATCGAATTGCATCACATTTCTTGTGTTACCTATAGTGAAACAAACAGAGTATGTTTCTTTTGGTGGTTTAGTGTTTTCTATTAATATGAGAATAACTATAATTGCAATGGCAATGAAACTAATAATAAAAATTCTTTTTTTCATTTAATATCATCTCCAACTGTAGGATTATAAATAGGTAATTCAATTTTTTGAATTGTATTTATGTTTCTATCAACTGTAAGGTCAGTTGTGTCGGCAGGGGAGTGCAACATTGGAATTATTTCAGTTCGTATATAACTTCTGTAATATTCACCTATAGTACCAATTAAATCATATGCAGAATCATATAATGCATCATCCTGCTTAATAAGATTTTCCCTGTAATTTGGAATAGACTCTGCTTCACTAAGCATAGCATTAATTTCATAAATATTTTCCTGAATATACAACTCTTGATTTTTTAATCTCTTTAATTCTTCACGCAATGGATTATATGAAATGTAGCTTACAATAAAACAAGTCATTGTTGTAGCTACAGGAATAATCATCATTAAAATTGCCCAAAACACAGAAACGATTTCACTGTCTTCTGGTTGTGAAATTTGAAGAATTCTATATGTCAATATTATTGCTATTATTGCTATGATAACTACTATGCTGATTATATTAAATCTCTTAAGCACTTTCTTTTTGCACGTGTTTAATCTGTGTAAATTTTGGGCAAAGAACAAAGGAATAAAATCGATTGCGATTGCAGCACCCAAAGCAGGTAAATAGTCTTGAATGCTTAAATCAGTATTTATATCTACAGACCCTTGAATTAATAATGTGTAACAAATCATATCAATTATAATGGCACAAGTGGTAACGACAAAAGATACGATAGCGCTTTGGAAAATAGTGCTGTTGCCAAATTTTAATTTTATTAACTGGTCTCTTGTATATGGATTTGGATATGATGTTCCTAGTTGTTGAATACCAGTATATTGGTATTCATCTCTCTCCATTTCTTTTTCTGTTTTATTTTTATGAACTCTCGCTTCCCATCCTATACCACTTGTGGCGAAAGATGAAAGGTCTCCGTATTCATCAATCTCTGCATCTACTTTATTTCCGTGAATTTTACTTTTGATACTAATCATTCTAATTACCTCACAACATTACCAATTAATACACTTGTTCTTTTCGTTATCATACTTTTCTTGAACTTTTTTAAGTTCTTCTCTGATTTGATTTAAATTATCTCTTTCTGAAATAAGCCAATCTTTGGCGTTTTTAATATTAGCATTTCTTGCACTACTGATTTGATTAATAATACCTACCCGCAATGTTCTTTCTGTATTCAAATTAGCACGAGCTCTGTTTTCCCAGTTTTTAATATAATTATCTAAAATATCACCATTTTGACCATCTATTGAATCGGGTGAATTATTAATAATATAGTTTAATTGTTCATTTAAGCCTTCTACTAAGCTAAATGTATATGGTCTTATTTTATAGGGATTTAATGTAATGTTACCATAGGGTATTCTTGAAATTGGTTTAAACACATTTTTTGTTCTTTTTTTATATGTAAATACTGACATTATTGTTACTCCTTACTCTACATACTCAAGTTTTAAGATTTCTTCATGAATTCTTTCTATTTTGTCTATTTTCACTTTTAGTTTTGCTCTTCTTTTATCGTGAAAATCATTTATGTATTTATTATTTGTTTTTGGGGGAACCTGTGGCAGAGAAACTTTTTGAGGATGTTTAAGTAAAACACCTTGCCAGTACCAGGATGTTCGTCTTTCAATGTTTGAACAAAGTTCTAAGAAGAAAACATCAAGTTCTTCTTCTAATATGCTGATTATTTGATAGTTTGTCTTTATTTCTTGATAATCTTTTTTTATTTTAATTCTATTTTTAAAATATTGAACTTTAGCAACAGAAATTATTTTATTATATTCATTAGCTCTACGCAGTCTTATACCAAGAGCATCACATTTTTGTTCACTATCTCTTTTTGTATTTAACATATCATACAAAATTGTATTTGAAATATTGTTGCTAACAACATCCTTATACTTAATGCCTTCAGCAATAATATAATCATGAATGCGCTTTGTTTCTATGACATTTTGCTCGAATTCTGATATGAGAGCTTCTGTTTCGGTGTATATTACTCCGCTCTTCTCATAAATGTCATACCATACTTTAGCCATATTCTCATCAATTTTAGCGTGTTCTTTCCTTAGTGTTGGTGACATCCAATCAGGATTGTTATTGTTTGAAGGGATTCCTTTTTTGCCATCTCTTTTACCAAGAAATATTAAAATAAATTTAGATAAAGCATTTGTAAATACATGTGGTTTCTTTACTTTAGTTAAAATATGCACTTGGTTGTTAATGTTTTTATTTTCCATTTTTCTTTCTCCCATAATCTCACTTTTCCATCTATAAACAACTACAACAATAAAAAATTATAATTTTTTTAGATTTACTTTCTCAAATTTTTTCAACTTTAACTGTACAAAAGTTGTTCTTTCTGTTTGAAAATTATAAATAGTATGTTGAATATTTTCTCTTATTATATAAGTCATAAAAATCAACATATTTTGACAAATTAAACTGTTATTTGAAGCACCGATAAATTAATATCGGTGCTTATACTTGTTTTGTGTGTTTTTTGATTATCCTAACCAACCTTCGTCATTGGGGTCATCATTACCAAATTCAAGATTGCCCGGTGATGATGTTGTGATAACATTTTCTATTTCATAGATTGTTACATCAAAATTAGGAGTTTCGTATTTTTTCATGTTTTGTCCTTTCTATTTTAAAAGCCGTCATTCTAAACGAAGTGAAATAATGTGAGTTATATGAAGTTATGAGTTTTAAATGACAACTTTTATTCATAAGCAAAATATTGTTTATTATTTAAACAAAGAATAGGGGAGTCATATATCCCATCCATACTGTTCTGCTGCGATTGGGTAATATGTGTTATATAATTCTCCGAATTCTGCTGTTACTTCAACAGGGAAGAAATACCAAGTGTCATCAAGACAGATATATGCGTATGCTATAAGTCCGTTGTCAAGTTCTTCTTCAGGAATACCTGTTACAAGGCAAGTGAACATATAATATCCGTCTGCATCCTGGATATAACTTACAGGAGCATCTACAAATCCGTCTGCTTGACCACCTTGTGCAACTGTTTTTGCTGTGTTTATATCAAAACCATTTTTAGCTTGTGCATAAACAAAGCCAACCTTTGATATTTTGTTAATTGCATCTTCATTAGAATCTGCGATGTATTTGTTAAAGTCAGCATCGCTTATTTTTGCTCTTGTTCTTACATCAAACGTTCCTGCGTAAGAGCCATCATCATTTCTGTTGAATCTGATTTGTGATGACATAGCAGTTACAATAGTTTTTTCATAAACGACAACATTGTCATTGACTTCCTTTTGGTTATCTGTTATCTCAACAGCACCTTCGCCATTGTAGAATACATAACCATCTGCAAGTATATCATTTACAGTTGTTCCTGATGTTGTAAAGCCATCTTCAAAAGTACCACCATAAACCTTTGTAGTGTTATCTCCCTCAACGAAAACATCTACATATCCGTTTTCAGAGATGATTTCACCACCATTCACATTAACAGTACCACCTGAATTAGTAATACCATTTGTTGTACTTACAATTGTACCATCGTTAAAATTGAGAGTACCACCATCAACTAAAACTGTACCACCGTCAATTGTACCATTACCAAGGGAGTCAGCAATATTAAGTAATCCACCATTACCAACTAAAATTGAATTATCATCATCAACCTCAAGATTTTTACCATTAAGGTCAAGGGTTGTGATGCCATCGAATGTGAGTGAAGAATTTAAAAGAATATCAGTAAGCAATTTAAGTATGCTATCAATATCTTTGTTTGCTGAATTCAAACCCTCATCAACACTTGGGAAATATTCAGTTGTTCCGTCAGGTTGAATAACTGATACAGGAAATTTATTTTTAACAATTACAGTTTCGCTAATTGCTTGGAATTTACCGAAATCAGTAATGTTGTTATCTTCGTTGTCATAATAGAAATGACCTTCTGCAAGAAGATTTGCAAGAGTATATTTTGATGATGAATCGTAAAGGTCAATTCCTTCATTGAATGTACCACCATAAAGAGTACCAACCGAACCAATCTTTACACTTACATATAATCCAAATTTTTCGCCAGAAATTTCACCATCATAAATAGTTATATTACCTGAGCTATTTATGCCATACTCTTTACCACTTATTGAACCACCATATACAATAAGTGTATTATCACTTATAATAGCAGTTTTAGCTGTACTTACAATATTACCATTTTCAATAATTAATGTACCACTATTAGCAAATACAGAACCAAATGATTTATGTGCATTTACAATTTTTCCTGTTCCAACGCTATCTTTAATAACTATTTTTGAGTTCTTTGTTAATCCGAAAATATAACTGTCTGAACTACCTGAAACAGTAAAACCGTTCAAATCAAATGTGAAATCAGGTCTTACATATTTTGATGGTGTGAACTTTCCTGCTACTTCAACATCATCATACAAAGTCAAAACGGAATTTTTAGTTGCTAATGCCACATTATATGCTTCGTCAAATGATATGAACTCTTTTACTGTGCCATCAGCATTTATTAATGATGCTACATATTCTCTTTCACTAACAGATTTTTTTACAGTAACATTTTCACTAACAAATCCTTGCATTTCAGTAAGGAAAATTTCATTTCCATCTTCACCAAAAACACCATATCCATCAGCAATTGCATTTATAAGACGGAAATTGTCATCGGCATAATTAATTCCAATACCACCGTTAAATGTGCCACCATAAACAATTCCTTTACCTTGCGTTTTATAGAACAAATTTTCTTCGGTGAAATACAATCCGTATGCATCACCGTTAAACACACCATTATTTGCAGTTAAGAAACCACCATAAACAGATACCGCGTACATACCAGCATTAAATGTACCATTGTTAATTGTTGCTTTTCCGCCATAAACACAAACAGCATCGTCTTCTGATGTGAAAATGCCACTTTCTATTGTAATATCACCCATAGCAAGTACAGCAATGGCTGCAGTACCACCTGCATTAGAAATTTCACCACTACCAACGCTATCCTTGATGGTAAGACTTACATTAGTTCCTGTACATATAACAGAACTGTCCTTTTTACTTGAAATCGTTTTACCATTCAATTCAAGAGTAAAATCACCAGAGGTAAATCCGTTGTATTCGGAAACTTCAATACCTTTATTATTCAAATTAACATCATTTAAAAGTGTAATAGTTGAACCTGAATTTTTTACAGCAGCGTAAAATGCTTCTGTCAGGTCCGTATAATCGGTAACTTCACCTGTTGATGTTGTGACAGATGCAACTGAATCTGATGCAAAAACGGACATTGGCATTACTGAAAAAATCAATAGTACCGATAGGATAATACTTAAAAGCCTGGTCACTTTTTTTTTCATAATAATTCCTCCCATTATGTAATTTTTTCTGTCAAGTACATTTTATAGGATTTTTAATAAATTGTAAGGTCAAATGCAAAAAAATAGAAAAACACGACAAAAAAAGTAAAAATTAAACCGATGAGAATTTATCCCATCGGTTTTGGTGTTAATTATTAAGTTTTAGTGGTTGGATTCATTTGACACGGAGGAATCGTCACTACGTGTCTCATTTGTGTTTATGTAGTCGTATCATAATATGTATATACCAATGAATTTGAATTGATATAAACAGAATAACATTGATTATCTTCCTTCACCCATATAGTTTCATCAATTTCATTAGCAACATAATCTTCATCATAAAGTTCAGAATAAAATTCAACTGGGTTGTAAGTAACTTTAAACATATACACATCCTTTTCAGAATCATATGAAATAAAGTTGATGCACTCTTCTGGAATAATAACAAACTTAGCCGAATAAGATTCTAAAATTGCAGTTTTAGCAATTTCAATATTTTCATCTTGTGTTTCGGGTTGCTTTGAACAACTAGTAATAGAGAACATAAAAACAATAATCAATAATAATATGTTTAATTTTTTCAAAAGAACATCTCCCGTTAAAATGATTTAAACTCAACAACTGTCAGTTTTCCGTTTTGACGTTTAAATAAAATATAGTCAAACTCATATGAAGTAAATTTAAAATAGAATTCATAAAAATCATTTGGATTCTTAGTGTTTACAAAATAGGAGTAAACAGTTGCACCAATCATAGCTTTATGGTCATCTGTTGACGCTACATTAACACCTAACCAATTTAGTGGCGTGTTGGCTGAAAATGTCTTTTTTTCTGTTGTTCCAGTTTTACTTTGAGAATAAAAAACATTACTTGTTCCATATGCATATTCTGTTTTTATATACTTATAATTAGTTGGAATTTTTGATATTTTGAAACTCATTGATTTTAACTTGGCATAAGTTCTATTACTTGTTGTGCCTATGGCATATTTAATTGTTATCGCAACCTTTAGTTTACCACCTAAGCAACTGATGGTTTTTGATTCGCTTACTGTTCTTGTTCTGCGGATATATCCCATATTTATAGCAATATTTTTTGAAACTGTTCTTGCATATCCACTATTATCTATATAATTTACCGGATCGTTCTCACAATATGCAAACAAGTTAGCTCCCAATAAAGTGCCTTGTGTTGCAATTGCAATTTGAGTATCATCAGTATTTATAAATCTACCAATATTAGGAGAATAATAGCGACTTTGGAGATAGTAGAGTTCAATATCATAGTCATAACAATAACCACGATAAGTAAATGGACTGACAAATGAAAGTGTAATAGCTAACATTAAATCGGGCATTGATGTTGCGGAGAATGTAACTGCACCCCATGCATCATAGGAATATGTGAGAATAGTTCTACCATTTTCATTTACGATAGAAAGTATATCACCTTGTAAATTTTTTGTATAAAGATATGTGGTTGTATCGTTAAGAATAAATCCTTGAAGTGTTCCCCAAGCATCATAAATAAATTTAGCAGTATTAGTTGAACTTACTTCTTCATTTGAATATGTTGTATATGTTTGAGAAATGAGAGAACCATCCAACCATACATAATCATATTTCTCAGTAATCTTGTTGTTTTCTTTAACAGTTTTTCTATGGCGAAGTCCATTTTCATCATATTCGAATGTAATAGTCTTGTTACCTAAAACATATTTTTCAAGTTGACGACCATTCCAATAGAAATTCTCGTTACCAATTTTTGTAGGATTACCAATATCATCATACTCAATATTTGTTGAACCATATGACATCAACTTGTCTTTCCAAGTTGAATCATAAGTGTAATTTAATGTTTCTGTTGCAGTTCCTAACTCCTCAATGGAATAAGGATATGTTGTTTTAGTAAGCATATTACCTGAACCATCATAATTATAGGTGTATGTTTTCTGTGCAACTGCATCATTTACACGAACAAGCTGATTAAGTTCATCATATACATAACTGTAACGCAAGGTTTCAGTTCCGCCTGCGTTCATACTATATTCAGCAATTACATTACCATTAGTATCATATTCATAATGGAAACCTGTATATGAGTTATAGTTTTCATTATTTGTGCTTGTTCCATTATACACTTTGTTGACATAAGTTTCAATACGATTTGATGTTTGATATTCTGTGTTTTCAGGATATGTGTATTCTGTTTTAATTGCTGCAAAAGTATTTTCTGAATTTGTGTCGTTTGCACTTTCAGTTTTTATTACGCTTTCTGTATATCTGCCAAACCAATCTTGCTTGTCTATAGTACCAATTGTTTTACCATTTGTAGCTATAACATCACTTTTTTCGGTAGTAATACCATCAGTAGTACTATATTCACTATCATATGATTTTGTAGTATATGTTATATCATTAAATTCTTCAATAAAATCACCATCATCATTAGTGTAAGATGAATAAATGTAATTACCATCAAAATCAAGAATATCGGTTCTGTCATCTGTATATCGAATAATTCTACTATCAATTGCAGATATTTCGGTAAGGCCACCAAGGGAGTCGTAATTGTAAATAAATTTAGTTTCACCATTTATGGTTATTTCATTGAGATTTCCGATATCGTCATAATTGTATATTGTGGTAATAGATGTGGATTTATCGTGAATTTCATCATCGTCATTATGAAGCGTTGAAAACCATATCTGGTCATGATTTTCATCTTCATAATAAGTATAGGAGATGATTGTATTTCCGTTGACAGATATTTCAGTTAACTGGCCCCATATGTCGTATGAAAGTTTGTATGAAAAACCATTATGAGTAATGGATGTAAGTCTATCATTTTCATATGTGTAATTAGCTGAACTGTTACCTGATGAAACTTGTATTAAGTTGCCTAAAGCATCGTATGTATATGTTGTACTGTTGTTTCGGGCATCTGTAATGCTCTTGAGTATTCCATTAACTAAATCAAAATTGTATTTGACAGTGTTCCCATTTTCATCAGTTTCAGATTCAAGATAGTTACCATCTTCGGTATACTCTGATAATGTCTGAATAGTTTTTATACCATCAAAAGTAGTAATTGATGTGATGTTTCCAAAATCATCTTTTCCAATAATAGTACCTCGGCATTTGCATTGTGTTCTATCACAAGGTGATTCACTTTCACATACGCAAGGACAGTTAGGTGCTTCACAATCTTCGCATTTGCAAGTAGGCTCTTCAGTTGTAGTATCTTCAGTTGTGGATTCATCAGCACTAAACACAACAGCATCTTCATTTTTAGTAAGCTCAATATTTGAAAGTAAAGCAGAGTTTGCGTTTTTAGAATAACGAATTGCAACTAATACTTCCTTACAATCATTTTTTAGATAGAAATCTTTTGCTGCAAACTGCCAGTCATCCATATTTTCACAGAATGGGACATTAATTGTTTCGATCAAAGTCTTTTCTGTACCATCATCATTTATTTCTTTGTATTGATATGATACTTCAATCTGTGCAAAACGGTTATTTGTGAAATTAAATATGTTGCCATTGTTAGTGTCGTTGATTATGTTTTTGATTATTGTATTGTTTGTTGATGATTTAACAAAATAAGATTTAAGCCAGCCACCGATTGTGAAAACATCATCTTTTTTACCATCAATTTTTACAGTTTGATAGATTACATTTTCATCATCTGAACATCCGTTAAATAAAACAGCCTTTTCATTTAAACCATTAATTTCTGTACTTACAATAGAATAAGTCGGTTCATCTTCCCAACTTTCAAATCCTTTTCTGAATCCACCATTGTCAATGTAGTTGTATTCATTTACTGAACTTGCTTGTTCAAGTTGAACGTTATCAACATAATAAGTGCCATAAGAGGATTTGAAACCAAATTCAACAACAATTTTCTTTGTGTTACTTGGAGCATCAAGTGTTACACAATATCTTTGCCATCCTCCACCAGTAGATTCAATAGGAAAAGATTCGGTTTCTGTTTTTTGGTTTGAACTATTATATGATGAAATGTTCAAATATAATTTGCCACTATTTGCCTCGTCTGATTTAACATATGCTGAAAATGTGTATTCACCACCAGATAAAACTTCAACTGTTTGCTTTTGATATACTGTAGCGTTATTTGTTTTGGAAACAGTATATACATAATCACCTAAATACGCATCATCAGATGTTGTTCTTTCAAATGCAGAACTTAAATTTTCCCAATGCTTTGCACGTGATATGTTTAAAGAACTGTATTCTTTTTCAAAACTTGCGTTGAGCAATAGGTTTTCAGCATTTGTGCGATATTCATTTGATGAAATTAAATATGTATCATTATCTGAACCAAAATCATTGTTTAATGCGTAATTACCATTACTGTCAGTTGTATAAAGAAGAGTTCCATTGTTATTAAACTGATAGATTTCGTAGTTGCCTCTTGCATCAGTAAGTTTAATTTGCGTAGGACTCAAACGGTCATATGTGACAGAAAGACCATTTTTATATTCTTCACCATTCCAAGCTTGTTCAGTAACTTTTGTAATTTTTCCATTTCCATCATAATCATATACAATGCGATAACCATCAATGTTTGAAATTGATGTAATGTTTCCATTTGTGTCATAAGTATATGTTGCTGATTTGCCATCAGGGAAAGTTACTGATGTAAGATTTTTATTTCCATCATATGTGTAATTGACTTCAAGAGGGGAGATAGTAGAACCTGCTGTTATGGGTGTACCATTTGCAGCATAACATTTAATCTTTGATAACAAATTAGTTGTATTGTCATAAAGATAGTCGTACTTTCTGCCAACACCATCAGTAATGTGGTCAATTCTAAACATAGAATCATATACGATACTTATCTTCTGTGATGGATAATCAAAATTAGTCACAGAAGTTAATAGTCCCATATTATTAAAACGTTCTTCGTAACCATCGGGACGAGTTATTACGATATATTCAGGTTCTGTACTTGTAGCAGGAAAATATTCAATTTCATATCCATATTTGCCATAATATTCAGAATAGGTTTCTTCAAATGTCACTACATCATGTTCTGTTGTGTAAGTGTAATCAATTGCGGAACCATTTTCTGTATAATAAGTGAGTTGATTGTCTGACATTTGTACAAAAGCACGCAAATAATTTGGTGTCCAACCATTGCCATATGCCATCATTGTATTATAATTCAACTCATTAATTTTATCATAGGTGGCAGAATTATAAATCATTCCTACAGTTACAGGCATAATATTGCCATCAATTGAAAGGTCATCACGAATAATAGAAAGATGCTGTGTGAAGTCGTTTACATAACCTGTTCCAGCTCGACCAACAGTTTGGCTATGATAATTAAGGTTTTCGTTATAACCACCCATGTCAACATAGTCCATAGTTATTGCCGTTGTATAAGTTGTTGTAGAGCCAGTGGATGATGTTTGTGTTCCGTTTAAATAATATATACCGACATATCCTTCATTTCCAGCTACAACTGCAAAACCGTTATTTTCTGAACCATTATACCATTCGTTTAACGGTTTAGTAATGTTGAAATGAATATAACTGAAATCTGCACTACCACCATTTTTTAATGAGTATGGTGAAGTATAATAATCAATTACTTCATCTTCAAGAATTGGTTTTGTATTGTGTGTTACATTTGATAAGTCAATTATTTGATTTTCTACGGTAGGATACTCTTTAATTTTTTTTGCAAGTGCTTTGCCATCTGCAGAAATACCGACAAACAGATATTGAACTTCAGTGAAAACAATATTGTTTCCCAATGATCTAAGTGAATCAATATTAAATTTTGTGTATACTTCCGCCTGATATTGAGTTCCGGCTTCATCAGTCATGTTGGTAACAGCACCGATATAGTCATTATAATAATTCGTATTTTGTTGATTACTATTAGAACTATTGTGTATAACAAAAGTATCTTCAACCCAAGATACATCTTTATTTTCTACATAAATTGCAGGGTCAATGGTGATTGGATATGCACGGTCAGAACTACTTGTCCATTCAATTGATGGTGAGTATTCAAGTGTGATTGTACCGTCTGCGTTTTCAATTAAAATAACATTAATATCATAGGAAAATGCAAGGCCAGTATCTGTCATTACAGGACGGGGAACTCTAAATTTGATTTCATTATTTTCATCCTTGAAAATAACACTACCGTCGTCAAGTTTTTCAGCATCTAATCCGTTTGTTTCAAATGTGAATGTGTATGTATCTTTAACGCTTTCTTTGTTTGAAACTATGATATTCTCTTTAATAGAGTTTGGAGTAACAATGTATTGTAAATTGGTGTCCTCAGCAACATCGTTGTATGTAACAGATGACTGTGTTTGTGCAATTGCCTTGTCTGCTACAGGGACATTAGTATCACTAACGACAATGTCGTTTTCAACAACAGCGGTGCTTTCTTCAATGTTATCAACACTAAATGAAAGTTCGTATCCGTCTTTTTCAACGGTTAAGTTTTCATTACTATCAATACTTTCTGGAAATTCTACATTAAACAAATTGTCTAAATTTGTATAAAGATTTCCGTTAAGAGACATTGAGTTGTTAATTTCTTCCCATACACCGTCATTAAGATAATGCAATGGCTCTTCTGTCATAATTGCAGTGTATGTACCATCACTCTTTTTATATACTTTGGTGTATTCGTCTCTTTTTTCTTCAACTTCATAAAGTATTTCTGCATCAGAAGTGTTTTCTTCAGATGTTGGATTATTCAAAACATCTTCAATAAATTCTTTATGTGCAATAGCATCAGTAACACTTTCTGCTAAAACCTGTAATGGCAATATTTGTGCCACAATCAGAAAAGCAAGAAATACTGACAAAACTTTGCACATTTTTTTTGTTTTCTTTTTCATACTTTTTCTCCTTTGTTTAATTGAAATTTGTAGAAATGCTGCTATGTGTATTTTTGTATCATACACCTCCAATATGCAGACACTATATTTCAACATTCATTTTACAAAGTTCAGTGAAAAAAGTAAGACCATTTACAAAAAAATGAAAAAAATTGACAAAAAAATAAACGGTCAATTAAAGACCGTTTATTTTACGCGGGTATCAGGATAATAATTTTAAATTCGTTGTTATTGTATGCCCATTCAAGTTCACCGTTATATTTGTTTAATGCTTTTATAACGCTTTTCATACCGTATCCGTGAATGTTTTTATTAGATTTAGTTGTAACAAGGTTGTTTTTATCTTCGATAGGTTTGGTTGAGCAACTGTTTTTCAAAATAATTTTATGAAATTTATTATCACTTTCTAATGATAAACTTATATATGGATTATTTTCTTTTTCTGCACTTTCTATAGCATTTCTCAATAAATTATCGAGAATAGCGGAAATATCATAATCACTGATAAATGAAAGATTCTCATTTATCGAAAGTATGTTGAATTCTATATTTTTATCTTTACATAAAAGATAGTACTTGTTAATAATCACATCTAACAATCGATTTTTTGTTTTAGCTTTCACAGATATCTCGTTTGACTTATTATATATTTCTTGAATATAATTTTTTACTTTTTCTTCATCGGTAAGATTACTAATATTAATCAAATTATTACGGATATCATGAATAAAAATCCTTGTTTCTTCATCTTTTTTTTCAAGTATATCAAGATATTCCAAATTGATAGATTGCTTCTGTTCAACCATTTCCATATCATGTAACTTCTTTTGGTTTGCAATTGTTCTTTCATGAATGAAAAAAACAACAATAATAGCAAAAAACATAAATATCTCACTTAATACAAAAAGTACATTAGTATTAGTATTTGATTCATAATAAATATTTTGGTAACGGAAAACCATTGTTATAAAAAAGGTTGTTGAAGGTAATATAGTAAGGAGAATTGACGACATTAATCCGTCTTTACTTCTTGTTCTTTTTGAAAATGAAGAAATAATTGCTAGTAATGCAAAATAAATAAACTTTGATGCAAATGCTTCTTCAACAAATAATATGGAATCATTTTCATATCCATTAACAGCAATATTGAAAAAAGCAGAGATAAGAAAAAATACTATGTATTCAGAAATATTCATTACTGCAACAAGTAGAAGTGCATGAAATATAGACAATTTCCAATCACATTTGAAGGCAATAAAAAATGTTAAAAAGAACAAAATTATGGTCGAAGCTATATTAACAACAAATGATGAAAATATTAGAAGTAATATCCATAGTATAATATTGAAAAAAACACAAGTTATAAAAGATGTTTTTGCGTCTCTCTTATATTCGAATAATCGGTGACCATACCAAAAAATGATATAAGAACTTAAAATATATGAAAAAAACATTGTGATGGCAAAAAGTGATTGACTCATTTGTTATACCCCTCTTTCTGCAAATAAAAACATTTTCGTTCTAAACTCTTGTTGTTTTTTTGCTGCAATCGATATTTCGATATTGCTATTACAATATGATAAAATAAGCGATTTTCGAGTAAAGCTCTTGATGTAGTTAAAATTTATAATAAAGCTTGAATGTGGTGAATAAAAAATTAATTCGTTTAGTATATTTTTCCAATACTCAATTTTTTTTTTAGAAACATATTCACCATTTGTCGTTACAATTTTAGTTTTTCTTTTATAAGACTCACAATATACAATTGAACCTGTAGGTATTACTATGGATTCGTTATTTGCACAAATTACTTTAACATCTTTGCTTGATATTGAAAGTAATGCTGAATCTAATGAACGGTATAATCGAGGAACATCCAACGGCTTTTGTAAAAATCTGTAAGCTCCAATGTCAAAAGCATCATCAAGATAATCTGAATAAGCAGTTATCATAAAAACAACGTTATTTGGATATTTTTGCTTTAAAACTTTTCCGGTTTCAATTCCATCCAACATAGGCATTTCAACATCAAGAAAAGCCATATCGAAGTTTATTTCACTATTTAGCAAATCTTCACCATTATCAAAATCATATATTTCTACATCAATTAATTTTTCTGAAAAATAGTTAGAAAGTGCATATTTAATTTCATTTCTTGCTAGAATTTCGTCATCACATATTGCTATTTTCATCGTTTAACCTCCAAATAAAATGCCGTAAACTATATTTTTAGTTTACGGCATTAGTTTTAAATTGTCAAATATTAATTTTTATGATGATTTTCAGCAATAGCTTTTACAATAATTTTTATTGTTTGAATTTCATCTTCGTTACATTCACGAAGATATTCTTCTATTTCGTTGAACTTGTTTTTCTTTACAACACCAAGCGTAAAATAATCGATTGTTACACCCAAGCAAGTAGCTATATCATATAACAATTCAATGTTTGCCTTGGTTCGTCCTGTTTCAATAGCAGAGATGTGTTTTACAGAAACTTCAACTTTTTCTGCTAACTCTTCTTGTGTTATTTTCATTTTTCTTCTCTGGGTACTTATTCTAAACCCCATCATTTTTAAATTTAATTTCATATAACCACCAATGTAATTGTATCATTGTATAAAACCAAACAACACATACTTTTATTAGATAATTCTAATAAAAGGTTATATAATTTACTTTGTATTAGGGGAAAAAACCTATAAATAGAATTGTAGTTATTTTTACAAATAAATATTACTTTTGTGAAATTGGTATTGAAATACAAATAGAAAGTGAGTATATTTCATTTGTAGGGAGGTTAAAAAATGAAGTTTAAAAATGAGAAAAAAGAAAAAGCGGCCAAACTTTTAAAAACAATTGTTAATCAGTCATTAATCATAGATTCTGATTATATAACGTGTCTTTTTGTTTATCAGCCCAAAGCACCAAAAGAATTAAAAAAGTTTAGTAAAATAAAAAAGAATGATTACTAATTTATCAACAAGAATTATCGGTGCATTAATAAAAAAATCAATAATTAATGACATGGAACAGGAATTATATATATATGGACTCTTTATGTTATTATCACAGACATTATATTTCATTTTAACTTTAATATTTGGAGTTCTGTTGAATATAGTTCTTGAAAGTGTTGTTTTTTATGTTGCATTTCTATTTATAAGAACAAGTGCAGGTGGGATACATGCTTCAAGTGAATTGAAATGCGAGGTAGCAACTACCTTATCATTATTTTTATGTCTTGGAATTGTAAAACTATGTGACCTTTATAATCTTAAGACTGTAATAATTATTTTAACGATAGTTGCTACTGTTTTGATTTTTGTATTGTGTCCATTGGACTCTCCTGAAAAACCACTGACTACAAAAGAAAAGAAATATTTCCGTAAAAAATCTTGGATAATTTTACTTATAATTTTAACTATTATAGGAGTATCCATGTGTTTTAAAATCAATACCTTAATTTATCCATGTTGTATGAGTTTGATTTTGGAAAGTATATTACTCTTTTTAGGAAAAATAAAGGAAATAAGAAAAAAGAATGGATAATAGTGCATTTGGAATCTTCCTGAAAGAGAAACGTCAACAAAACGGATTATCGCTTAGAGCATTAGGAAAACAAGTCGAATTATCTCATATTTATTTATATAATATTGAGAGTGGAAAAAAAGCTCCACCAAATGATGAGATGATTATACGACTTGCAAACGCTCTTAATTTAGATGAGAAATCTCGATTATTATTTTTTGATATTGCTGCTCAATGTAAGTCTGGTATAGACAGTAATAATTGTTACCTACCTGTTGATATATCGCAGTATCTTAATGAAAATGAAGATGCAAGAAATGTTATTCGTGAAGCTAATCAAAAAGCAATAAACAACTCGTTTTGGAACGATTTACTAAAGGAATTAAAAGAATAAATATGTCCCGCAAGGGATATATTTTTTGCTTGTTGTGTTATCCAATGGAGAACAAAAATGATTGTATTATCGAAATATTTTCAACAAAAAGTTAAAAAAGTGCATTGCCCTGTTTGTGGTGGCAGATTGTGTGATGTCAATTCATCTGAAAAAGTATTTTTAAATAAAAATGATATGAAAAGCAAGATAGTTTTGAAATGCCACAAATGTAGAAACCAAATAGGAATATCGATGCAGAATAATTAAATTATATGTACAGTACTTCATTAAAAATAGAAGTCTGACGATTTCGTCGGACTTCTATTTTTTTGTCCTTCGAAAAGAAAGGACATAATGAATCAATATTGGTTAGCGTATATAGCTAAATATCCATAGTCTCCTGAATTTTTGAACTTAGAAAACATCAAAAATTTAAGGAGACTATAAAAATGAGTTTTAACAGAAGAAATGAATATAAAAGATATATTGCAAAACAGGAAGTTCAAAAAAGAGAGTACATAGCACTTGGTCTTTCTGCAGAACAGATAGAAAAAATACAGTCATTAGACAAACAACAGTTTTTGAGTGATATGCGTTTTTATATGCACAATCAATCTTTTGATTATGTTAACGATGACTTTGAAACTGATGAACAAAGTCCACTATTCAAAAGATTTTTTCATTCTTTAACAACATATCAGGAATCAATTGATAAACACCTTGGTATGGATATTAAAAATGATGAGTTGATAAGTGCAATAAATAAACTATCACCAATTCAAAAAGAGATTTTAAAATTGTTGATTAATGGTTGCTCAGTAGAGGAAATAAATAAAATCACAAGAATTCCTTGTCGAACCATTTACTACAAAAAGAATCAAATCAAGAATAAGTTACTTCCATCTATGAAAAAACTTTTTCCTGAATGTTTTGATAATGAAAATTGCACATTTGCAGGAGGTAACAAAAATGAGTAAATTAAAGGAGTGGAATTCAGCAGAATACTTTGCAGCTTTAAAACTCATAGAGTTACTCCATTTGGAAGGCTATATTCCAGATTATATGTTCAGGAATATTTTAGAAGAAGCAGAAGATGATGTTGATACAACACAATTTAAAATTAAAGCAGAAACAATGGAGGAATAAAAATGTACGGTATTAATATGGAACTTCAAAATCGAAATGTAGTAATTTATGGTCGTGTTTCCACAGAACATGAGGCTCAATTATCAGCATTGGAAAATCAGATGGATTGGTATAAACCTTTTTTAGCAAGACATCCTGAATGGAATCTAATAGGCACTTATGTTGATGAGGGTATCACAGGAACTTCAGCACAGAAGAGACCACAATTTCTTCAAATGATAAAGGATGCAAAGAAAAAGAAGTTTGACCTAATCATAACTCGTGAGGTATCTCGTTTTGCAAGAAATACTGTTGATACACTTCAATACACAAGAGAATTAAAGTCAAAGGGAGTAGAGGTGTATTTTATTAATGATAACATTAAAACTTTTGATGGTGATGGTGAGTTGCGATTAACTATTATGGCTACTCTTGCACAGGATGAAAGTCGCAAAACATCAGTAAGAGTTAAAAGTGGTCAACAGACATCTATGGAAAAAGGTGTTTTTTATGGTAATGGAAATATTTTAGGTTATGACCGTGTTGGTAAAGATATGGTCATAAATCCCGAACAAGCAGAAACTGTACGAATGATATTTGATATGTATTTAAGTGGAATGGGTATTACTCAAATAAAGTATGTATTAGAAAAAGAGGGTCGATTGACTGCAATGGGGAAAAGTAGTTGGCATGGAACGGTAATTTCACATGTTTTGAGAAATACATTTTATTGTGGAATTATCACATATCATAAACAGTATAGTTTAGATTACCTTACTCAAAAAATAGTAAATAATCACGGAGAAATTGAATTGACTCAAGTTGTTGGTACACACGAACCTATTGTTTCAAAAGAGGATTTTGACCGAGTTCAGAAAATAATGGAGAGTAAAAGGAGAGAACTTCCACATTTGCATACTGGAATAAGATACGGAGAAAAACCACATCGAACTGTATGGGGAAAATTAATGATTTGCTCTTGTGGTCACAAGTTTTCGAGAAGAGTCTGGAATCGAAAAGATGGTTCTTCAAATGTTGGATATATTTGTTATACAATTAATAATAAGGGTTCATTACAGACGAGAAAAAACAAAGGATTACCACTTACTGCAACTTGCGACACCCCACAAATACAAGAATGGAAACTAAAAATGATGGCGAAATACATATTTGAAAAGTACGTAACAGATACAAGCAGAGTTCTTGAATTGGCACAAGCAATAGTCGAAAAGCATATAACAGATAAATATGATGATGTAGATGATAATAGTGAAATCATAAGAAGAAAGGAAGCTGAACTTACAAAACTTAAAAGAAAACTTGATGGATTTATGGAAATGAGGTCAGAAGGAGAAATTAGCAGGGAAGTATTTCTTGGAAAAAGTGAAGAATTAAATAAAAAGATAGCAATCTTAGAAAATGAGATAAGTAAACTCTCCATAAAAGATGAGGTGAAATCTCAGGAGGTAATCAATTACAATGAAAAACTTTTGGCATTGAAAGAACTTCTGAATAGTTATGTTGATTTTAAAAATCTCAAAGATATTCCTGAAAATGTTGTTGAAGCATTTATAAAAGAAATACGAGTTTCAAAGGAGGGGATAGATTGGTGTTTTAGAACTGACGAATCAGTTCATAGCTGTATTGTAACGGGACGAAAACCCAAAACAAGTGAATTGGTGGAGTTGAACATTGATGACAGGTGCCATTTGGACAAGTGTTTCGCAGGCAGCAATCGCTGACATGAAGTAATTTCTACGGAATAAATAATTCGTAGAGGTCGGCGTCCTCGACGACCCGTATATAAAACAACAAACATTCCCCTTGGAGAAATCCAAGGGGATTTTTGAAATAATAGCATAAAATTTTTATATAAGCTTGAAATTAGATCTTATAGATGATAAGATTTAATTTATAATTTTAATATATGGATTTATATTAGTTAAACAGATAATTTTATTGTATAAGGAGAGATTATAGTGGTTAACGTTGACAATAACCATGAAATAATATTGAAAAACTCACAGTGTAAAAGGCATGATTTTATAGATGTTGCAAAAGGTATCGGCATTTTATTTGTTATTTTTGCACATGTCAATTACACACCTTCCTTGTTGACAATAGTTTATTCATTTCACATGCCATTATTCTTTATTTTATCTGGGATGCTTTTTAATCCTGATAGATATTCTAATTTTAAAGCATTTATAAAAAGAAAATTTCAAACACTTATATGTCCTTACATATTGTTTTATTTGCTTTCTATATTATTCCGTTTGGTGGTTAGTATTTTAGCTAACAGGGAGAATATAAATATAAATGACTTTGTTGTGTACTTTTCACAAATGTTTTTATCTCAAGGTTCCGGAAAACTTCCAAATGCACCTCTTTGGTTTGTTACTTGCTTAATGGTTGTAGAAATTATTTATTACTTTATTGCTAAATTGAAGAAACCATTAATAATTATTGTATCTATACTGTTAACTTTTTCAGGATGGATTATAGAATCAGATTATATTCCATTTAAGAATGAGTTATTACCATGGAGTATTGATTCAGCACTTTTTGCAATAGGCTTCTTTGCGATAGGACATCTGATGTTTGATTATATTTGCAAAATTGTAGGAAAATTCAGAGCAAGTCATAATAAAAATGTCATATATATAACAGTATTTATATTGGCTGTTAGTGTATTGATTCCTTTAGCTTTATATAATGGAAAGGTGTCTTTAGGTTCAAAAATATTAAACAACGGATTTCTAGTATATTTAACAGGTGTTTTAGGTTCTGTGGCAGTTCTTTCAATGAGTGGTTTGTTTGAAAAAAATAAATTTCTAATGTATTGTGGAAGAAATTCATTTCAAATTATGGCTGTGCACTATTTAATTAGGGACTTTGTAAGACTGGTATATAGTTTTTTTGATATACCTCTTTATGACAAAACAAATTTTGTTGAAACGATATTACCTGTAATTGCAGTTACTTGTTTAAGCTTGTTCTTTACCGTTTTTTATAACAAAATTAAATATGTAATTAAAGAATTTTGCGGTAAGTCGATTTAATGATATGACGATTGTTAACTTGCCTTTTATGAAAATGAAGTAGGGGACGACGACTCGGCGTCCCGCATATACAATAAACAACCAGTCCCCTTGGAGCAATCCAAGGGGATTTTTTTATTTCTGTATTGTATAATCACAAAATCTATGCTAAACTTAAAAGTGCCAAACTAATTGAATATAACATAACAAGCATTATTTCTTAGGAATAGTGTTCCTTTTGTGTACTTTTTATTGTGCTTGAATTATGAATTTGATAAAAATGCAAATTCCATCAATTCAAGTGCAGTAATGCTTGTTATATTGAATTAGTTTGGCGACTATCGGGGTTTGCGTTTTTTGTGCGTCTGCTTCGGTGGGCGCATTTTTTGTTTTTATTAAACAATAAAGTGAATATGGGATGAAAATTATAGATTTAGAAAGAGGAAAAAACTATATGTTGAGAGAACGACGAGCAAAAAAATTAATATCGAGATTGAACTCTTCGATAACAGGTTTAACGGATTTTTTTGGAGAATCGAAACCGTCTGTTTTATTCTTCTTCATGATTCGGATTATGAGTCCGTTACTTTCGTGTAATCCTAACAAAATGTTTTCTAAATATAGTGTCTTAATAAGAAAAGTATTGCATCCTATTTTAATGAAATTTCTACCACTGTTTTTAGAATATAAACAAGTTTTTGAAAGTAAAAATGAATTGCTTGGCATTGATGCTCCAGATGTGCCAATGCAGCTTACAAATGAACCAGTAATTTGGTGCCCGAATCACGGTTTTAAAGATGATGTGGCAGCTTCTATTAGAAGTGTACGACACTCATATATTCTGTTTGGAAGTTTTCCTATGTTTTTTAATACATTTGATGGTGTCGGAGCTTTTATAAATGGAGTTGTTATGTGCAACAGAAAAACAAAAAACAGCAAGATAGCATCCTTTGAAACATCCAAACAATTATTAAATATGGGAATGGATATGTTGATATTTCCGGAAGGAGTATGGAATAAAACGCCTGATAAGTTAATGCTTAATCTTTGGCCGGGGGCATATAGACTTGCAAAAGAAACAGGGTGTAAGATTGTTCCGGTAATTCATTATTTGGCAGACCCAGTAAAAAAATATGAAGGAAATGTGATACATACAGTAATTGCTGAACCGATTAGCATAGGTTATTTAGATGAACAAGAAGGACTGAAGTTGTTACGGGATACTATGGCGACATGGTATTATTATTTGATGGAAAAATACGGACAGAGCACTCGCAAAAAATTATTAGAAGATTTTATAACTTCTGATGATGCGTGGGAAAGCAATATGACAACGCAGATAAATTGCGTTAAATATTATGACAAGGAAATTGAGTTATGTGCAGACTATCGCCCAAAAGAAATTGTTCGACCAGAGGATGTTTGGGCGAATATAGCGAACATTAAAAACATTAATGTTGGTAATATAACTCATGTAATTTATGCTAAAAAAATCATCAGTCGTGAACGCAGGAGAGATTTCCAAAGAAGATTTTGAAACTCCTCCATTTTATCTTTGCTGCTCAGGCAGCGATCGCTGAAATGAAATAAGAACCTCACGAAATTATAACAAAATCAAAGATTTTGATAATTTCGGAGAACCTTGCGACGCAAGCGTCTAAAGTTTAACACTTATTCATTACGGAATAAGCAATAAATAAAAATGTCCCCATCGAGCAATCGGTGGGGATTTTTGTTGACGGGACAAAGGATATTGTCGTATAATAGTGCCATAAACGCAAAAGGGGTTTTAATATATGCTTACATTAGAACGCGCAAAGGAATTATTAAAAACTACAACAACAGAGGAACATCTTTTTCTACACGCTATGAACGTATCGGTAGCAATGGGTGGTATGGCGGAACACTTTGGTGAGGACAAACAGTTATGGATGGCAATTGGTCATCTTCATGATTATGATTATGAACAGTTTCCGGAAGAACATCTTCAGCATACAGAAAAAGAGCTTCTTGCCCAAGGACTTACAGATGTTGAGGTGCGTGCAATTCTGGCTCACGGCTTTGGTCATTGTAATGATGTGGAGCCTTTTACAAATCTTGAAAAATCATTGTTTACTGTAGATGAGCTTACAGGCATAATTCAGGCAGCTGCCCGTATGCGACCTATGGGCATTACAGATATGGAAATTTCAAGTTTTATGAAAAAGTTCAAGGATAAGAAATTTGCTGCAAAGTGTGACAGAGAAGTAATTCGTAAGGGCTGTGAAATGCTTGGAATGGAAGTCCGAGATGTAGCAGAAATCTGTATTTCAGCTATGAAGGAGTATGCCGATGAGTTGCAAATCGGTCCAAAGAAATAAGTATTATATATAATAAGGAGTGAGCAATATGAAAGACAATATTAAAACCAAACTCCCTATAAACAGTCCTTTGATAAAAATACCATTTGGCGGTATTACTTCCAATATGCTCAGAATAATTGCAGTACTGCTTATGCTCAGTGACCATATCTGGGCAACCTATATGAGCTTTGGCGATTGGATGACCTATATCGGTAGAATGGCATTTCCGATTTTTGCTTTTCAGATTGCAGAGGGTTTTGTTCACACCTCAAATTTCAAAAAGTATGCGTTGCGACTTTTAGGATTCGCAATAGTTACCGAAATTCCATTCAACCTCTTTTACAGTAGCAGATTTTTTAACCCTTTTCATCAAAATGTATTATTTACACTCCTTTTGGGCTTGCTTGCAATAAGTGTGATTGAAAATGTGAAGAAAAACAGAACAGCAAAGAATATTGCACTTTCTGCTTTGTGGTTGTCCTTAATTTGTATTGCATCAGCTCTTGGCTTTGTAGATTACGGATTTTTGGGTATGCTTACAGTTGTAATGTTCTATCTTCTGAGAGATTTCCCATTTGCCTGGCTTGCTCAGCTTGTGGCAATGGTACTTATCAATATTGTATTCTTTGAGGGACAGGTATTTCCTGTTGAAATTCTCGGCAAAACTTTTGAAATACCTTCTCAAGGGTTTGCAGTGTTCTCCCTTATTCCGATATGGCTTTATGGGGGCAAAAAAGGAAAATCAAGCAAAATCATGCAATATGGTTTCTATGCTTTCTATCCCGTACATATGTTGATTTTGTATTTAATAAAGTTTATGGCATAAAAACAGTCTCCATCGAATAATCGGTGGAGATTTTTGTATAAATTAGGGAGCGAAGTATCATAAGGTTTTATGGTATCAGTTTTACGAAAAATGTTGCAATATATAGTTTTTAGTAATATACTGAAAATATCAGATTTGTACGGAGGTAGTACTATGTTTATTCCACAATGTATCCAATCAACTATTCGTTCTGTATGGGCGATTGTCAGTTCAGTTGTTATTCTGTTTTCAGGTGTAATCAATAGTGGCGATATCAGCTGTTCTCCAAATGCTAAACTTATAAGCACAGACCAATTTGCTCTTGATGAAGCACTTCTTATGAGTCAGGGAATTACGACTGACGGTGAATATTTTTATACTGCAGGCTCAATTGCAGCACTTGACATTGTTGGTATGGCGAAATGGACAGTAGATGGCTTTGAAAAGGTGATTTCCACTCATAATGCAATTCCAAAGGAAATTAAAGAAAAATATAATAGTGACCATATTGGTGGTATCAGCTATTATAACGGAAAAATCTATGCCGCAACGGAAGATGAGTCGGATACATATAACCTTATTCTCATTTATGATGCAGAAACACTTGAATTTACAGGTGAATATTACGACCTTGGCACAGAATATCTTGATGATGGTATTCCTTATTGTGCAGTTGACGGAGAAAACGGGTATCTTTATACCTCACAGTTCCATGAAACGGATTGTATTTTAGCATATAACCTTGATGATATGACTTTCTCACATAAAATTATGTTGTCAGAACCAATTGACAGAATTCAGGGTGCAGAGTATTATGACGGACTTCTTTATATGTCATACGATGTTAAAGGCTCTGCAACGGAAAAGGTGCAGACAGTTGATGTGAAAACAGGTAAGGTCGAAACACTTTTTGAGAGAACTGTAAGTGGTCGTGACCATGAGGCAGAAGGCTTGACAGTTTATCCGATGGAAGATGGTTCGTTCATACATGTAGCAGACTACGATAAACTTGTTTCAATCAGTATCAGACATTATTCTCTGATTAAATAAATAAAACTAATCCCCTTGGATTCTCCAAGGGGACATTTTGTTATTAAACTTCAATTGTTTTTATTAATGTTTCGCCTGTTTTTGCATATGGGCTATATGCTGTAATTATCACTCTGTATTTACCGCTTGAAACCTGACCGATATTTACTTTAACATCATCATCCGTAGCACGGACATATTCTGAAATAACTGTTTTTTCGTAAACCATTTTTAAGCCTTTATACACCGTAACTTTATAGTTTTCAGCAGAGTAATAACCACTTGCTTCAGGGAATGTAATTATTGTGTCTGTATTTTCATCTGTATATGAAGCTACAGTTGCATCTTCAGGGAATTCAGGAGCAGTATCGAGCGCTTCTTGTTTTGGCCAGCTGTGTGTTCTTTTTAAAGTATTACTTAAATCAGTAAAATAATAATCAATATTCTCAAAGAAAATTCTGTTTTCAGCGTCGTAGAGCTTCATGCTCACGTTACCGTTTGCATCACATTCAACAAGCCATGCACCGCCTGAATTACCGGGAGCATCTGTGTCACCTTCAATATAGTTAAGATTACCCATAAATGCAGATAAAGAGCCACATCCGACTGCTGTGAATTCACCTTGCCATACACTTCTTGGGTCGCTTGCTGCATAATGAGAGTGACCTGAGAAATTGACAACCTGAGGATACTTGCTTAAAACATTTCGTGTATCCAAATCACCCCAGTTTACACTTCCATAGACTGTAAGGGCAGGATGTGGATGCTGATAAACGAAAACAGGCTTGTTAGGGTCTTCTGCTGTAGCGTTTTTAAGTCTTTCATCAAGCCATTTTGTTTTTCCACTGAAAGTACTGCCATTATCGTCATATGAAACACCGATAAAATGATAACCGTTAATAACAATATCAGTATCAACATCTTTATTTATGTATTTACGATAAACATCATAGCCTACAGTTGCATCTACATCACGGTAGTCAATAAATTCGTGGTTGCCAAGGACTGCAAGAAGCTGAGTTTCATCCTTTTTGTTTTCCTTAACAATTTTGTTGAACATCTGGTATTCCTTTTCAGCACCGCCACCTGTAAAGTCACCTGCAACGAGAACAGCATCAAGGTTTTTGTATTCGCAACTCTCTGAATATTCATACATATCAGTAAATAAGTTTGCAAATCTTTTAGCTGCCTGCTGATTTTCGTCACCGTCAAGGTGAATATCAGAGCATACAACAAAACGGACTACGGGTGTGAAATCATCCGGAGTACCAACTGCAGCTCTGGGACTCAAACACCAGAAAGGGTCTGCTAAACCAAGTGTTAAACCAAGAAGTACAGAAAGCATTTTAAAAACTAACTGTGAAAATAAATTCGTCATAATTGTTCTCTCCTTTTCATTATGAAATTTATTATATCACAATAATGTAAAATTTCAAATGCTTTTACGTATTGTATAGTGAATGATTTAATGAAAGTAAATTTTACCTTTTATTCTTGACGGAATTAATTGGTAATGATATGATATATATGAATTATTGTGATGAAAAACATGGGGTTTGGTCGCAAAAATCAAAAAAGACAAAAGGAGAAAGTACTATGAAAAGAATTATTGCAATTATTCTTACTCTTGCACTTTGTTTGGGCATTTTCGCTCCTGTTGCAGCGGCTAAGAGTGAAGAGAATGCAGCAGAACCACCTGAAATTCGTCTCATTGTTCCAGAAAACTGGGAAATGGACATTGGGGACAGCAGAACAGTTGACTATGCAATTCAGGGAACTGAAAAGAGAATGCTTACATGGACAGCAGAACCTGCTGATGTAGCAAAGGTTGACAAGTGGGGTCGTGTTACAGCACTCAAAGAAGGTAAAGCTGAGATTACAGCTACTACTGAAGAAGGTCTCACAGACACTATTACACTTAATGTTGTGACAGAGCCAACAATGATTGCTAAAAAAGCAGAAAAAGTTGACTATACACTCGGTGCAGTAGCTGAGGGTGATAATCTTCAGAAGGTTGTTACAAGATATGAGCTTGATGACAAAAATGTTCCTGCAAATGTAACAGACAAAGCAAATTATGAAAAAGCACAGACAGCAACAACAAAAGATGGTGCTGTATGGACAATCACAGATTACGGTGTTCTTAGAACTTTCGAAAAAGCAACAAACGAAAGAGATAAAGAACAGCGTTTTATGGGTGACAGATATTTCTATGCTGCTGATACAGGTGAAGGCAAGGTTCTTGCTATTTTTGCTGACGGTGAAAACGGTATCTGGACAGTAATGGAAGAAGGCTATTCTCATATTGAAATGCTCGATATGAATGGTACTGAAAAGGCAGAAGCTCTCAATGAACAGACATGGGAAAGCGTTGCAAGACGTGGTATGGTTTCAAACGCATACTTCATTGATGGTGAATGGAAGCCTGAAGAAAGCGACAATGACGGTCTTTGGACATCAATGTACGCAGGCGGTGAGCTTATGCGTTACGCAACGCTCAAAAATGACCCTAATGCAACACCTGAACAGATTGAAGAGGCAAGAAAGACAGCAACTCTTTCAACAGAAGCAGTTCTTTTCCTTACATATATTTCAATGCGTCAGGGAACAGTTGAATCATATAACCGTGCACAGAGAAGCGGTACTGTAGTTGAACTTGAAACAGGTAAATATTATACAAGTGAAGCAACTTTAGTTGGTGGTGACTACTCACAGAATGTTCCGTTCAAGAGTCCTGCTGCAATGTTTGACACAATGTACACAAATTATCTTGATTCAGGTGAGCCTACATACGTTCAGGTGCCTGAAGAAAACCTTAAGCTTTTCAATGATGTAGGTTGGGCTAATCCTATGGAAAAACCTGATGAAGAATATGATATGCGTACAAGAAATCTTGAAGGCTTCTGGTCAAGAACATACTCATTCAGAGATGAAAACAACGACTATGACTCCTTTGCTTATTGGTCACATAATGGTGACGGTACAGCAACAGGTGTTTCTACAAAGACATATGGTGACGGAAGTGATTTCCTTCTTCATGGTGAAAACTATCGTGGTCTTAAGGTTGATGCAACTGGCGAGATTCCTGAAAGACTTTGGAATGACCTTATTCCTGAAGGCAAAGTTATTGAAGATATTGTTTACAAAGGTGATACAAGCTCTGACGAAATCATCGGTCACGTATTCCTTTATAAGCTTGCTTATGATATTCTCGGTCCTGAAGACCCTGAACTTGCAGCTCTTATTGTAAACACTATGGATAAGTTTGCACAGCACCTTGTTGATAACTCATATAACATGGTTGACGGTTCGGGACAGCCTACAACATGGGCAAAGTTCTCAAGAACATATTTCCACAATGGTCAGGTTCTCGGTGGTGCACCACTTAATGCACTTGTTCTTCTTACAGTGTTTAAGGTTGCAGCACACGTTACAGGTTATCAGAAGTGGGAAGATGAATACAGAATGGCAGCGTTTGATGAACAGTATCAGTATGCTGAAATTATGACTCAGGAGCTTGAAAGATATCAGCTTTCAATCCTTGAATATGTTAACGATGTATCTCCTATTTTAGGTAAAATCCTTCGTCACGCAGTTGGTACAAAAGTATTTGATATGGCATATAAATTGATTCTTAACCATTCTGACGAAGAAATGGCAATGCTCGGCTTCTATACACTCTTCCAGCTTGAAGACGATGAAGAACTTCTTAAGTATTACAGAGAAGCACTTGACGATTGGTGGTTCTCAATGCAGAATAGTGAAAACCCTCTCTGGTATTATGTATATCAGCTTGCATATCCAAATGAAGAAAAGACAGATGCTTACGGTAACAGCCTTATTGAAACAGCATCCTGGTCACTTTCACGTCATCCGATGGATTTAAGAAGATTCCTTGCAACAAACGAAAATCGTGACGACGTATATGAGTTTGACCTTGATGATGTTGGTATTGGCGGAACAAATGAGATTTCATTTGACCCTGATTCTTATACACCTAAATTCTGGAATTCAAAGAGTAAGATTTTAAAGACAGTTGGTATGATTTTCGGTCTTACAAAACTTGAACAGACTGTCGCAGCACCTGATGAAAGAGCGTTCCATAAGTACAACGGTTCATCATATGACCTTAACGATGCTCATAACATTTACGAAATGGAAGGGTCAACAACTTACTCACTTCCATATTGGATGGGCAGATATCACGGTATGCTTGAAAGCAAGTAATAAAAATAGTTTAATAATTACATTAATTAACTAAAAAAGAGTCAACACTTTTTAAAAGGTGTTGACTCTGTCTTTTTTTGGTAGTAAAATTATTGTGTATTATTTTAGGGGGATTCAATATGAAAAAGGTAATTGCAATTTTTTTGAGCATTGTCCTTATTCTTTCTCATTCGGTTATTGCGTTTGCATCAATTCCGGGAGAAAATGATGTGCTTAAATTTGACGAAAATGGGGAATTTAAAATCTTTAATATCTGCGATATTCAGGACCATTTTCCTATGAACAAAACTACTGTCGTATTTATTAAAGATATGATAAAGCTTCATGAACCTGATATAGTTGTTCTCGGCGGTGATAACACAACAGCACCGAAGGAGACTAAGGCTGATGCAGTTAAAGAGCTTTGCGAGATTTTTGTTGATACCGAAACATATTTCACATTTGTTTTTGGTAATCATGATGATGAACAGGATGTTTCCCGTGAAGAGCTTTTTGAAATGTATAAGCTTTATGGCGGAAAATACTGTCTTGCATATGATGCAGTTCCTGAACTTTCAGGTGTCGGTACTCACAACCTTACAGTAAAAAGCTCTGATGGTAAAAAAATAGCTTATAGCCTTTATATGTTTGATTCAAATTCATATGTTTATGATGACGAGGGTAATGAGCTCGGATATGATTGTGTTCATAAGGACCAGATTGATTGGTATAAAAATACATCTGCACAGCTTAAAGCAAATAATGGCGGAAAAACTGTAAATGCTATGGCTTTTCAGCATATCATTGTTCAGGAAATTTATGAAATGATGTTTTATGAATTCCCTTTTGCGCTTGGTAAAGCAACACCGAATTTTGACGGACAGTCTTACACATATTTACCTTATGTTTATAACATAAAGGATGGTTTTCTCCTTGAAGCACCTTGTCCCGGTTACTATAATTACGGACAGTTTGATGCTTTTGTAGAAACAGGTGATGTTGTTGCTGTTTTCTCAGGTCATGACCACCTTAATTCATTCACAGTAACAAAAGATGGCGTTGATATTGTCAATACTCCGACATGTTCCTTCGGAACATATGGTGACCCTGCAACAAGAGGTATCCGTATGCTGACAATCAACGAAGCAGATACATCAGTTTATGACTCAAAAATGTTGACAGTTACCGATTATGTTCTTGGAAATGGTGAACATCTCACAGAATTAGGTGATGTTACAAAAGGTGATGCTGTTCTTGGAATTTTTGAAACTGTATTCTTTAAGCTTTATTTCCAGATTGCAGATTTGATTGATTTGTTTACTGGTATTAAATTATAAAAAACCGAAAGGGGATTTAAGAAATGAAAAAGTTTATCGCAGTTCTTCTTGCAGTTATTATGTTGGTGTCTGTAGCAATAATTCCTGCATCAGCAAATGAAAAAACTCAGGATATGGTTACCGTATCCGATATGGAAAGTGTTTTTGCAGATGGTGAAAACAGCCTTATCGTTTTCGTAACAGGTATCGGACAGAGCTATTCTTATCTTTTTGCTGAAAGCTATACAAAAGAAGGTGCTTTCGAAAAAGGCACTCTTCAGGATTATGAAAACTATGCACCTCTTATTGCAGAAGGAAAGTATCAGACAAGATGGAATCTCTTTAATGATATGGGAGAAGCATTCTCAAATCCGGAAATTATCGGTGCAATCATCAAGGTTGTTACTAACTTGATTTCATCATCAGTTACGGGAAAATTCACAATTAAGCAGGAAGATGTAAATACAATTCTTCGCAATCTTTTCAAATTTAACATCCCTGATGAAAATGGTAATTCTAATGCGAGAGTTGTAACTCCAAGATATGCAGTACCTGTTTCAGAATTCCCTTGGGCAATGGGTGAAGACGGTGAAATGTACAGTGAAGCAAGAGAACGCTTTTTCTCATCAATTCCTTGTGAAGATATAGCAAAAGATAAGTTTGGCGAAAATTATGAAGATTATCTTTATGTATTCAACTACAATGCTTTCTCATACACAACAAAGAATGTTGAAGGACTTCACGATTTTATCGAAACAATCCTTGCAAATAATAAAGTAGGAGCTAAGGATGTTATTCTTGTTCCAATGAGTATGGGTGCATCTGTTACAACTGCTTATATTGATGCATATCCAACAAAAGCACAGAATCATCTTAAGAGAGTTATCGGTATTGTTGGTGCATGGGACGGTACAGAAATTATTGCTGATATGCTTACTCAGAGTTATTGTGAACCAATGTCAGCTGACCTTTTCTATAATGGCATTATTGGTGACCTTGTAGGAGAACCTTGGGGTTATCTCGTGAATGTTGCTCTCCGTGTTGCACCAAAGCAGGTGCTTCGTGACTTTATTGATATGGCTTTAAGAGGTCTTGCAACAGAAATTTTTGGTATGACTCCATCACTCAGCAATATGGTACCTCTCGCAAGATATGAAGAGGTTATGGCAACAAACTTCATTACATCTGATGTTGTGAAAAAGGAAGTTGACGATTTTTACGCAGCAAAAGCAAGACTTCATAAGAATATTGCAAATCTTCAGGCTGAAGGTGTGTCATTCTCATTTATTGCAGGTTATGGTCTTCCATTCGGTGCTTGTACACCTGATTACAGCTTCTTTGGATTTTTGAAGAGTGCTCCTACAACAAACTCTGACGAAATTATCAATATAGACTCAACTGCTCCGGGAACATCTTATGTTACATACGGAACAGAATTCCAGGATACAGAAGGCAGAGAACTTTCTCCGGATGGTTCTATTGATATTTCAACTTGTCTTTATAAAGACTCTACATGGTATTTCTATGAACAGAAGCATGAGCTTGAACACAACAATACAGCTCTTTCACTTGCCCTTAATCTTGCAACAGGTCATATAACAACAGTTGACAGCTGTGATGACCCTGAAGGAGAATATTATTATCCTCAGTTTAATGGCGCAAGAAACTTAAAACCTCTTAAGTGGTACAAAGAAGACCTTCAGAGATATTGTGATGAAACAGGTTATGTTTTAACTGCAGAACAGGAAGCAATTCTCGCAGAAGCAGATGCAATGACAAAAAATACAGTGAACAACGTTGAAAATGACGAAGCTGTTATGAATAAGGTTTATGATATGCTTGTTGAAATCGGTGTTTATGAACCTGAATCAGAGCCGGAATTTATAGATACTGCTCTCAACGTGGGTCTTAAGGGACTTAACGATGTGATTTATCTTGTGTTTGGTGCAAAAGGATTCGTTGATTTTGAATTACCTAAATTTTAAATAAAAGTTAATGCAATCCCCTTGAATTTACATCAAGGGGATTGTATATATAATCCTGGAGTACGGAGAATATATATGGATAAAATAATAATAAAGAAAGACAGCAAAATCTTGTTTATTGGTGACAGTATTTCTGACCCTAGGTTTAATTTCCGTATGATGAAAGACATAAAGGGTAGAAATATTTATGCCCTACAACTTAAAAAGAGGTTTAAAAAGTACAGTAGAAATATAAAGGTTGATATTAAAGGTATCGCAAGCAATCGTACATATCATGTTTATGACAGACTTACAAAAGACTGTATCAACTTGAAACCTGATGTGATTATTATGCTTATCGGTGTTAATGATGCATGGGAAAACTATGTGCCACAGGATTATCCACCACTTCTCCGCCCGATGGAACCACATATCCGTGAGGTTTACAGAAGATTCAAAATGGAATTGCCTGACACACAAGTTCTTTATTTGATGCCATTTATGATTGATGCGGTAGAATCTAAATTTCCGTTCCATAAAAAACTTGATGAGTATCGTGAAATACTTAAAAATATTGCATTGGAAAATGGTGCTTCAGTACTTGATTTGCAGAAAGTATTTTATGAAGCACAAAAAACAACTCAACCAAAAGACCTTGCTATTGACGGAATCCATCCTACAAATCTTGGTCATAAGGTTATGGCAGATGCAATTGAAGAAATGATTAGTTTTGAATAAACTTGTTATCCCCATTGAGAAATCGGTGGGGATTTTATATTGCAAAATGTGTTTAATTACATTATACTGTAATCATTAAAGGAGGTGCTTGTATGCAGAAAAAACCAAATGTTTTATTCATTGTGACTGATGACCAGCGATTTGATACAATTCGTGCTTTGGGAAACAATGAAATTATTACTCCGAATCTTGATAGACTTGCAAAGCGAGGTATATCTTTTGTCCGTGCCCATATAGCGGGAGGCACTTGTGGTGCTGTTTGTATGCCAAGTCGAGCTATGGTAATGTCAGGTCGAAATCCGTTTCATCTTGAAGAATTAGGCGGAAATATTCCTCCTGAACATAAAACTCTTGCTGAAACATTTAAAAATAATGGATATGAAACTATTGGTCTTGGTAAATGGCATAATGGTTGTCCTGCTTATGCACGTAGTTTTACTCAGGGTGCAAAGATTTTCTTTGGTGGAATGTGGGACCATTGGAATGTTCCTACCTGTCGATATGACCCTACGGGTAAATATGATAATGTAATCAATTTTGTTGTGGATTTTTATAATGATAATCATCCGCAATCACAACACTGTGATGAGTTTGACCCGGGAAAACATTCAAGTACACTACTTACTGATTCGGCTATTGAATTACTTAATAAAAATGCCGGTGGAGAGAAACCGTTCTTTATGTATTTGGCATATTTGGCACCTCATGACCCAAGGACTATGCCTGATGAATTCCGTCAGATGTATGATGCTGAAAAAATTACTCTGCCACCAAACTTCCAAAAGATTATTGATACAAATTATCCTCTTATGGTCCATCGTGATGAGCATCTTGCTGCATATCCACGAGAGGAAGATGAAATCAAACGCCATATTGCTGAATATTTTGCAATGATAACTCACTTGGACTTCGAAATTGGCAGATTGCTTGATGCGCTACACGAGTCAGGTGAAGAGGATAACACAATTATTGTGTTCACAGGAGACAATGGTCTTGCTGTCGGTCAGCACGGTTGGTTGGGAAAAGAGGATATATATGAACATGGTGTTCGTATTCCTCTTATTATGGCAGGACCTGAAATTGCACAAAATACACGAAATGATGCATATGTGTATCTGTATGATATTTTCCCGACACTCTGTGAAAAAGTTGGTATAGATGTTCCGGAGTCAGTTGACGGTAAAAGCTTTGCTCATCTTCTTGACGGTGAACACGGAGATTTGTTTCGTGATGAGTTATATTTGATTTTTGATAAGTTCGTCCGTGGCGTTAAAGATGATAATTACAAGCTTATTGAATATCGTAATGGTGATAATGAGGAAGATAAGTGGACTTTCCTCTATGATATAAAAAATGACGTTTGGGAAACAAAAAATCTTGCAAATTGTGAAGAATACCAGGATATAGTTAACAAAATGCGAGAAAAAATGCTCAAACATCGTGATGAGTGGGAAGAGCAATCCCATCCTTGGGGTATAGATTTCTGGCCAAGGTTTTAAATGAAAGGATTGATTTTATGCATAAAATTGAGTTCGGTAAAAGCGGAATACAAGTACCTACTATTGCTGTAGGTTGTATGCGTATAAGCGATATGAGTGAAAAAGAAGTATCTGCATTTGTGGATACAGCATTGAGCTTTGGTGCAAATTTTTTTGACCACGCTGATATTTATGGTGGTGGCAAAAGTGAAGAAGTTTTCGGTAAAGCTGTTTCACCATCAATGCGAGAAAACATTTTTATTCAGACAAAATGTGGTATCCGCAAAGGTCAGTTTGACTTTTCTTATGACCATATTGTAAATTCTGTTGATGGTAGTCTTAAAAGATTCGGTACAGACTATATTGATGTGCTCCTGCTTCACAGACCTGATGCACTTATGGAGCCTGAAGAAGTGGCAAAGGCATTTGATTACTTGAAATCCTCAGGAAAAGTCCGTCATTTTGGTGTTTCAAATCAGAATCCATACCAAATGCAACTTTTACAGAATTCGCTCGATATGCCACTTTGTGCGAATCAGTTGCAGTTTGGTGTAATGCATACACCAATGATTCAATCAGGTATCAATGTAAACATGTGTAACGAATCAGGTGTAAATCGTGATGGTGGTGTGCTTGATTTCTGTCGTCTTAATAAGATTACAATTCAGCCATGGTCACCAATGCAATACGGTTTCTTTAAAGGATGCTTTATTGATAATGAAAAATTCCCTGAACTCAATGAAACACTTGAAAAAATCGGTGACAAATATGGTGTCTCAAAAACAACAATGGCATTTGCCTGGATTCTTCGTCACCCTGCAAAAATGCAGCCTGTTACAGGTACAACAAACCTTACACGACTCAGTGATTGTTTAAAAGCAAGTGATGTTCAGATTACACGTGAAGAATGGTACGAAATTTATCGTGCAGCAGGAAATATCCTGCCATAATCTTATTTTTGCTTAGTGAAGTAATTACACAGGGGATGTTATTATGGATAATCTGAAAATAGGAAAAAATGAATTGCTTTTAATGCGATATACTGAACTCATCAGAATAAGTGCCTGCGGAAATAACGCAATCCGTTTTCAGTCGTTTCCTGACTGTCAGGTCATTGAGGAAAATTATACGCTTATGCCTCAGAATGCAAATGCTCATATAGAAGAATTTGATAATTATGTTACGCTTACCTGTGGCACTTTGAAAGTGAAGCTTGAACCAAACGGAAAACTGACATTTTATGTAAACAACAAGAAAATACTTGAGGAAAAGCCTGAACTTACATTCAACAGTAATTTCCGTCATTTTGATAACAAGGGTAGTGGACTCTGGACAGCAAGAGTGACTTTTGAGCCAAATAAAAATGAACATTTCTTTGGATTAGGACATAGCTGGGATAATGAATTTGACCTTAAGGGTTCTTCAATCGATATTCGTAATGTAAATGCAAAATGCACGATTCCTTATGTTTATTCATCATTAGGTTATGGTTTCCTTTGGAACAATCCTTCAACAGGTCTTTGTGAATTATCAAATAACAGAACTCGTTGGAGTTGTGATTGTTGTAGGTTTATGGATTTTGTCGTTATTGCAGGTACACCTAAAGAAACTTGCACAACACTTGCGGAATTAACAGGTTATGCACCGAAAATGCCTGAATGGGCAACAGGATTCTGGCAGAGCCGGCTTCGTTATGAAACACAGGAAGAGCTTCTTTCAGTTGCAAGAAAATATAATGAGTTAGGCGTTCCTGTTTCAGCAATTATTGCTGACTATTTCCATTGGACAGAACAAGGTGACTATAAATTCGACCCTAAATACTGGCCTGGTGTTAAAGCTATGGCAGATGAACTTCACAGTATGAACATTAAACTCATTGTTTCAATGTGGCCTACTATAAATGGTGGTAGTGAAAATTATCATTATATGAGAAATAACAATATGCTTATGCGTACTGCTCGTGGCCCTGACAGAGTTTTCGACTTCTATGGATGGCAAGGTGAGATTGACGTTACAAATCCTGCCACAAGAGATTATGTGTGGAGTAAGTTAAAGGAAAATTATATCGACAATGGTGTAGACGCACTCTGGTTTGACGAGGCTGAGCCTGAAATTCATCCTGAACATTTTGATAACCTTATCTGGTATAAGGGTAGAGGCGATATGGTAGCACTTTTGTATCCGTATTATTATTCAAAAATGGCTTATGACGGATTTAAGTCTATCGGCAGAGATGATATTATCACTTTGACACGTTGTGCATATCTTGGAAGTCAGAAATTTGCATCTCTTGTGTGGTCGGGTGACATTGAATCTACATTTGAAAGTCTTGAGCATCAGGTAAAAGGCGGACTTAATATGTCAATGTGCGGAATCCCTTGGTGGAATACGGATATCGGCGGATTTTATGGTGCAGACATCACAAGTGATTATTTTAAGGAATTGATTGTCCGTTGGTTTCAATTTGGACTGTTCAGTCCCGTTATGCGACTTCACGGTTCACGTAATCGTCATTTTGAACCAACACCAGGTCTTAAAGAACCAAGTGGTGACCCAAATGAAATCTGGAGCTTTGGTGAAGAGAATTTCCATATCCTTAAAAATCTCATTTTCATCCGTGAAAAGTTAAGACCATATATACAGAAACAGATGGATATAGCAAGTGAAACAGGGTATCCTGTAATGCGACCTATGTTTTTTGAGTATCCTGATGATGAAATGTGCTATACACTTGATAGCCAGTATATGTTTGGTGATGAAATCATATTTGCACCTATTGTAAAGCGGGGTCAGACACAAAAAACTGTCTATATTCCTGAAGGTGAATGGATTCTGACAAAGGATAAGAGTGCTTATACAAAGGGTACTTATGAAATCAATGCAAACATTGATGAGTTTATTGCTTTTGTTAAAGCAGAGTCAGATATAATTAAATGCTTCGAATAACAAAAAAGCCTTGGTGATTATCGTTGCCAAGGCCTTTTTAATGGTAATTATCATCACTTGTTAAAAAAGTGTCAATATACTGCGTTTTCTATTGACAAGATATGTGAAAAAAGGGTATAATTACTTTGTTTGAAATTATGAAAATGGGGGTATTCCTATGCAGAAAAAGACCGTTGCTCTTACTGGTTCATCAGGTACTATGGGATGGGCTGGATTTAAAGAGCTTTATGCAAAAAAAGATAAGTTCAATATTGTTGTTCTTAACCGTGACAGCAAGAAGAACCGTGAAAAGTTCGCTGATTATGTAAATGACCCTGCAGTTAAGCTTGTTTGGGGTGACCTTACAAATTACGAAGATGTTCTCGAGATGGTAACAGGTGCTGACTATGTTCTTCACGTTGGTGGTATGGTTTCTCCTGCTGCTGACTATTATCCTGTAAAGACACAGAAGACAAATGTTACTGCTGCTCAGAATATTGTTAATGCAATTAAGGCTCAGCCTGACCCTGATGCAGTTAAAGTTGTTTACATAGGTACAGTTGCTGAAACAGGTGACCGTAATCCTCCTATTCACTGGGCAAGAACAGGTGACCCTATTAAAATCAGCGTTTATGACCATTATGCAATCAGTAAGGTAAAAGCAGAAGCTGTTTTCGCTGAATCAGGTCTTAAGCATTGGGTATCTCTTCGTCAGTCAGGTATTCTTTATCCTGAAATTCTTAAAAATATGGAACCAATTATGTACCATGTTCCAATCAATGGTGTTCTTGAATGGGCAACTGTTGAGGATTCAGGTCGTCTTCTTGCAAATGTTTGTGGTGACGATATTCCTGAAGAATTCTGGAGACGATTCTACAATATCGGTTCCGGTGAAGAATACAGAATTACTAACTTCGAATTTGAAGAGCTTCTTCTTGGTACATTAGGTCTTGGTTCACCTAAAAAGCTCTTTGACCCACATTGGTTCACAACTCAGAACTTCCACGGTCAGTGGTACTATGACGGTGATGAACTTGAAAAGTATTGCCATTTCCGTGCTAATATCCCTGTTAAGGAATATTTCAAGAGCATGATGAATAAGGTTGAATGGTTCTATAAGCTTGCTTTCCTTGCAAAACCATTTGCATCTCTCGTTAAGCCATTTATGAAGAAGATTGCCGAAACACCTGAATATGGTACAATCTGGTGGGCTGAAAACGATGTTGATGTAAGAATGACATCATACTATGGCAGTGCTACAAAATATAAAAAGCTTCCAATGAAGTGGGCTGATTTCCCGGTTATTATTCCATCAAAGAAGACAACAGCAGATGATGTTATCGTTCTTGACCACGGTTATGATGAAACAAAACCATTTGATTCACTTACACTTGAAGACCTTCAAAAGGCTGCTGAATTCAGAGGCGGTAAGTGTCTTGCAACTGAAATCGTTGATATGTACACACCTGTTAAATGGGTAAGTGCAAGAGGTAACGAATTTGAAATGTCACCTAACCTTGTTCTCAGAGGTGGTCATTGGTGTCCGGCTGAACTTCCTTGGCCATGGGATTATGATACAGAAGCAAAAATCAACCCATTCTTTGCACAGGTTTGGTATCCACTTCACCCACAAGACCAGAACTATTTCTACGGTCCTGAAATCTTTGATAACTTTAAGGAGAAGGTTACAGAATGAAAATTTTTATGATTGGCGGTACAGGTCTTCTTGGCTGTGAAGCCGCAAGAATATTTATTGAAAGAGGTCATGAGGTAACAAGTGTTGCTCTTCCTCCTCTTCCTGAAGGTGCACCCATTCCTGCAGAAATGAAGCTTGAATTCTGCAACATCTATGAGAAATCAGATGATGAAATCCGTGAGCTTCTCAAGGGTCACGATTGCTTCGTTTTCGCAGCAGGTATTGACGAAAGAGTTGAATTCCCTGCACCTGTTTACGATGCTTACTATAAATATAACATTCAGCCTCTTGAAAGAATTCTTCCTCTTTGTAAAGAGGTTGGAGTTAAGAGCGCGGTTATTCTCGGTTCTTATTTTGCATACCTTGCAAAAGAACGTCCCGATATGAAGCTTACTGAAAAACATCCCTATATCAGAAGCCGTATTGATCAGGAAAATGTTGCATTCTCCTTTGCTGATGAAAACTTCGATGTATCTGTTCTTGAGCTTCCTTACATTTTCGGTACTCAGCCCGGTAGAAAGCCTGTTTGGGTTATCCTTATCGAGCAGATTAAGAGAATGGATAAGCTTCCCTTCACAATGTATCCCGGTGGCGGTACTGCTAT
>JAZQUG010000009.1:0-84454 GCA_045631225.1 Candidatus Fimenecus sp.
GTTAATGATCAAGTCAGGATACTCAACGATTTTTGCATCTGCTGTTCGTGGCGGTTCCATCACAATCTGCTGACAGCGTCGTAAATTTGCCTTCACTCTGGCCACCAGTTCCTTGGTATCAAAAGGTTTGACTATAAAGTCATCTGCACCAAGTTCCAGCCCTAAAACCTTATCAAATACTTCTCCTTTGGCAGAGAGCATAATGATCGGAACCTGAGATTTTGTACGAACTTCACGGCATACCTGATATCCATCAATGCCCGGAAGCATTAAATCCAGCAGGATCAGATTTGGTTGAAAAAGCTGTAATTCACGCAATGCAGATTCTCCATCATGTACCATTTTTGTTTCATAGCACTCCTTGGTAAGGTAGAGAGAGATAAGTTCTGCAATGTTGGTGTCATCGTCCACAATTAAAATTTTCTGTTTTGCAGCCATGGCGACGCCTCCTTTTATTTGAATTCTGCAATGGTGACTCCGGCATCTCCTTCACCAAATTCACCCATGCGATAAGTTTTTACATATTTACATCGTTTTAAGTGTCTCTGTACAGCTTCTCGAAGTTTTCCGGTACCTTTCCCGTGAACGATACGAACGCTTGGCATGTGTGCAAGATAAGCGTCATCCAGATATTTGTCAAGGTGTGCGAGTGCTTCGTCTACCGTCATACCGATGAGATTGATTTCTGTAGAAACGGAAGCTGATTTGGACATCTTGATTTTTCCGGAACCGGTTCGCGCCATTGCAGGTGCAGTGATTGTAACTTCATCAATAAGCTCCAGATCAGAAATGTTAACTTTGGAACGCAAAATTCCCATCTGTACAAAGAGATCGCCTTTTGCATCCGGAAGGGAGCTGACGGTGCCTTTTAAGTTCATGGAAAGCACTTTAACAGCATCGCCAAGACGAAGCTTTTTGGCGGAAACCGGTTTTTTCGGTTTCGGAGCCTGCTCCTGTACATTTTTATTTGCTTTTTCCATTTTTTCACGAAGCTTTGCACGTTTGGCTTCCATTTCACGAATAGAAGCATCGGCGGTACTGTATTTTTGGAAATCGCGAATGGTTTCGTCAGCAGTTTTTTTCGCTTCTGCAAGGATTGCCCGGGCTTCTTCATTGGCCTTTCGCAATATTTCATCCCTGCGGGCTTCTAATTTATCCTGCTTCTTTTCTAATGCATTGCGAAGTGCCTTGATTTCTTCTTTGTGACGACGAATTTCTTCTTCTTCCGCTTCGATGGTTTTGCGGCTTTGCTCTAAATCAGATAACAGATCTTCGAAATTTTCATCCTGAGCAGTCAGATGTTCCTTTGCATTGTCAATGATGAAATCAGGAAGTCCCAGCTTGCTGGAGATGGCAAAGGCATTGCTTTTTCCCGGAACACCGATCAACAAACGGTAAGTCGGGCGCAAAGTTTCTACGTCAAATTCACAGCAGGCATTTTCAACCCCCGGTGTGGAGAGCGCGAATACTTTTAGTTCACTGTAATGGGTAGTTACCATGGTGCGGATTCTCTGCTCATGCAAGTGAGAAAGAATCGCAATGGCCAAGGCCGCTCCTTCTGTCGGGTCTGTGCCGGCGCCAAGCTCATCCATAAGAACAAGAGAATTTGGTGTGGCAGTTTTTAAAATCGACACAATGTTCGTCATATGGGAAGAAAATGTACTCAAAGACTGTTCAATGCTCTGTTCATCACCGATATCAGCAAGAACGTTTTGGAAAACTGATATTTTACTGTTATCGGTAACGGGAAGCATAAGTCCACATTCTGCCATAAGTGTCAAAAGACCGATTGTTTTGATTGAAACTGTTTTACCGCCTGTATTAGCACCTGTTATGACAAGAGAATCAAAATCAATTCCAAGCGAAATATTTACAGGTACAACAGTTTTAGGGTCAATTAACGGATGTCTTGCTTTTTTAAGAAGAATCTCACCATCATTATTAAGTATAGGACGACTTGCTTTCATTTTATATGCAAGATGTGCCTTTGCAAAAATCAAATCAAGCATAACGGCAGATTCAAAGCTTATTTTGATTGTGTCCTCAAATTCGCCTGCCATTCCTGAAAGTTCCGTAAGAATTCTTTCGATTTCATCCTGTTCACGACTTTCAAGGACCTTAATTTCGTTGTTTGCTTCAACAACTGCAGCAGGTTCAATAAAAACTGTTGCCCCACTACCTGATGTATCGTGAACCATACCTGCAACTTCGCCCCTGTGTTCTGCTTTAACAGGCACAACAAAACGACCGTTACGCTGTGTTATAATTCCGTCACGAAGTACTTTTGAGTAATGATTTGAATGAATCATTGAATCAAGCTGTTCACGGATTTTACTTTCATAATGACGCTTTTTACGTCTTATTTCTTTGAGTTCAGGTGAAGCATTATCACTGATTTCTGTTTCAGAAAGAATTGCATTGGTTATTCTTTCTTCAAGATATTTATTTGGATAAAGTGAATTGAACAAATCATCAAGACTTGTCTGCATACCGGCACATTTTTCGTGCCAGATAGTTATTCCTCTGATTATCTTAAGTGTTATTGCAATTTTTAACAGTTCACCTGCTGACAATGAGCCACCTGCACTTGCTCTGCTTAATGCATTATTTACATTCTGAAGCCCGCCAAATGACGGTGCACCGAATTTTGCAATAAAAATATATGCTGCTTCTGTTTTATCAAGCAACTCAAGTACCTCAAAATAATCTGTCAATGGTTTTATTTCCAATGCTCTTTCTTTTGCATCAGCACTACTTGCTGTATCTGACAGCATTTTAAGTATTTTATCAAGTTCAAGTGAAATAAAATGTTTATTAGCATTCATAAATAATGCCCTTTCTTTTTTGTGACCAATTCACATTATAAGTTTGAAAGAAAATCGTTCACAGTACTGTTTTGAAGTGAGTGGTGCTGTACCTGGTTGTACCGCCCCGAACGAAAAATAGTGCTGTGGGCGATTTTACTCAAACTATTCATTTGACTATATCCTTATAGAATTCTAATGTTTTAAAGTTACGCTGGAGTTTTGATAATAAATATTTTTCAGTTACATACGATAAATCAGGCAATGCATATTCCTCCATTTTAAAGGAATATACTTTTTCAAAATCAGAAAAAGCAATATGACGAAGCGCCTTTATAAGACCTATATCAAGCTGAAAAATCATATCCGACGGAACACAGTTTTCACAATAAAGCAAACCATCCTCCACATCAAAATACATTGTTTCTGTTTCGTATTCTCCACATCTGTCACATGCAACAAGGTTTGGCATAAATCCGGCAATACACATAATACGAAGTTCTGTAATTGCTTTTACCTGTTCATTTGGCATTTTACTTTTTGCAAGGAAATGAAGCGAATTGAGAATAAGTCTTAAATAATCCTCTGCCGGTTCGTCCTCCTGCACGAGAGTTAATACTAATTCAGAAAAGTATTGTGCTAATGAAAGCTTTTCCAAATCATTTCTCAATTCAAAAAAAAGTTCGATTGGTTCTGCTTCATCAATTATATATGTATCCTTTGTTTTATACAGAGAAAGTTTTGAAAAACAAAACATACCCGTAGAACTGTTTTTTCGATTTTTTACAGATTTTGCACCTCGTACAAAAGCACGCACAAGCCCGTTGTGGCGTGTCAGCACCGTAACGAGCTTGTCCTTTTCACCAATATTTTGTTCCTTGAGTATCAGACCATCCGTATTCGTCCTCATAATCCGGTTCTCCGTCAAACAATGGTTTCTTTTTCTTTTCTGATGCCCTTTTATACATCAGATAATCCTCAACACTTCCACTTTCCGTAAATCTGCTCCAAATTGCCATACTATCCAAGTTAATCACCTACCATTAATAATTTGCCTTGGAAAGTATGAAATATAAGTGGTAAAAATAAAAAAATCTGGTAAATTAATCTAATCCGAAATTGTGAATAAGTCCCTCTCGGTTACGCCATCCTTCCTTTACCTTTACCCAGCATTGAAGGTTGATTTTGCAACCGAAGAAGTTTTCCATATCCTGACGTGCGTAAGTTGAAATCTTTTTAAGCATATTTCCGCCTTTACCGATGATGATGCCCTTATGACTATCACGCTCACAGAAGATTGTTGCTTCCACATCCATAATTCCGTCACTGCGTTCACGCATTTTTTCGATGCTTACTGCAGTACCATGAGGAATTTCTTTATCAAGAAGTCGTAACATTTTTTCACGTATAATCTCACCTGCAAGAACTCTTTCAGGCTGGTCAGTAAGCGTATCATCAGGGAAGAAATGCTCTGACTCAAATGCGAGCTTCTTAAGTTCTTGGAGAAGTGAATCAATACCGCTATTTGTTTGTGCAGATACAGGAACAATAGCATCAAAGTTATAATGCTCTGTCATTTCTGCAATTCGGGAAATAAGATTCTCCTTTTCCTTCACAGTATCAATTTTATTAATTGCGAGGATTGCAGGATTTTTACCCTTTTTGATTTTCTCAATAAGTTCAAGCTCTGCGGGATTCAATTCTCCATCAGGTTCAACAACTAAAAGACATGCATCAACGCCCTCAATACTGTCACTTACTGCCTTAACCATTTTTTCGCCTAATTTTGTTTTAGGCTTATGAAAACCTGGTGTATCGGTAAACACAAGCTGAATATTATCATCAGTTGTCAGAACACCCATTATACGTGTTCGTGTTGTCTGTGGCTTTGAAGAAACAATTGCAATTTTTGTTCCTAAAAGTTTATTAAGAATTGAAGATTTGCCCACATTGGCTTTTCCTACTATTGCTATAAAAGCTGTTTTTGGTGTATTCATTTATTCTCCTTATTTTTAAAAGCTATTCCTTTAAATATGAATATTGTAAAAATTATTACTGAAATTGCAAATAAAACTATCGCTATCGGATTTTCAATAAAATATGCAAAAAGCAATTTAAATGCTGTTGGCTGATACATAATTGCAATGCCACAAAGAACAGAAAAAGTTGCAAAAACAAGTACTGCACCTGCTGCACAATCCTTTGCTATTTTACCATGTTTTGTATGCTCTTCACCTTGTGCATCGATGATTGCTTCGATTGCTGTATTGATAAGTTCAGCTGCAATAACTTGTCCACAGGCAAGAAGTAATATTGCAAGCTGTGTTCTTGTTATTTCAAAAAAATCGAAAGCAAAAAGGAAAAAGAACATATAAATCATACAGACTATATGTATTCGCATATTACGTTCTTTTGTAAGCGCAGTAAAGATGCCCTGAAAGGCATAACCAAAACTATTAATGAGATTTTTCATAATTTATTCCTCATCGAAATAATAGCTGCCATTACGCTTAAGACCTATTTTTGTAAGTACTGCTTCTTCCTTTTCTCTCATCTTAACAGCCTCAAGCCCACCATTTTCATGGTCATAACCAAGAAGATGCAAAAGCGAATGAACAGTTAAAAAGCCTATTTCGCGCTGTAATGTATGACCGTATTTTTCAGCCTGGTCATAAGCGTGTTCAATAGAGATGATAATATCACCTAAAAGTTTTGCGCCTGTGTCGTGATTAATGTCATACTCACCATTTTCACCCAATGGGAAGGACAGCACATCTGTACTTTTATCCATTCCACGATGTCTAAGGTTCAACTCGTGAATTGTTTCATCATCTACGATTGAAACACTGATTTCAGCAAGGTCTGTAAAGTTTTCGTGAACAAGCACAGCCTTACAGCAACGACGGATAAGCATTCTCACTCCCGTCGGAATTTTCATTACATTCTGTTTATTGTCAATTATTACTCTTAATTTCTCGTTCATTTATTCTTTTTCATCTCCTGTTTTTCATACGCCTTAATAATATCCTGAACAAGACGATGTCTCACGACATCCTTTTCTGTAAACACATTTATTGCTATATCATCAATTCCCTTAAGAATTTTCATTGCCTCAACAAGTCCTGATTTTTTACCGTCAGGCAAGTCAATCTGTGTAATATCACCGGTTACAACAATCTTTGAATTAAATCCAAGACGAGTTAAGAACATTTTCATCTGTTCTCTTGTTGTATTCTGTGCTTCGTCAAGAATGATAAAACTGTCATCAAGAGTACGACCACGCATATATGCAAGCGGCGCTACCTCAATACTACCTCTTTCCTGATATCGTTGAAAGCTTTCAGCACCAAGCATATCAAAGAGAGCATCATAAAGAGGTCTTAAATATGGGTCAACCTTTTGTTGCAGGTCACCTGGTAAGAAGCCTAACTTTTCACCTGCTTCAACTGCAGGTCTTGTTAAAATAATACGGTTAATTTCTTTAGCACGGAACGCATTTACTGCCATTGCAACTGCAAGATATGTTTTACCTGTACCTGCAGGTCCTGCACCTAATGTTATTGTATTATTCTTTATACACTCAAGATATTTTTTCTGACCAAGAGTTTTAGGTTTTATCGGTTTACCCTTTGCCGTAATGCAGACACAGTCACCTGTCATTTCAGTAAGCTTATCCTCATTACCCTCATTAACAAGAGAAAGGACATATCTTACATTTTGTTCTGACAAAGCCTCACCACGATTAATAAGCATCAGAAGTCCGTTTATGGCTCTTACTGCTCTTGAAACATTTTCAGCATCACCGCTGACCTTTATTTCAGAACCACGGCTGATAACCTTTACATTATATTGAGATTCGATAAGTTTGATGTTTTCATCAAAGCTGCCGAACAAACTGACGGTCTGTTCCATTCTGTCAACATTTATAACTTGTTCAAACAACTTTTTCTCACCTGCTTAAAATAGTCTATGTATAGTTTATTTTAGCACACTTTTTATACATTGTCACCATCTTTTTTTACATAAATTTCCTGTAAAACACCAATTTCCTGTTCACAATCTGCTGAAAAAACAAATTCATCACCTGATTCGGATTCTTTTATTACAATTGATGATTTTTTTACATCACTGAAATCAAGAAGTTCTTTGACATAAAAGGCATTATCCCACAGCGCAAGTTTATTCTTTACCTCTTTATCTAATGATATTTTATCACCTGAAAACTCAGCATTGTACTCTGTTATTATTCCCAATGGCAACAATATTTTTTCGCTTTTCATAAAGGATTTATGTTTACAATAAAACCCATCTCCCACAGATGCACCTAAAGGAATTTCTAATCCAAAGAAAAACAGTTTTTTTCTTGTTTTTTCCAAAACAAGATTATATACAGAAAAATCATTGCCGTTGAAAGTTTCTTTTCTGTTTACAAGTGCTTTTACGTAACCGTCTGCATGAATAAGTTTTTCTTTTCCGTCAGCATAAGTTATAACACCACTTATCAGCAAATCACCTTTTGTTACTGCCGAACCGGGTTTTATTTCCTCATTTCCATAAAGAACATCTACAGAAAGTATTAATCCATTTTCGCCGGCAATCAGATTAGTCGGTACTGAATTATCATATTTTTCCGGTGCAGGTGTTTTTTCTCTGACCTCAATAACAACAACATTACCTTTTCTGTTGATTGCTGCCCAAGAGAGTTCCGGAATATCGCTTACAACTTTTTGTGCAATATCATTATCATCAATGGAGGAAATTGTCGCACCAACTTTAACACCATAATTTTCAAATGCAGAAAGAAGATAATCCTCCTGTAAGTCAACATTTCCAACAAGAGATACACTCCACACAAACCGGCTGAGTGTATATATAACACAAGCAAAAATAACTACACCAATTAAAAGACCTAAACGGATTTTATTTCTTTTAAGAAAAAATATAAGACCTTTTCGTTCAACAACCATCAACTGCATACCAGACTTTTTGGCTGCTTTACGGATTGAAAGATAACCGTTTATCGTTGTTGAAGCTGTTATATTGCCTTTTATATTTTTAATATTCCATAATGGTATTCCGTCACGTGTACAAAGGTTTAAAAACCTGTCAGAAAAACCACCGAATGCTCTGAAATTTATGTAACCTAAAATATATCTTACCAAATTAATTATCAGCATATTTCACCTACGAAACAAAAGAAATATCACAAATCAGACCGGTTATTACAGCCACACTACTGTCAAACGACTTTATTACAAGATTATCACCCGACAAAGACAAAACGTTTTCACCAAGACTTAGTTTAATAAGCGTTTCACCATATTCAACCACACCTTTACATCCGTCAACAATCATTTCACGATTGCCCAACATTTCTATTTTGGGTTCGTCAACGAAAAATTCCGATACTATCTTGTTTTTCAATTGTTTTTTATCATTTTTACGTGCCATAAAACACCTCATATAATTTGTTCATAAAATTATATGAATTCCATAGAAAATAATTCATTATCAGAAACAAAAATCAATATATTTTATTGGGTGTGAGTGTATGGCTACTATCAGAATAAAAAAAGAATACATATCTTTAGTTATAATACTGTGTTGTATATTCCTTATATTTAAATTTCCCGACGCAGTAAAAAACGGTGTGAATGAAGGCATTAACATTTGCTTTTATACTATAATACCATCACTGTTTCCATTTCTTACATTATCAACCTATATCGTAAAATCTAACATTCTCTCACCTTTTTACAAATTATTCTCATTTCCTGTAAAATTGTTTTTCAAACAGCCTCCGGCTGCCATTTCCGTTATTATTATGTCGATGATCGGCGGATTTCCTGTTGGTATAAAAATGACAAACGACCTTTATATCAAAGGACAAATAACAAAAGAACAGGCACAAAGGCTGTGTCTGTTCTGTATAAATGCAGGACCTGCTTTTATTATTACTGCAGTTGGAGCTAATATGCTCAGAAGCACAAAATCAGGAATTATTATATATTCTTCTCTATGCATTTCTGCGTTTATCTCAGGGACAATCTCATCATTTATAGCCGACAAAAATGATAAAACAATCAAACTAAACACTGACAAGCCACTACAAATTTCTTCACTTTCTGCTTCTGTCACAGATGCTATACAATGCATATTCAATATCTGTGCTTGGGTCATTCTTTTTAGTTCAATTACTGAATGTATCAATACATTTAATTTTCCTGAAAAAGCATTTTTGTGTATAACCTCATTTTTAGAAGTTACAAAAGGATGTTCTGTACTTGCCGGCAATACGGCTTTACCATTTTTTACAGGAATAATAGGTTTTGGAGGTATTTGTGTTCATTGTCAGGTTCTTGAATATTTAAAAAACATGGAACTGAAATACAGTTATTTTTTTATTGTAAGAATGCTGAACGGACTTTTGTCAGGATTAATAACGTATCTTTTACTTATCTTTTTTCCTGTTGAAATAAATGTGTTTTCAAATTCTGACAAAATATCTTCTTATTCGTTTTCTTTTTCATATTCTACGTTTTTTGTCTTTATTCTTATGTGTGTTATTATGATTTTCGATATTGACAGAAATAAAAAGTATGATAAAATTAATTAAATAAACTTTTTTGGTGGTCAAATGAAAAAATTATTTAACAAAAGTGATATAACTCCATCTTGTTCATATTGTGTTCACGGCAGAACCTCACCGAACAAGGAATCCATTCTCTGCCTGAAAAAGGGTGTTGTGGGACTTGATTACTCCTGCAAAAGATTCAAGTATGACCCGCTTAAGAGAAAACCAATAAGACCAAGAACTGTTGAAACCTTTGAGGAATCAGATTTCACACTTGATGATTTCTCACTGGAAATTGAAGAAACTGAAAATGAATAAAAATTTCCCTATGGATTTGATTTTCCATAGGGATTTTTTATTGAATTATATCAGTATATTTTCGTGTTACTTAATCAAAAAGTCTATGACCTACGATTACTGCATCCGTTGGGTCGAAATAATCTGCTGTATTGCTACTTAATCCACTTGCTTTCCAAGTTTCATCAAAAGTAATATCATTTCTGTTACTTAATACGATGTAAGTAGTATTTTTATTAGCATTGTTTAATCTTCCGGTGATTTCTAAGCGATACTTGTAAACATAGTCATCAGCTACCCAAAGTCCGTCATCATTTTGATAATGATTTTTTGTGAATACGAATTCTTCTTTGTCGTATAATTTTTCAATTAAGTCTGTATCGGTTTGATTATATTTAACTTCTTTAGGTGATGACGCAAGGGTATTTATATCACCTGTTAAGCTATCAATTTCTATTTTTTCAACAACTTCTTTAGTTTCATAATTTTCTTTTGTATAAATAATTCTGTTTTGCTTTTTTTCGTAGGTTGTTCTGTAAATATATCTCACACCGTCTTCAATGGATTCAAAATAACCTACATCATAATTGTAAGGAAGATTATACTCAACAATCTTATTTGACACCTCAACTGACACATCCAAATCAGTTAAAAGCATGTGTTCAACTTGTGAATAATCACGAATTTCTTCTGTTCTTCCTATTTTATCGAGATATGCCTGTGCATAGGATTTCTTTTGTTTCCAAAGATTGCTATAATCCCATGATGTTGGGTGCATTACACGATATTGATATCTTTTAGGAAACAATTCTTTTATAGATTCGCCATAACCCTCACCATCCTGAGGATATTGTATATCAAGCAATTTATATCCTGAAGATGTTTTTTCAAAGGTCAATACAGCAGGATAGCTTCCACCTGCTTGTTCAACAAAATATCCGTTCATAAAACCAAAATTAGCATATTCCGTTAATGCATAGACAGTGTATTTGTCTCCGTGAACATCTGTGCCATAAATAATATGACCCTCTGCTGAGCATTCTGTCCCTAAGCCATAATATGCTGAGTAGTTATCATCGAGTATTGCTTGTGATACAGCTTCGTCAATATCCTGAAATGAATATACTTCATTTAATTTATAAAGCCATCTTATATGTGAATCATCGGGATTTACAGGACTTACACTATTAAAGTTGTAATATCCATGTCCAAGATAGAATGTTCCGTCTTTCTGTTCTAAAAGGATATATAGACGTGGAGTTTCTGCATTTGCATCACCATACAACTGCCAAATTCTTTTGTTGTTATCCTTTAAACTTTTAAGAGTATCATTACCCAACCAAGAATAATCGCTATTACCTTTGAATCTTGAATCAAAATTGTCTTTGTTGAGAGTTATTTCTTCAAAAGTACCAATTGGTTCTGAAACATTACCATCAATCTTCTCGAGTAATTGCATAGAATTCACAATCATATAGGTTGGTGCTGCATCAGCCGTCTGAACAAATGAATACATTCCGTCATCATAGACAAGCTCAATAGGTTTAAAGGTATGAACTGTAATACCATCTATGCCTTCTGCCAATTCAAACTCAATCCAAGCTTTGTATTTCGGTTCAGCTTGACCATCAATATTAAATGATGTTTCAAATCTGTATTTACCTGGTTGGGTCATGATTTGTCCGTTCAGTTTATATGTTTTTTTAGTTGTTGATTCTGGTTCAATCAGATAACCAATCAGATGCCACACAGTATCTTCATCAATACTACAGTTTTCCCAATTTCCGTTTTCATTGTAAAAGACAGTAAATGCTTCGCCGAACAACAAATTATTTGATGTATCATTGACCCATTCAAGTTCTATGAATGGGTCAGGAGCAGATAAATCTGAAGATATGATATCAAGAGAGACACCCGTTAAATCTGAACCACTCTGTTGTCTTTCAATGTCTAACAAATTATTCTTTTTAGGATTCGTCAGGAAACAAACTGCAACAGCAATACTTGTGATGATTGCAACCACAATAATCCAAAATGCTGGTTTCTTGTAATTGAGTACGGATTTTACTCTATCCTTAACTCCTACTTCACCAAATGCAAGAGGACAAGCGGCAATCATTCGTCTATTTACACTGCAAGTGAGTAATGCCTGTGAATAATCAGCACGTTGCTCATTGTTAAGCTCTTTTACAACCTTTTCATCGCAGGCAAGCTCAATATCACGGCAAAGAAGAATATAACCGAGCCATACCATAGGATTGAACCAATGAAGTGTAAGAATCAAGAAACCAAGTGGTTTCCAAAAATGGTCTTTTCTGCGAATATGAGCTTGCTCATGTGCAATAACATGTTCCATATCCTGCTCGTTCATATTAAAAGGTAAATAGATTTTCGGTTTTATTGTGCCGAGAACAAAAGGTGATACAACAGCTTCACTTTGATAAATATTATCACGAAGTAAAATTGCTGTTCCGATTTTACTCTTTAATCTTAAGAAACTTACAAGAGTATAAATTAATAGAGCAACAATACCAACAATCCATACAAACGCTAACATTGTAGTAATATCTATGAAATTGCCCATCGGTCTTGATACACCCTCAAAGTAGTTCCCTTGAAGATAATCATTAACTTGATTGTCTATAACAGTAACACCGAAATCAATGTGTGGTCTTGGAGAATCAGGCGTTTTGGTGATTGTTTCAGCACTTGGAATAAGGCTGAAGATACTTTCAAAAGAAAATGGCATAACAAGTCGTAATCCTGCAATTCCCCAAAGAACACAGTTTATCCATTTAGGTGCTTTTTTCAATACGATTCTTAAAAGAATAATTGCTAAAACAATCCAACAAGCAGAAATGCTCATATTGACTATTTTTAAGAATATACCTGCCATTACAATTCTCCTTTCCTGTATCGGTCAATCATCTTTTGCACCTCATCGATTTCCTTTTCAGAGATTTTCTGATGCTTTGTAAATGCAGCAATAAATGCAGGCAGAGAACCTTCAAATGTTTTTTCAACCATTTCATTGATTTCGGATGCCTGGATTTCATCTTTTGAAACTAAAGAAGAAACAATGGTGTTTTCATTTTTGAGCACACCTCTTTCAGACAAACGCTTGATAACGGTGTATGTGGTGGTAGGCTTCCAACCCAACTGCTCTTTACAAAGATTAACTAATTCACTGCTTTTGATTGGTTCGTGCTCCCACAGAATCAAGCAAAAACGGTATTCACTTTCAAATACTTTTGGTGTATCCATATTGATTTCTCCTTTCTCTAATCCATTAGAGTTCATCTATACTCTAACATATTAGAGTTGAAATGTCAATATATAAATTATTATTCATACAAATGAAAATGGCGGAGTCAATCAAGACCCCGCCGTATAGTTGTTATATTAATAATGTGCGTACCCGCATTCGCAGTATTTCTTTGAACCAAATAATTTATTAAAGAAATTAGCTATTTTCCAGAAGAAGCCTGAAATACCGCCCTTGTGACAATTATGGTTACAGACTTTTTCTTCACAGTTATCACAATAACCATCACTATTAACAACATGACCTGTTGTCGGAATTTCCTCTTGTGCTGTAAGAGTCACATTACAAACAGAACATTTTGTACCTTCTGTTAAACCTGTCTGTGTACAAGTTGGTGCAACTGCATTGAGCGTAACCACTGTATGTCCTTTTGCTGGAATATCTTCTGTATATTTATCGCCACAAGCACACGCAAATGTCAAAACACCTTTTTCAGTACATGTTGGTTCTTTTGTTACATCAGAAATGTATTTATGTGTACCATCTGCCTTTATAACCTCTTTGTATGTATCTCCACAATTATTACAAGTGAATGTCTTTTCACCATTTTCTGTATGTGTAGGAACTTTTGTGATTTCTGCTTTATAATCGTGACCTGTTGCAGGAATTACAGTTGTATTCTGTTTGCTGTCACAACGGGAACAATGCTGTGATTTGCTACCATTTACAGTACAGTCAGCTTCACTGTCAACTGTATATTCAGTTGCATAATCATGACCGAGTGCAGAAACTGACTCTATCACCTTTTCACCACAAGTGCAGGATTTACTCTTTTCACCTGTAGCTTCACAAGTAGGTTCTTTTACTGTTTTCCAATCACCAAAAGAATGAATTTTAATTGATGAAAATGTGATTGCAATATTATTAAAATTATTGTCACCTGACTCAATTACATCCAGTGATATTGTACTACAGGATGATGATAACGCTTTTAAATCAACTGATAATACTGTACCGCCTGCTGTAATTGGATTTAAATTTGCAACAGTAACTCTGATTTTATTATCAGAAAAAGACGAATTTGTTGTTACTTCCTGACCATCAATTTTACATATTTTATTAGAAACATATTCTAAATTACTATTATCATACACAAGGTCAAATGTAAAGTAATTAAGATTAGAGTTATCTGATAAAACAACATCTACAGTTACAGTGTCTCCTGCCTTAATATCCTCTTTACTTGATTCTATTGTAAGTGTTACATCCTGTGCACTTGCAGAAACAGGTAATGCACAAACAACCATTAAGATTGCAAGAAGCATTGAAAGAATTTTGCTGATTTTTTTCATAATTTTCACTCCCATAAAAACTATCGTTTTATTTCAATCCTGCTACCATTTGCAAGATAACTCGTGCGTCAACTGCTGTGATTTTTCCGTCGCCATTCATATCAACAAGTTTAGATTGGGATGAATTCAATGTTTTAGTACCTGCAACACACTGCAAAACAATTCGTGCATCCACAGCAGTTGCCTGTCCGTCATTATTGGCATCACCTGTTGCAACAGTGCCACCAACAACAGTTACTTTACCGTCAGCAACAGTGCATTCATAAAATTTTCCTGTACCGTCAATATTTTCCGTACTTGTAAGCTTAAGAGCAGATGTGCCTGTGCTTTTCAGTATTTTAAACTCAACCGTAAAAATCGTACCGGATTTTTTAGAATACATTCCCGAATAATTCACTGAAGAACCTGTATTATGTAAGCTTCCTGAAGATGCAGCATCACCTTTCGTACATTTCACAACTTCCAATTCTGATGAATTGTATCCGAGCATTACATTTGAACCCCAGACATCAATATCTGAAGAAAGCTTCACAGAAACAGTTACTGTATCACCCTTTTTCCCCTGAACGGATGTTACTGTGTAAGAAATGTTGGCTGCACTTACTGTCAAAACGCTAAAGGACGAAATCAACATTACAATAGCCATAAAGACGGCTAAAGATTTTAATTTTGTTTTCATATGAACCACCATATAGAAAAAGACGGAGATAGAGGGCCCTAACTCCGTCTTAATTTTTATTGAAAATTATCTTCTGCTCTTGAAAAGGTCAAGGATGTCGCCCATATCATCGTCAGCACCGAAGTTACCACTGTTTGAGCTGATGTCATCCATAGCACCGTTGTAAACAGGCTTCTTTGCAACACCATTTGCATCAAGACCAAAACCTGTTGCGATAACAGTAACAATCATTTCATCGTCAAGCTTTTCATCAAAAGCAACACCGAAGATGATGTTTGCATCTTCATCAGCCTGAGCACGAACGATACCAGCTGCTGTATCAACGTCTTCAAGAGTGATGTCAGCAGATGCAGTAATACTGATGATAACACCCTTAGCACCTGTGATTGTTGTTTCAAGAAGTGGGCTTGAAATAGCAGCGTTAGCAGCCTGTTCAGCCTTATCCTTACCGCTTGCACGACCGATACCCATATGAGCATGACCAGCATCCTTCATAACTGATGTAACGTCAGCAAAGTCAAGGTTAATAAATGCAGGCATTGTAATAAGGTCTGTAACAGAGTTTACACCCTGACGGAGAACATCGTCAGCAATGCTGAAAGCATTAGCAAATGTAATCTTCTGTTCTGAAACATACTTAAGTCTTTCATTAGGAATAACGATAAGTGAGTCAACATGCTGTGCAAGTTCAGCAATACCAGCTTCAGCCTGCTTCATTCTGTGACTACCTTCAAATGCGAAAGGTTTTGTAACGATACCAACTGTAAGGATACCTCTATCTTTTGCGATTTCAGCAATAATAGGAGCAGCACCTGTACCTGTTCCACCACCCATACCAGCTGTAACGAATACCATCTGAGCACCATCAAGTTTTTCAACGATAGCGTCACGGCTTTCTTCTGCTGACTTCTGTCCGATTTCAGGCTTTGCACCTGCACCACGGCCTGCAGTTACCTTCTGGCCGATTGAAAGAGTTGAGTTAGCAAGTGAACGATTAAGAGCCTGCTGGTCTGTGTTGATAGCGATAAGTTCAACGCCTGAAACGCCAGCCTTTGCCATACGGTCAACTGCGTTTCCGCCGCCGCCACCTACGCCGATAACTTTAATGTTTGCGATGTCCTGATACTGATTATCAATTTCGAATGCCATTTTTAACATCCTCCTATGTATATTTTCACACTTATTTATTACTTATTTAAGAATGGATAGCCCTAAACAAAACACACCACTCTAATATAAGTTATTTTAACACTATTAAAAAATAATTGCAATATATATTGTATATATTTTTTTGATTTTTTACAGTTTTTTAACACTTTTTTATCTGTTTTTCTTATTTACTGTACTGCCAAAGTTGTTTCTTCTTCTTTTTCTTTACCTGTTGTTGATTCTTCACTTGAATTTTCGTCGTTTTCTTGAGGTATATCAGTTGTTGATTCCTCTGTCACAGGTTCAGTTGTTGACACTTCTTCTGCCCAATATCCTTTACCGTCAACAGTAAGATTTATAGTTCCTCGATATAGATTGTTTTCTTGATTTTGTCTTTCTATGGCAGCTTTACCCAAAGCCAATTTTGAACTGAGATTTTCTTTATCTGTTTCACCTAATTCAAGTGTTATTCTTCCCTGATAAACGATTTTTATGTTGTATATATCTGACAAATTAACACTTGTTATTCCGTCTATTCCCACATTTTCACATTCTGAGAAGACATCATTAAGTTTAGCGAAAACTTTTTCCGACTCAAGTGAAATTACTTCACCGACTTCAATGGATTTTATTTCACCTAAATTTGCTAAAATTATATTTTCCCCTACCATTTCAAGGTCTTTTTCAAGCACCTTTCCGTTTCTGTCAAGAAGAATATAATAGCCATCCTTTGCAACCGCCATATAAGCATCTGTTTTTGCTATAACAATCTCAAGTGTTGATGGCAAACGACGTTTGATTTTAGCTGAACCAACATATGCTAATTCTGATGATATTTCTTCGTTAAGAGCATCTTTAGAAAGGAAAATAAGATTATCACCTGTCTTTACTCCTGACGCTTCAATAATTTCCTTGTCAGAATATACCTTATCACCTGAAACAACGATTTTATTTATATTGAAAAATAATGTTAATGCAAGCACCACACCAACGCAAAGAAATACTATTCCGATTAAAGTACGAATAACTATTTTCTTTCTGCGAATTTTCTTTTTACGTTGATTAGTGCGGTTAATAATACGCTCATTGTTTGAAAGTTGAGTCTGGCGATTAAAATTATTCTGTTGTGACTTGTTCATTTTCTTTCACCCTTTTTATGTCCGCACCCAAAAATTGTAGTACTTTTTCCGGTTCCTCATATCCTCTGTCAATATGATGAGTTTCTGATATTTCTGTTATTCCGTTTGCACAAAGTCCTGCAAGAATCATTGCTGAACCCCCACGAAGGTCAGTAGCCCTTACATTTGCTCCATTAAGAGCTTTTACACCCTCTACCACAGCCATTCTGCCCTCTGCATGAATTTTTGCACCGAATCGCAAAAGCTCACCGATATGCTTGAAACGACTTTCAAATATATTTTCTATAAATACGCTTGTGCCGTCAGCAATTGTGGTAAGTGCCATCATCTGTGCCTGAACATCCGTCGGAAAACCGGGATGTGGCATTGTGCGTGTCATTTTTATTCTTTTTAACTGTTTTTGAGAAGAAACTGTTACATTTCTTCCTTTTACAAAAACAAGACAGCCCGTTTCCCGAAGTGGCTGGATTATGGGCCCTAAATGAGATGGCACAACATCTTTCACACAAACCTTTCCACCTGTCATTGCTGTTGCAATCATATAAGTTGCCGCCACAATTCTGTCGGGGATTATTGTATGTTCAGCAGAATGAAGACGGGACACGCCTTCAATCACTATTGTGCCGTCACCTGCTCCGTAAATCTTTGCGCCACAACGATTGAGAAAATCTGCCAAATCACTTATTTCAGGTTCTCGTGCTGCATTTGAAATTACTGTTGTACCCTTTGCAAGAGTTGAAGCAAGAATTATATTTTCTGTTGCCCCCACACTTGGAAAAGCAAGAACAATACGAGTTCCACAAAGTCCTTTTTCTTCTGCTGAACAGATTATATATCCATTCTCATTGGTAACTGTAGCACCAAATTGTTCCATTGCTGAAAGATGTAAATCAATAGGACGAAGCCCTATTTCACAACCTCCCGGGGTTGACAAAATCGCCTTTCCCATTCTGCCGATTATTCCACCGAGAAAAACAATTGATGATCGCATTTCTCTCATCAGATTATCGGGAACATCCTGTCGGCACATTGTTGATGAATCAACAGTCACAGTATGACCTTCACGGGAAACTGTACAGCCAAGATAACGAAGTATTCTGATTGTTGCATCCACATCAGAAAGATACGGACAATTATGTATAACGGAAACTCCGTTTACAAGAAGCGTCGCTACGAGAATCGGCAAAACACTGTTTTTAGCTCCCTGAACAGAAATTTCTCCGTTCAGTTTCTTGCCACCATTGACAATTATTTTATTCAATTTTCACACGCCCTTTTCAGTATAAACCTTTGCGTCATATACTATGCAGTTCATGTGAAAAGTGTTATTTTTTACAGTGATGTTATTATTCTGCAAATTTCAGAAAGTGCATTAAGCTTTGCATCTTTACCTGCATTATGTGAAATCAACTGAAGCTTTGATTTATCATTTTTCAGTTCAAGAATTTTCTGTGCAAGACATCCACCGTCAAGGTCTTTTTCTTCAATAAGCACAGCGCCGTCATTTTTTGCAAGAGCCATAGCATTATGGAACTGATGGTTTTCTGCAACATTTGGTGAAGGGATGAGAATTGATGGTTTCCCGAGTGCCTGAATTTCTGAAATTGAACTTGCGCCCGCACGGCTGATTACTAAATCACAAGCCGAAAGACAAATATCCATATTGTCAATATACTGACGAATTTCTATGTTTGTACCTTTACCAAAAGGAATGTTCATTTCCTTGAGTTTTGCTTCAACCCAATCTCCAAATTTCCCTGTTGAATGTAAGAAACAGATATCTTTTTCGTCTTTCAATATGTCAAGCATATCCACAACTGCATTATTGATAGCATTCGCTCCTAAAGAGCCACCCATCGAAAGAACGAGCATATCGCTATTTTTAAGTCCTAATGTTGCACGGGCAAAATCACGGTCTGCTTTTATAATTTCTCGTCTTACAGGAAGTCCTGTCACAACAGGAGGATTTTTGCAAGTCATATGCTTTTCTGCATCAGCAGATGTAAGCATTACTTTATCAACTTTTTTAGCAAGCGCCTTATTTGCAACTCCGGGAAAAGCATTCTGCTCATGAATTGCAGTTTTTATACCCATTTTAACAGCAGAATTCAGAACAGGACCTGTTACATAGCCACCAAAACCGACTACTACATCAGGTTTGAATTCTTCAATGATTTTCTTTGCAACTGAACTTGCTTTTAATGTAAGGCAAACTGTTTTTATATTTTCGACAAATCCCTTGAGATTCATCTGACGGGAAAAGCCATTCATTTTAACAGTTTTGATAGGAAATCCTGCTTTTGGAACAATTTGTGTTTCCATTCTTCCTTCTGTTCCTACAAAGAGAATTTCGGAAGATGGGTCAAGCCTTCTGATTTCACTTGCAACAGCAACGGCAGGATTAATATGTCCGCCCGTGCCACCTGCAACAAACATTACTTTCACTATGCTCACCCCTTTTTCCTTGCACTTCGTGAAATTGAAAGTACCATTCCCATTTCACATAGCAGAATTACAAGAGATGTACCACCTGCTGAGAAGAACGGAAGTGAAATACCTGTATTTGGAAGCAAGTCGGACACAACTCCGATATTAAGAGCCACCTGAATACCAATCTGGAAAACAATACCCATACAAAGTAATGCACCAAATCGGTCTTTTGCGTTCATACCGATTTTTATGCCTCTGTAAACAAGTAACGCAAAAAGGAAAATGATTGCTGTAGCCCCTACAAAGCCTAATTCTTCACAAACAATTGAGAAAATAAAGTCATTCTGTGGTTCAGAAACGTAAAGATGCTTTTGTTTTGACTGACCGAGCCCCGTTCCCAAAAATCCACCTGAACCAATAGCATAAAGGGAGTTATTTGTCTGCCAACGTGCACCCATAGGTGAATAATCTTTATCGAGCCATGCAATGATTCGTTCACCTGCATATGCCTCAAGGATTTTCGGATTTGCAATAAGAACAATAACTGCAATTACCACAACAACGGTACCGACTGCAAACCATCGTCCTCTTACCTCGCCAAGCCAAAGAACTGTAACACCAAGAGCCAACATAAGAATTGTACCTGAAACGTGATTTTCAAGGTAAACAAGACCGGCGAAAAGAAGAATTATCATTCCGTAACAGATAACACTTGTGAATGACTTATAAACCATTACTCTGCCATCTGTAAATTCACCGATTTTTTTACAAAGTGTCATTTCACTCGGAATCTTTCCTGTAACACCTTTGTAGTTTCTTTCAAGAAAAAATGCGAGAATCATAATAAGACCGATTTTTGCAATTTCAGATGGTTGGAATGTTGTGAATCCTAAGTTAATCCATCTTTTGAAGCCCGGTTTATATTCAGGTAAAAACAGCACAATTACCAACAAAAACAGTGATGCGCCAAAAGCAATTATTGCAACGAGTCTCAAGTATTCATATCTGATTTTTGAAATTGCAAACATCAGCACAATGCCTATAACTGCAAAGAATAACTGACGTGTAAAAATCTGTGTACTGCTTCCACGATTATAATAACTGTAAGTATAGCTGGCAGAAAACAGCATTATAAGACCAACTGTTACGATAGTCATTAAGATTATGAGAAAAGGAATATCCATTGAACCCTGTGCAAAAAAAGCATTAAATATAGAATTTTTCTTTTTCATTTTTCTTGTTTTTGTTGCCATTTTCTCACCACCTGTTTAAATCTATATGAAAATTATTTGTTTATAATTCCGTACCAATAAAGTGCAAGTCCTATTGCACAACCAACCATATTTACAAGTGTAAACACTGTTACAATTTTACGCTCTTTCCATCCGCACATTTCAAAATGATGATGAATCGGAGCCATTTTGAAAATTCTCTTACCGTGAGTAATTTTGAAATAACCAATCTGGATAACATCTGAAAGTGCTTCGATTACATAGATAATACCGAAAAGCACAAGAATAATCGGACAATCAATGGCATAAGCAAGTGCTACAACCATACCGCCCAAGAACATTGAACCTGTATCACCCATCATAACCTTTGATGGATAGTAGTTCCAGATAAGGTAGCCTAAACAACCACCTGCAAGACCGGCTGCAAGGATACTGATTCCGAAGAATTTTGTCATAAGTGCTGCGATACAGAAAGCAATTGCTGCAACTGATGTTACGCTTGCACAAAGGCCATCAACACCATCTGTAAAGTTCACTGCATTAACTGCACCATAAATTACACATATTCCGAAAATCCAGAAGAACCATTTAAGGTCAACTGCACCTACAAAAGGAATCTTCATATAGGTAAGACCATTCATATAAAGTGCCACGAGATAACCAATAATTAAAATTACTTGTGGAATAGTTTTCTGAATTTCTGTAAGACCCAAGTTTCTCTTTTTAACAACCTTGATGTAGTCATCTGCAAAGCCTACAAAACCGAGACCAATTGCAAGAATCACACCTGCTACGAGTTTAACCTTTAATGTATCGGGCATAGCATGCTCACTTGAGAAAAGATTTCCACCCATAAGATGGTCTGTAACAAGAACACATGCAACTGATACAAGTGTACTGATAATGAACATTATACCGCCCATTACAGGTGTTCCCTGTTTTGACTTATGCCATGCAGGACCGATATCGAGAATAGTCTGACCAAATTTTAATTTTCTAAGCCAAGGAATAAGCACAAACCCCAATAAAAATGCGATTAAAAAGCTTAAAACTGCTGTTGTACCTAATGCTGCATAAATATTCATAAGAACAACTCCTTATTTAACATCCCACTGTTCATATATTTTTTCAAAAACTTCTTCAAGTTTCATTCCACGACTTGCTTTGAAAAGAAGTGTATCACCGGTTTCAATTTCACTTAAAAGAGTCTTTGTAAGTTCCGTTTTATCTGTAAATGCGAAAACATTTTTCATCCCTTTGTTTTTCGCACTTTCTGCCATATATTTTGATTCTTCACCATAGGTATAGAGAATATCAACATTGCACTCAGCAGCATACTCACCTACTGTTCTGTGAGCAGTTTCGCTGTAACTACCCATTTCAAGCATATCACCTAAAACAGCAATTTTTCTGCCTTTTGCAATTTTACAAAGTGAATTCAGACCTGCTTTTTGTGAATCGGGACTTGCGTTGTAGCAATCCTCGATTACTGTAATTCCATTTGTTTCACGGATTCTCTGTCGCATACCTGACGGAGCGTAATTTTTAAGTCCATTTGCGATATTTTCAGGTGAAATTCCGTATTCAAGACCTACTGCAAAAGCTGACAAAGCATCATAAACATTGTGAATACCGACTGTCGGAATTGTTATTTTCTGTCTTATATCACCTTTAACTGCAATAAACTCTGTTGAAAGCCCGATTTCATTTATATCTTCTGCCAAAATGTCGCAGTTTTTATTTTCAATACCGAAGAAAACAATGTTGTAATCATCATTTTCAACTGTTGAAAGCATATCATTATCACCGTTCAGGAAAAGCGATGAGCCTTTTTTGAGACCATCAAGCATTTCGAGTTTGGCTTGTAAAATGCCTTCTCTTGAACCGAGATTTTCGATATGTGAAACACCCACATTTGTAATAATTGCACAATCAGGTTTTGCACATTTTGCAAGAACAGAGATTTGTCCGAAACCATCCATACCCATTTCAATAACAGCATTTTTGGTGGTATTTTCAAGCCTGAAAAGAGTTTTCGGAACACCGATTTCGTTGTTGAAATTTCCTTCAGTTTTAAGTGTTTCACCACTTTGTTCCATTACACAAGCTACCATTTCTTTTGTTGTCGTTTTACCGACACTTCCTGTAAGACCGATTACTCTCAAATCCTTTATTGAGCATCTGTAATATGACGCGAAATCGACAAGTGCATCTTTTGTATCTTCAACATAAATCACAGGTGCTGAACACTCAACCTGTTTGTGACATACAACTGCACCTACGCCTTTTTCTGCAACATCTTTCACAAAATCGTGACCGTCAAAGCGTTCACCTTTGATTGCAAAAAACAAAGTGTTTTCATCCACATCACGACTGTCAATAGACACACGATTTATTATATTTTGAGAATCAATATTTGTTCCTAATGCTTTTGCAATTTCTGTTACCTTTAAGTTCATTATTTTCTCCTGAAGCTACTTAAAATATTCCTCAATAATTTCCCGTTCATCAAAATGTATTTTTTCTTTCCCGATAACCTGATAGGTTTCGTGACCTTTACCTGCAAGAATTACTGTATCCCCTTTTCGTGCTTTTGAAAGTGCGAATTCAATTGCCTGACGACGATTTTCTATAACTGCAATTCTTGATTTTGTTTTTTCCATTCCACATAGAATATCATTCATAATAAGCAAAGGATTCTCTGTACGTGGATTATCGGTTGTCACGATTGCATAGTTGGATAATTCTCCGGCAATTCTGCCCATTTCAGCTCGTTTTGACTTATCTCTGTCACCGCCACAACCAAAGACAACAAACACTCTGCCTTTTGTCATTTCACGTACAGAAGACAAGATATTCTGAAGACCATCAGGTGTATGTGCATAATCTATCATCACAGTATAATTCTTCGGCACAGGAACTACTTCTCCTCTGCCTTTAACAAATGCAACATTTCTTATCGCACTTGTGATTCTATCAATACTGAAACCCAGATTCAAAAGCAAGGATACAGCACACAAGGTGTTATAAACTGTAAATTTTCCGTGAAGCGGAGATTGAATTCGACTTATACAATCCAGACCTACAAATTCATATTTAATACCATTTTCATTGCAAACAATGTTCTTTGCAGTGTAATCAGCTTTATCCTGTATCGTTGAATATGTAACAGTCTTGCATTGAATTTTATTGAAATTATTCCATATATTTTCATCATCAATGTTTACACAAACAAAATCAGAATTGTTGAAAAGCTCAAATTTTGCACCGATATAATTTTCCATACATCCGTGATAATCAAGATGTTCCGGAGTTATATTAGTAATTGCTGATGCACAAAAATTGATTCCGTGAACTCGTTTCTGACTCAAGGCTTGTGAAGACACTTCCATAACACAGTATTCACAACCTGACTCTACCATTCGTGAGAACAATCCATGTAATTCCATCGGTTCGGGAGTAGTGAGAATCGACTCTGTTTCATCAGTTTCCCAACCATTTTTGATAGTGCCGATTATCCCGCACTTAACACCCATCGAATTGAGCATTTCTTTAATGAAGAAGCAAGTGGATGTTTTTCCATTAGTACCTGTTACACCAATTATTTTTAGTTTCTTTGACGGATTACCATAAAAATTTGAAGAAATCTGTGCAAATGCTTTCCTCGTATCTTCAACAATTATCTGTTGTGGTATTGATAAATCTCTATCCGTTACAACTGCAACAGCACCATTTAGGATTGCTTTTTTCGCAAGAGAATGACCGTCGCAACGATTACCGTTGATACACACAAATAAAGAATTTTTTAAATTTCCGCTATCCTTATCCGTTACTCTTTCAACTTCCCTTTCTTCATACACGTCCTGTGTTTTCACACCCTCAAGAAGTGAAGAAAGTTTCATTGTATTTACCTCATATTTAATTTAGTCCGATATTACCTCACTTGAACGGAAATAAACAGTAATTATAGTTCCTGTTTCAGCAGATGTGTCCTTTGCAAGGCTCTGTTTGTAAGACAAAATTTGTCCCGAGCCCTGAGTTGTACCTGCAACTTTTATATTAAATCCGGCATTTGCCGCCGTTCTGTTGGCCTCTGTCAATGTTAGACCTGTAAGGTCAGGTACAACTGCTTTTTGTTTTTCAGTTGTTTCATCTGTATAAACGATAATCACGCCACCCTTTGGCATAGTCTGGCTTGATGATGGTGTCTGTGAAATAACTGTTGTACCCTCACCTATAATTTTAACTGTAAAGCCTGTTGCTTTTGACTTAACCGTTTCTGTGCTTTCACCAATAAGGTTTGGTGCTGAAACTGTCATCTGTGAAATTTCCTCATCGCTATATTCAGGGTCAATATTGTGATATGCAAGAATATTTTCAAAAATTCTTCCTGCAACAGGTGCTGCACCTGAACCACCGGTTGCATAATACTGTGGTTCGTCGAGAGCTATAAACACTGCGATTTCAGGATTATTTGCCGGAGCAAAGCCTACAAACGATGCAACTGTCTGATCAGCAGCATTGGCACCGATTTTTTCACTTGTACCTGTTTTACCTGCTATATGATAACCTGCAACATAAGCATTTTTTGCTGTACCCCAGATAACTACCTGTTCCATCATTTCAGTCATAATTTTAGCTGACTTTTCTGAAATAACCTGTCTTTTTACATATGGTTCAGTTTCTGAAATAATGTTTCCGTCTTCGTCAAGAATTTTTGAAACAATATATGGTCTCATCAGCTTACCACCATTACCTAACGATGCAACAGCAGTAATCATCTGAATTGGTGAAATCTGGAATGTCTGTCCGAATGATGCAGAAGAAAGTTCTGCAACCCCCATATTCTTTGCTTCATAATAAGTTTTTCCTGCAACAGGTTTTGCTTCTGATGGCAAGTCGATTCCTGTAGGTTCTGTGAAGCCGAATGCTTCAAAATATTTTGAGAAGGTTTCTGCTCCTAATTTCTGTCCCATTGTAATAAAGAATGTGTTACATGAATTAGGTAATGCCTCTGCAACAGTTTGTGTTCCGTGAGCTTTATGATTAAAACAATTCTGATAATAATCCGCAACCTTTATTTTACTTGTACAGTTATATGTTGTATCGGTTGTCATAATGCCCTCTTCAAGAGCTGCAGCAGCAACGAAAAGTTTGAATGTTGAACCCGGCTCATAAGAGTCAGTAACCGTTCTGTTTCTCCACTGTGCATAAAGAGCATTGGTTTCAGCCTGTGCTTTTGCGTTATCGTCTTCCATTTCCTGAATTTCTTTGATAACAGCATCAGAATGAATTTTATATGGTGAGTTCAAATCATAGTCAGGCATTGTTGACATACCAAGAATCGCACCTGTTTTTACGTCCATTACAATTCCGTATGCATATTTTGCCTGAGTTTCAGTTACCGCCTGAGCCAACTGTTGCTCAAGATAATACTGAATTACCTCATCAATTGTCAGAACAAGACTATAGCCCTGTCTTGCATCGTATGTTGTTTCATAATCGTTAGGCATATCACCTGACAAAGCATTTTTTGCTGTGATAATTCTACCTGCCTCACCCGTAAGCTCATTGTTATATTTAAGTTCAAGACCTGAACGACCAATATCCTCTGAACCTGTAAACCCGATTATTGTCGAAGCAAAAGAGCCAAGAGGATAATATCTTTTTGTATCAGGGTCAATTCCCACGATTGTACCAAGTTTCTGGTCTTTATGTGCTGAAAGATATTCCTGCAACTCACTTTTTTTATTATTGTCAATCTGACCAATGATTTTTTCATAACCACTCTGTTCACGATTAACTTTCTTCTCTACAGTTTCCTTATCAAGCTCAAAAATGTCAACAAAACCATCGACGAGTAATTGTTTTTGCTCATCGGTGGTTATTTTTGATGGATTTATATATACAAGCCAAGCAGATGCACTCTGTGCAATGACTTTCATATTAGAATCGTAAATCGTGCCTCTGTTTGCAGCAATAACCGTATCACTTAACTGATTTCTTTCTGCTTTAAGACGATATTCCTCACCTTTTATAATCTGAATCCAGAAAAGGTTTCCTACAATAATTAATAACGCAACACAGAAAATGATAAATGCTTTAAAAGAGCGTGATTCCATCTGTTTTGTCGGTTTTTTATTCATTTTTCAGTGTCACATCCCTCATTAGAATTTTGCTTTTTAATAAAACAACGAGAGTTATAAGCATTTCGCCTCAACTCTCAATTATTTCCATATTAATATATTACGATTATTTTCTGTTTATAACCTTAGACAAATCAGTATCCTTGCCATTTGCCTTTGCAACATAATCTTCTGCTGACAAATCAACATAAACAACCTGATAATCCTGAACCTTTACCATACCAAGTTCATTTGCGGCATAGTCTTCTACATTGTTGATAGATACGATTGAATTCAATTCATTGTTAATCTTTATAGAATCGCTTTCTGCCAATTCAATTTTGTTCTCAACCCTTTTGATTTCACGATTAATTTCATCAAGCTGAACACGGCTATATATAGCAACAGCCATGAACATCAGAATTGCAATTGAAATAAACATAATCTTAATTGCTCTTTTTGTATCTGCAGCTGTCTGCTGTCGAATCTGAGTCGCTGTCTTTCTTGTTTTCTGAACAAGCTCAAGATTAGGTCTTCTCTGAGGCGCAGGCTTCATTTTTGGCGCTGCAGAACCATTGTATGCAACTACTTTTGGACTTTTGTTGTATGTATATGTGTAAGCATTTCTATTCTGCTGTGCCAATTTAATCTTCCTTTACCTTAATCTTTCAATCGTACGAAGCTTTGCGCTTCGACTTCTGTTATTCGCATCAAGCTCTGTCTGTTTTGCAGACAAACCTTTGTTTATTATTTTACCTTCAGGAGTTTTTCCGCATACACAAACCGGAAATTCCTTCGGACAAGTACATCCGACTGTAAACTGTTTGAATTTTTCCTTAACCGTTCTATCCTCAAGAGAATGGAATGTAATAATCGAAAGTCTTCCGCCCACTTTAAGACTATAAAACATATCCTCAACCGCGTTTCCAAGCGTTGACAACTCATCATTTACTTCAATCCTTATCGCTTGGAAAGTCTTTCTTGCAGGATGACCTTCTCGTCTGTATTTTGCAGGAACCGAATCTTTTATAAGTTCAGCAAGTTCCAATGTTGTCTCTATTTTCTTTTGTTCTCTCGCTTTAACAATACTTCTTGCAATGCTTCTTGAAAATTTTTCTTCACCATAGCGACTGATAATATTGCAAAGCTCCTGTTCTGTATATCCATTTACAACATCATAAGCACTTTTACCTGATTTACTCATTCTCATATCGAGAGGAGCATCATGGTGGAAAGAAAATCCTCTTTCAGGAGTATCAAGTTGAAATGAACTCACACCCAAGTCAGCAAGAACTCCATCAGCCTGTCTTCCGTTTAATATACTCTTTATGTTGTTGAAAACATCATTGACAATCTCCACTTGAGGCAAACTGCCGATTCGTTCAGTAATAACCTTAATGGCGTCGGGGTCACGGTCAATAGCAACAAGAACGCCGTCCGGGATGCGTTCAAGAATTGCCCTTGAATGCCCCGCTCCGCCACAAGTACAATCAACATAAAGCCCGTCTTTTTTTATATCAAGTGATTCTATTGTTTCATCAAACAAAACTGAAATGTGTGAAAATTCCATATCTATTACCAATCAATATCTTCTGAGTAATCAATTTCAGCGTCGTTGTCAAGATAAGAAATCTTGAATTTATCCATAGCCCAGATTTCAACTCTACGGCCAGAACCAACAATAGCAACTTCTTTTACAAGGTTTGCATATTCAACATGCTTTGCATCAAGAGTAACACGCCCCTGATTATCAACAGTAGCTTCACAAACCTTACTGAAGAACTCTGTTTGTTCCTTTGGCGACCTGTGTTTTGCCCTGTACTGTTCTGCAACTACTTGAAAATTTTCCTGAGGATAAACAAAAAGGCAACCGTCAGCACCAGGCATAATAAAAAACTTTTCACCAAGCTGGTCACGGTAACGAACAGGAACAAATAAACGATTTTTTGAGTCAAGATTATGGTAATTTGAGCCAACAAATGTTATCATTTATCTCATTCCTTTCGTAGTTTCTTTTTATCTAAAATTCCTTTTCAATGCATTTTGGGTGTATTTTGCCACCACTCGATGCATTAATTATACAATATACATATCAAAAAATCAAGGAAAACGCCAAAATTCTTTTGTGCATTTTTCTACAAAATTTAAGTTTGTTTTTTGTAACGTTTGCACAAACAAAAAGAATAAAAAAACACCCTGTTTTTTCACGAAAAACAGGGTGTTTTAAGAACAAAAATATTTATTTTTATTTTACAAAGGTCTTTTTATACCCTTCAATTGCATCATCAATAATGTCAATTGCAGCAAGAACACCTTTAGCCTCATCAATTACAGTATCCTTATTTTCAAGCATTTTATACACCGTAAAGAAATGAGTCATTTCATCAAAGACATGTTTAGGCAGCTGACTTATATCCTTATATTCATTATATGTGGGGTCACCAAACGGAATTGCAATAATCTTATCATCTGCGTGACCGCTATCAATCATCGAAATAACACCAATCGGATAACAACGGACAAGTGCCATTGGTTCAATCTTTTCAGAACAAAGAACAAGCACATCCAAAGGGTCATTATCGTCTGCAAAAGTTCTTGGAATAAATCCATAGTTTGCAGGATAATGAGTTGATGTATGAAGAACTCGATCAAGCTTTAAAAGACCTGTCTCCTTATCAAGCTCGTACTTCATTTTGCTACCCTTACTGATTTCTATTACAGCTTCAAAATCTTTTCGTGTAATTCTTCCCGGGTCAATATCGTGCCATATATTCATTATTTCTTAACTCCTTTGTACTCCTCAATCATTTCTTTACGTACTCTCCAAAGATTTTCTGATAAGTCAACATAATAGGTATGAGGATTTTCAAATCTTTTTACTTCTTCCCAAAGATTATCAATTTGCTCAGAACAATAATCTCTTATCTCATCAACTGATGGCTCTTTATATACACATTCACCTTTTTCGAATATTGGTACAAGCATTTTTCTTGCAACAAAGTTTTCAACCTCTTTTCGTTTCCATGTGAAATCAGGGTCAAAAAGAGTATATGGTTTACTTTCGTCAATTTCTTCGTTTTCCAAAGTAAGAACATCAGCAATAGCCTTACCTGTTTCGCAATCAAACAGTCTGTAAAGCATTTTTGAATGTGGCGTTGTGATTTTACTTACATTTTCAGAAAGATTGATTTTAGGGATAATCTCACCATCTTTTTCAACTGCACTAAGCTTATAAACACCGCTGAAAAGTGGTGATGATGCTGAATTTATAAGTCGTTCACCAACGATAAAGCAGTCGACCTTTGCTCCCTGTAAAATCATATCATTGATAATATATTCATCAAGTGAATTGGACGCAGTGATACTACAATCAGGATAACCTGCTTCATCAAGCATTTTTCTTGCTTTTTTTGACAAATATGTTATATCTCCCGAGTCGATGCGAATGCTTACAGGTCGTTTACCCATAGGTGCTAACACATCATCAAACGCCTTAATCGCATTTGGTACACCTGAACGAATTGTATCATAAGTATCAACAATAAGTGAACAGTCGTCGGGGTACTGTCTTGCATATTCACAGAATGCTTCATATTCAGAGTCAAACATCTGCACCCAGCTATGAACCATTGTATTCATTGCAGGAATACCAAACTTTTCACTCTGAACCACACCTGATGTACCGATACAACCACCGATATACGCCGCTCTTGAACCATAAAATGCAGAATCGAAACCAAATGCACGACGAGTACCGAATTCAGCAACACTTGTTCCCTTTGCTGCACGTACAAGACGATTAGCTTTAGTCGCAACAAGGCTCTGATGATTCATACAAACCATAAGGATAGTTTCAATAAGCTGTGCCTGAACAACAGGACCACGAACCTTAATTACAGGCTCATTAGGGAAAATCGGTGTTCCCTCCGGCACTGACCAGATATCACACTGAAAATTAAAATTACGAAGATAATCAATAAATTCTTCGCAAAGTCCAAGAGTTCTGAGATATTCCAAATCCGACTCAGTAAATGAAATATTTTTAATAAAATCTACAATTCTTGAAAGCCCTGCAAAAACTGCAAAGCCACCTTTATCGGGAACTTTTCTGAAAAAAACATCAAAATATGCAATTTCGTTGTTTTTGTCACTTACAAACAAGCTGTTAGCCATTGTAAGTTCATAAAGTTCCGTCATTAAAAATCTGTTTTTATTAAGAGATTCATTATTCATAAATATCACCTGTTTATATTTTAACAAAGATTTATGTAAAAGTCTATAACAAATTATTATTGAATAAGCACAAAAATTAGTATATAATATTTTTAACTTAATTTTAGGAGAAATACTTATGAATTTTAATGAATTGATTTTAAAAAGAGAAAGCTGCAGAAATTATAATGGTGAACCTGTCAACACAGATTTGCTTGTTAAGTGTGTTGACGCAGCAAGACTTTCACCATCTGCTTGTAATTCACAGCCTTGGAAATATTATATCGTTAACGGTGGAGAAAATGCAGAAAAGATAAGAGAATGTATTCAGCCAAACGGTACAAATAAATTCGTACAGAATTGTCCTGCGTTTGCTGTTGTAACAGAAAGACCTGCTACACTTAAATCATTTGTTATTGAGACAGTTAAAAACAGCCAGAAATGGGCTGAAAACGATATTGGCCTTTCTGTTGCTCATTACTGCTTACAGGCTGCTGATTTAGGTCTCGGCACTTGCATTATCGGTATGGTTGAAGAAGACAAAGTTCGTGAATATTTCGGAATTGAAGATAAAGTAAGACTTGTTATTGCAACAGGATATTCAGCAGATGAAAAACCAAGAAATAAGGTAAGAAAACCATTGGAAGATGTTTGTGTGGTAGTTGAATAAGTGCAAAATTAACGGCGGGGTCAAGACCCCGCCCTACTTTTATCTATTATCTTTTATCTATTCAATATTATCTATTATCTTGCAAGTGTTATAGTTTTTGTTTCGTTTTGTCGGAAGGTAACAGTCTGCTTTTCGCCACCATAAACGCTGATGTCGATTGTCTGTGGCATATCACTTGTTACTGTGATTTTCACTGTGTCTGTTGTCCATTCAACGTCAACCTCTGCATTAGTTCTTGCACGAAGTCCTTTTATGCTACCGTTAGACCATTCGTCAGGAAGTGCAGGTAAAGCCTCGATTACACCTGTATTTGAATAAAGGAGCATTTCGTCGATAATACCGATTGTGCCAATCGTTGTATCTGTACAGAATACACCCCAACCACCGTGAGTATAGTGGTCAGCCATAAGTGAGGTGTAATAGATATTGTCAGCCATAAGTGCCATAAGTGAATTGTAACAGGAATCGGCATTTTTAAGTCTTGCACCTACAAGAGCCTTATGCACCCAACCGTGTGAAGCTGTATCATCCTCACCCTGATTTTCTCTGTTACGATTTTCAATAGCCTGATTACAAGCATCTACAAGTGCCTGATTTCCTTGTGTTTCATAAGCAGGCCAAGCAGGATAAAGGTGACTGATATGACGGTGCTTATTGTTTTCCTGATACTCCTTCATTGCCCATTCGCAAAGAGCACCACTTTCGTCATATTTATATTCAGGAAGAAGCGTCATAAGATTTTCCCATTTTGCCACTCTTTCCTCATAGCCATCTGCCTTGACTACCTTTTCCAGTTCGATAGTCATACGAAGGCCATCCTTTGCAGCTGCAATATCCATTGTTGCGTTTGCTGTGATAGTTGAGTCGTAATCACCTAAAGGATAATTTTCAGGAGAATATGATGGGATAATAAGATATTTTTCACCTTCAAGAAGTTCTGTTTTGCCTTCTTCATATCTTGCATTGCCGTCAACATCAGTGAAATATTCAGGAGTACAGATTTGTTCCCAGAAATTAGACTGCATTGTAAGTAACGGAAGAAGAATATCCTTTTCAAGGTCAAGGCTTTCACCGTTATATTCAATTGTTCTGTTACCGTAGCACTGCCAGAATTCGTATATAGGAAGAAGCATCCATGAAGCACCTGCATTCCAATACTGAAACGGATACCAACGGCTGTATTCAACCATCATTGCTCTGTCACCATCAGTATTAACAGGCACCTGAATAGCATCGGTCATACCATAAGTCTTTGCAGCATTTTCCTCCCAATCAGAAATCTGCTTCAAGACAAATTTAATATAACTTTCACCTGCATCGTAGATATTACCTGTATTCATACCTGATGACTGCAGGTTAACATTGGCATCCATTGTGTAAATTCCACGCCATCCGGAATTCCACTCACCTGTCCACATACCACAAAGACGAGGATGAGTAGTACCTGCACAGCAAATCTGTGCATATCTGCCTTGATTATACGCTCTTTCTACAAGCGTAGGAAGGAGTGTGTCACTATCCTGCTGTAACGCTATAAGATGTTCATTTGCCACTTCCTCGCAGCCATCATCACCAAGGTCAAGTTCAACAGCATTGAAAAGTGCTGACTGTTTTTCAGCATGAGGAGCAATAGCATCCTCATAACTGAAATTACCGTCAACTGTGTATTTTTTCGCAACGGATGTTGTGTAAGCATTAAGTTCATCTAAAAGTGCATAGCTTTCAGCATCCTTAAAGTCTTCAAATTCACCCATATTATGAGTACGGTCAGATTTTGTAATAAGATAAACCTCAGATGCACCTGTAATCTTAATTGCTGCATTCTGCTCTTTTGCCACATTTTCGCTGTCGTTTGTGCTATCAAGAACAACACGCTCTTTTTTACCGCCAACAACAATTACCTTTGTAAAACCACAGTAGCCACCATCTTTTAATTCACTGTTTTCGTAATCAGGATAGTGAGCAATCTGCGCAATATATGTTGCATCCTCATCAACTAATTTTTTATAGTGCATATCCTTTTCGCCACCGTTACCGAAGCCACGAAGTGACCAACAGTCAGCGATTGAAAGGGTCATATCAACCTTTGCACCTAAACTTGATTTTGTGATTTTTGTAATTGTAACATTATCCTCACGGGATGAGAATGATAATCTTTCCCAAGTACCGTTAATATCCGTATATTTAACGCCGACTTCAGCAGTTTCATAGTCTGTCCAACGGATATAATCATCATAAAGACGGTCTTTCATATCAAGTCTTAAAACGTGTGCAGGATGATAAGCGTAAAAATATGTTGACTGTCTGCCATCAACATCCCATGAAGCATCACCATTGATAACAGCCTGTCTTGCATCGTCAAGCTGTCCTGTCAATTCATCAGGTGTATATCTTGGGTCATTAGATGGCATAAGGAAATTAATATTGTTGTATATGTGGCTATCATTGTAAGGTGAGCCTGCAACGACAACGCCATTTTCACCATTACCACTGACCATACCGTCAAACCAGCTTATTGTGTCCTCGTGCTCCTGTGCATAAGAAACAAGCTCAGTATATTCAGTTGCAAAAGCCTTTGTGTGGTCATTTTTTATCATATCAACATCCCCTGCTCTGATATAATTATACATTCCGGAAAAGAAGCTTCCTCCCGTAACGATACACATAATTATACTTACAAAGACTTTGATTTTTTTAAAAATTAACATATAATCACCTGTTAGAATTTAATAAAGGAATCCCTTAGTTAGTTTATGGTGACGTCCCCTCAAATAGGGAGCATATGCAGGCGTGGAAGCCTGCCACAACGCGATTATCTATTACATTTATAATCTTACTGAAATTCCGTTGTCTTTGAGGTAATGTTTCAAGTCCATAATCGGGATTTCGTTGAAGTGGAAAAGGGATGCTGCAAGGACAGCGTCCGCTTTACCTTCGTTAAACGCATCGAGGAAATGGGATTTTGCACCTGCTCCACCCGATGCAATTACAGGCACACCTACACATTCTGAAACTGCACGGTTTAACTCATTGTCATAACCTGTTTTCTGACCGTCACAATCCATACTTGTAAGGAGAATTTCTCCTGCTCCCCTTTTCACTGCTTCTTCTGCCCATTTAACAGCGTCAATGCCTGTTGGGATTCGTCCACCGTTAAGGTAAACCTCCCAACCTTTATCATTTCGTTTAGCATCAATAGCACAAACAACGCACTGGCTACCGAATTTATATGCAGCATCATTAATAAGGTCAGGATTTCGCACAGCAGCAGAGTTTACTGAAATTTTATCAGCACCTGCACGGAGCAACTCTTTAAAATCCTCAACTGTACGGATTCCGCCACCGACTGTAAACGGAATGAAAATGCTATCAGCAACCTGACGGACAATTTCAAGCATTGTGCCTCTGCCCTCATGAGTTGCAGTAATATCAAGGAGAACCAACTCATCTGCACCTTTTTTATTGTATTCAATAGCACACTCCACAGGGTCACCTGCATCACGGATATTGACAAAGCTGACACCCTTAACAACTCGACCATTTTTAACATCAAGACAAGGTATAATTCTTTTAGCGTACATTTATTTAACCTCCATTGATGCAAAATTTTTGAGAATCTGAAGCCCCACATCACCTGATTTTTCAGGGTGGAACTGTGTTGCAAAAATATTATCCTTACCAACCGCAGAATGGAAATCTATTCCGTAATTTGTGACAGTTGCGATTTCATTTTCATCCTCTGCGTGAAGATAATATGAATGAACGAAATAAACATAACTATTTTCGGGAATATCTTTAAAGAGAGTCTCTTTCTGCTTGATTTCCAATGAATTCCATCCGATATGAGGAATTTTAAGACCCATATCAGGTGAGAACTTCTTTATCTTGCCTTTGAAAATTCCAAGACCATTTACTCCCGGAGATTCCTCTGACTCCTCAAAAAGCAGTTGAAGTCCTAAACATATACCTAAAAATGGTTTTCCGCTTAAAGCATTCTGCTTTACAGTTTCAACAAGACCTTTTTGATTCATTGAATCCATTGCATCACCGAACGAACCAACACCGGGAAGTAAAATCTTATCACATGCGTTGATTGTTTCAGGATTATCTGTTATTACACTTTCGGCACCGATAAAATCAAGAGCTTTTTTCACACTTTGAAGATTACCTGCACCATAATCAATTATTGCTATCATTTTTTTCATTCCTTGACATATAATGCAATTATTTTAACAGATTAAATCAATAAAATCAATAGTATATTGATTGTTTTAATTGACTTTTGGAATATTTTACTATAAAATTATATATAAACGGAGGTGCATACCCTATGAATAGTATTTTAAACAAAAAAGGTTTTATCAGCGATATGGATGGTGTTATTTATCACGGTAACAAAATTTTACCCGGTGTTGCTGAATTTGTAAACTGGATGATAGACAATGATAAGAAATTCGTATTTCTTACAAACAGTCCTGAAAAAACTCCTCACGAGCTCAGTATGAAGCTCGAACGTATGGGACTTAAGGTTTCTGCTGACCACTTCTATACAAGTGCTATGGCAACAGCTGCGTTTTTAAGTAGCCAGAAACCCGGTTGTACTGCTTATGTAATTGGTGAAGCAGCACTTACAAAGGCTCTTTATGACCAAGGAATTTATATGAATGACGTTAATCCTGACTATGTAGTAGTTGGTGAAACAAGAACATATAACTTCGAAAAAATTGAAAAGGCTATCGAGCTTGTCCTTAAAGGTGCAAAGCTTATCGGTACAAACCCGGATATTACAGGTCCTACTGAAAAAGGCATCATGCCTGCAACAGGTTCACTTATTTCACCTATTGAAATAGCAACAGGTAAAAAAGCATATTTCGTTGGTAAACCAAACCCATTGATGCTTCGTCACGGACTTCGTAAGCTTGGTTGTCATAGTGAGGAAATCGCATTTATCGGCGACAGAATGGATACTGACATTATTGCCGGTATTGAATCAAACGTTGATACTGTCCTCGTTCTTTCAGGCGTTACATCAATGGAAACAATTGACCTATTCCCATACAGACCGAAATACATTTTCGAAAATGTTGGTGAAATTCTTACAAAAGAATAATTAACTATAAAAAAAATTCTCCCTTTCCTTATCGGATTGGGAGATTTTTTATTTTTATAATTTGTCGACATCAGCGTCGGTAATCATATGAAAACCTGCATTTTCAAGTGCTTTTTCTGCCGCGTCGTTATCGGCAACACGAAGAACAACATATGCGTGTTTTTCTGTACGAGCCATAAATGCATAAAGATATTCCATATTGATATCTGCTTCATCAAGAACTTCAAGTGCTTTTGAAAGTTTACCGGGTTGGTCACCGATTTTAACACCTACAACATCCGTTGTACTAATCATATATCCTGCTTCCTGTAATGCTTTTATTGCAATATCGTTATCATTTACGATAAGACGAAGAATACCGAAATCCTGTGTATCTGCAATTGAAAGTGCTCTGAGATTAACATTATTATCAGCAAGAATCTTTGTAACATTAACCAATGCACCTTTTTTATTTTCAACAAATATAGTTAACTGTTTTAATGACATAATATAATCCCCTTTCAATTAATCATAAAGCTTACGCTTATCAATAACACGAATTGCTTTACCTTCACTACGAGCAATACTCTTTGGCGGTACAAGACGAACTGTCGGATTAATACCAAGCATAATCTTCATGGCATTTGCAAGTGATTTTTCCTGCGCTGTAATACCACTGACAGTATCAGAGAACTTTTCAGGATTCATTTCAACAAGAACATCAAATGTATCGTTATTCTTAACTCTATCAATGATAATCTGATAGTTAGGCTGATAGCCCTCATTAAGAAGAACTGTTTCAATCTGACTTGGGAATACATTGACACCACGGATAATAAGCATATCATCACTTCTGCCCATTGGTTTTGCCATTTTTATGAATGTTCTGCCACAAGAACATTTTTCACGTGTAAGAACACAGATATCTCGTGTACGGTAACGAAGAAGTGGGAATGCTTCTTTATCAAGAGCTGTGAATACAAGTTCACCCTTACTACCCTCAGGTAAAACTTCACCTGTTTCAGGGTCAATAATTTCAGCTAAGAAATGGTCTTCGTTAATATGCATACCTGTCTGTTCTTCACATTCAAATGCAACACCGGGACCGGATGTTTCTGTAAGTCCATATATATCATAAGCCTTGATTCCAAGTGCATCTTCAATCTGATGACGCATTTCGTTAGTCCAAGCTTCTGCACCGAAGATACCTGCTTTAAGAGGAATCTGGTCAGGAGTATAGCCCTGCTCTTTCAATGATTCAGCTACATAAGCTGCATAAGATGGTGTACAACAAAGAATAGTTGAATTCAAATCCATCATAAACTGAATCTGACGTTCTGTATTGCCTGATGACATTGGCAGTGTAAGACAACCTACCTTATGACCGCCACCGTGAAGACCTGCACCACCTGTGAACAATCCGTAACCATAAGCTACCTGTAAAACATCTTCATCAGAGCCACCTGCCGCAACAATTGCACGTGCACAACAATCTTCCCATAAATCAACGTCGTGCTGTGTATAGAATGCAACAACTCGTCTTCCTGTTGTACCTGATGTTGAGTGAATACGAACACATTCATTAAGTGGTTTTGCAAGTAACCCGTAAGGATAAGCGTCTCTTAAGTCTGCTTTTGTAAGGAATGGAAGCTTGTGTAAATCTTCAATCCCCTTAATATCGTCAGGTTTTACACCTTTTTCATCCATAAGAGCACGATAATAAGGCACATTTTCATAAACATGCTTTACCTGTTTCACAAGCTTTTCTGATTGAAGCTTTTTAATGTCTTCAACAGGCATTGTTTCAATTTCTTTCTGATAGTAGTTTTTTCCCATTTTGTTTTCGTCCTTTCTGCAATTTGCTATGGAATAAGTGGGTTTCCGGATTGCAGAAGAAAACAAAAAGTCCTCTGCATTCCGATTCGGAATACAGAGGACGAGAAAATTCCCGTGGTACCACCTCTATTTACCACTACCTCACGATAATGGCCTCCGAGTGCAAGCACACCCTAGTCGATATAACGGTCGAACCCGTTTGACCTACACAATCAAAAGACCTTCAGCCAACAGCTTACGAAATGAATTCACCGACTTTACACTACTGCATCACACCAACCACAGCTCTCTGAGAATGATATTTCCGGATACTATTTTTCGCTCAAACGCCTTTATCAATTTAGTATTTTATCACACTAAACACTCGAAGTCAAGCATTTTTTAATCTTTTTGAAAAATTTTTTCTTGCAAATTAAAATTATGCTGCACAGGTCCATGACCTTTTCCTAAATCCAACATAGCATTCAACGCTCCTGCTACATAATCTTTCGCTCTTTGAATTGACTCCGCAAGTGTAAAGCCTTTGGCAAGATTAGAAGCAATGGCACTTGAAAGAGTACAACCTGTCCCATGTGTATTAGGGTTATCAATCCTTTTACCCTCAAACCAAGTTGCATCACCTTTTGCATAAAGCAAATCATCAGCATTGTCCTTACTGTGACCACCTTTGAGAAGAACTGCACAGCCATACTCGTCACTAATCTGCTTTGCAACTCTCAACATATTCTCTTTATTCTCAATAACAGCACCTGATATCACCTGTGCCTCAGGAATATTAGGTGTAATAAGTGTTGCCATCGGAAATAACTTTTTCATAAACGTCTGAACTGCATTCTTTTTCATCAATGACACGCCTGAGCTTGCAACCATAACAGGGTCAACAACAATATTTCCAGGTGAATAATATGCAAGTCTGTCTGCAATAACATTTATCAATTCGACAGAGGACACCATACCTATTTTTACTGCATCAGGAAATATATCCTCAAAAACTGCATCAAGCTGTTTTTTCAGAAAATCAGATGTTGAATCCTGTATTGCAGCCACACCTGTTGTATTTTGTGCCGTCATAGAGGTTATGACACTCATTGCATAAACTCCGTTCATGGTCATTGTCTTAATGTCAGCCTGAATACCTGCACCGCCACTACAATCGCTACCTGCAATTGATAAAACTTTCTTCATATACATTCTCCTTTTGAGGAAATTTTCTCTATAAAATATCGTTTAATTTTCTCTGCTTCAGTTTTTGGATTATCAGCTTTCATAATTGCAGAAACGACACACAGGCCTGAAACACCTGTATCCTTGAGAACATCCATATTATTCAGATTTAATCCACCTATTGCATTTACCGGAATTGGCACAGCCTTTACAATATCTTTTAGCGTTTCAACTGATGTGAGAACAGTTTTAACCTTTGTGGTTGTAGGATAAATTGCACCAACGCCAAGATTATCAGCACCCATTTTGTATGCCGCAACTGCCTGTTCAACCGTTTTTGCTGTCGCACCAATTATTTTATCATTTCCTAAAATTTTTCTTGCAACATCCACCGGCATATCACTCTGACCTAAATGAACACCTTCAGCATCAATTGCCATAGCCACATCAACACGGTCATCAATAATTAACGGAACATTGTATTTTAAGGTTAATGTATGTACCTTTTCAGCAAGTGAAATATATTCCTTTGTAGACTTTTCCTTTTCTCTTAATTGTAAAAGAGTTACACCGCCTTTCAAGGCTTCTTCAACCCTATAAAGAAAATCATTTTCCGAAAAGCCTGTACTGTCTGTAATAAAATAAAGTGTAGTGTCAAAGTTTTTCATTATTTTTCACCTCAATATTCAGTAATTTATCTATCTGCACATCTGAAATAACAGATAAATTATCCATAAGATTTACCGCAAAACTTCCGTTTCCCTTTTTTGTCTCAGAAAGTTGACCACAAACACCAAGCACCACACATCCTGTAACCAATGAATTAATATTTTGTTCAACTGACAAATAACAACCACACAGGGCACCAAGCAAGCAACCTGTACCTGTTAATTGAGCAAGCTGTTGTGTACCGTTGTGAATGTAAATAATTGACTCCCCATCTGTAATAATGTCAGTTTCGCCACTTGCAAGTATCATTGTGTTATGTTTTTGCGCTATACTAACTGATATATTACTTATTTTTTCCACATTAAGTGTTTCATCAGCATCAACACCTGTGGTGGTATAAAAATCATCATACAAAGCACATATTTCCGAATAATTACCTTTAATTGCAGTTGGCTGTAATTCCTTTAAAAGCTCTTTGATTAAACTTCGTCTTAACTGTGAGCAAGCAACACCAACAGCATCAATAATAAAAGGTATGTTGTGTTTATGTGCTATTTCTGCAGATATTTTTATTGATTGCATACGGACATCTGTAATATTTCCCAAATTAAGCACTAACGCATCTGCTGTCCTCGTTATCTCTGCAACCTCAAGTGGATGCTCGGCCATAATTGGCTTCGCACCTACTGCTAACACACCGTTTGCACACAGATTTATTGATATAGGATTTGTAATACAATGAACAACAGGTTTTTTATTTCTTGTTTTTTTGCGTATATCATTGATTATCACTGAATTCATCTTATTTTTCCTTTTTCGCTTTATTTATCATAAAATATATTATTGCAATTACAACAAAGGTCAGAATACAGCCCTTGGAAACAATGTGCCAGACAGGAGATGAAAAGTTGAATATTCCTGTTGGAATCTCAATAACCACATATAATACAACACCAATTGCTGCAATACTTGATGTATTACTGATTAGGCTTGTTTTGTCCTCATAAATCCTATCAGAAATATTTGCCTGAATTTTCTTAAGCATTCCATTTGCAACCATTTTCTTAAGAAATACAAGTGCTATACTGCCTCCTATAAGAGTACCGCAAATAAATGACGGCACATAAAACAACCAGCTTATATCCTCTTTGCCCCAAAAAATTGACATTACAGGATAAGATGCAATCGCACCTATAATACCTGTACCGAAAACCTCACCAAAAACAGCAAACAGAATATTTCCCTTTGACATGCGATATAACAATCCTGAAAAGAACGCACCAAATATTGCTCCTGTAAGTGCAATTGGCGGAATACCCATAGTCAGCATTCGTATTATACCTATAATTGTTGCACATAAAAGTGAATACCAAGGTCCCATAAACACCGAACAAACAATATTGATGAAATGAGCCATAGGACACATTCCTTCAACACGCAAAAATGGTGAAATAACAACACCGAGAGCGACAAAAATAGCAAGTGTAGTGATTTTTAAGATTTTTTTACTTCTTAACATTTAGTTTTCCTCTTTTCATAATTCATAACTGAACAAAACACTATGGCTTTGTGCGGTCGATACTCAAAAGTATCCTCTCACCCTGAAACACAGGTTCCCATCGCATTGATAAAAGCACAGGGCGCTCCCCCTCTGCCCAGTTACAATTTTTCTCATCACCTCTTTTCACAAAAACAAAAAACGGAGACACCCAATATGGATATCTCCGAAAAAATCTACTTACACTATGACTTCCTACGCCGGCATTATCCGTATCAGGTTAAAGGGTCAAAGTTCGATTACTTTTTCTCAGCCCGCCTTACAAGCTCCCCTGTATTTATTTGTTTTTATTATTATACAATTACATTAGGCACAATTCAAGTGTTTTTTAGGATTATGAATTATAGCCTAATTCAAATGCTTTTTTATTCATTTCTACAAATTTTGGTGCAACTGTATTTTCAATTGCCGTAATCCAACGCTCTTTTGGAATATCGAAATATTTTGCAGCCTTACCCATAAGAACGATATTAACGGCTTTTGATGAACCTGCTTCAACAGCAAGTGAAAGAGCATCAAGAGCATCAACACTGATACCTTTTGCAGTTAATTCTTCAAGCACATTTTCAGGATATTCTGCTGCACCGATAATAACAGGCATTGGGTCAATCTGCTGAGTATTAACAACAATCTTACCATCTTTCTTAAGGTAGTTTGCGTAACGACCTGCTTCAAGCTTTTCGAAAGAGATAATGATATCTGCTTCACCATCTGTAATTATTGGTGAATAAACCTTATCACCAAAACGGACATAAGTTACAACTGAACCGCCACGTTGGCTCATACCGTGAACTTCACTTACTTTAACATCATAACCCTCATCAACTAAAAGACGACCTAACAGTTTAGATGCAAGAAGACTTCCCTGTCCACCTACGCCAACTATCATAACACTAACAGTTTTCATAATTCAAAGTCCTCCCTTACACGATTGCATCAAATGCACAGAGCTGTTTACATACGCCACAGCCTACGCACAATGTTGCATCAACTTTTGCTTTACCATCTTTCATGCTGATTGCAGGACAACCAAGTGTCATACATCTCTTACATGACTTACACTTATCAGCATCAACCTTTAATGGTGCTTCAAGCTTAACTGACTTAAGAAGAATACAAGGTCTGCGTGAAATAATAACTGACGGCTCTTCAACAGATAATTCTTCTTTAATAACATCATTGCATTCTTTAAGATTGTATGGGTCAACAACCTTTACACGGTTGATACCGAGAGCCTTGCAAAGTGCTTCAAGGTCAACCTTAGCAGCAGGGTCTCCCTTAATATTATAACCTGTTGTCGGATTCTGCTGATGTCCTGTCATACCTGTAATTGAGTTGTCAACAATAATTACAGTTGAATTTGTAGCGTTATATGCCACATTCACAAGTCCTGTCATACCTGAATGCATAAATGTTGAGTCACCGATAACCGCAACACTCTTCTTTTCAGCTTCACTACCTCTTGCAAGGTTAAAACCGTGAAGACCTGAAATTGATGCACCCATACAAAGAGTTGAATCAAGTGCATTAAGTGGTGGTGCTGCACCAAGAGTATAACAACCGATATCACCAAGAGCAGTAATCTTATTCTTTGCAAGAGTATAATACAAACCTCTGTGTGGACAACCTGCACACATCATTGGTGGTCTGTTTGGAATAACTGAATCTGCAGAAACGCTTTCAGGTAATTCTTTACCGAAAGCTTTTGCAATAGTAGCCTGTGAGAATTCACCTAAAATTGAGAACCTTTCTTTACCGATTACATCTATACCAAGTGCTTTAACGTGATTTTCAATAAATGGGTCAAGTTCTTCAATAACATAGAGAGTCTTAACCTTTGATGCGAAATCTTTAATAAGTTTTACAGGTAATGGATATGGCATACCGATTTTAAGGATGCTTGCACTGTCTCCCATAACCTCTTTAACATAGTGGTATGAACAACCTGATGTGATAACACCGATTTCGTCAGAATTCATTTCAACCACATTATATTCACAGTTTTCTGCAAATTCCTGAAGAGCAAGAGTTCTTTCTTCAACTAATGGATGACGCTTAACTGCATTTGCAGGAGTCATTATGTACTTAGCAGGATTTTTTACATAATCTTTTAAAGTTGCATGAACTTTTTCTCCTGTTTCAACGATTGACTGGCTGTGTGCAATTCTTGTGCACATACGAAGAAGAACAGGTGTATCAAATTTTTCTGATAATTCAAAAGCATTTTTTGCAAATGTATATGCTTCCATTGAGTCAGCAGGTTCAAGCATAGGCACTTTTGCTGCCATTGCATAATGACGAGAATCCTGTTCATTCTGTGAAGAGTGCATTGCAGGGTCATCTGCAACACAAATAACGAGACCACCATTAACACCTGTATATGAAAGTGTAAACAATGGGTCAGCAGCAACATTCAGACCAACGTGTTTCATAGCACAAGCTGAACGTGCACCTGCAAGGCTTGAACCAAATGCAACCTCACAAGCAACCTTTTCGTTTGGTGCCCACTCACTGTGGATATCATCAAACTTACTTAAAAACTCTGTAATTTCAGTTGATGGTGTACCGGGATAGCTTGATACAACACCCAAACCACCATCATGCAATCCTTCTGCGACTGCCTGATTTCCTATCATTAATTTTTTCATATTCAATCTCTTTCCTTATGATTTATTCTGTGAATCAACAAGACCTTCGCCACCATACATCTTACGAAGCTTTGGTTTTTCGATTTTTCCTGTAGGGTTACGAGGAACATCTGCAAAAATAATCTTACGAGGTCTCTTATATCTTGGAAGGCTCTTACAGAATTCATTGATTTCTTCTTCCGTACAAGTCATATCCTTTTTAACTTCAATAATTGCTGTTGCAATTTCACCAAGTCTTGAGTCAGGAAGACCGATAACAGCAACGTCCTTGATTTTTTCGTGTGCTGCCATAAAGTTTTCAATCTGTACAGGGTAAAGGTTTTCACCACCTGTGATGATAACATCCTTTTTACGGTCAACAAGGAAAATGAAACCATCTTCGTCAACCATAGCCATATCACCTGTCAGAAGCCAACCGTCTTTAAGTGTTGCTGCAGTTGCCTCAGGGTCACGATAGTAACAAGTCATAACACCGGGACCCTTTAAGCAAAGCTCACCAACATCGCCCTTTTCAACTTCGTTTCCATCAGGGTCTATGATTTTTGTTTCCCATCCATAACCGGGAACACCGATTGCACCAACCTTACGGACATTTTCAACACCAAGGTGAACAGCACCGGGACCGATTGACTCTGAAAGTCCATAGTTAGTATCGTACTGCTGATTTGGAAAATACTCAAGCCAACGCTTGATAAGACTCTGTGGTACAGGCTGTGCACCGATATGCATAAGTCTCCAGTTTGAGAAATCGAATTCATTCAAATCAATCTCACCACTGTCAATAGCATTAAGAATATCCTGTGCCCATGGAACAAGAAGCCAAACGATAGAACATTTTTCTTCGCTTGCTACCTTAAGGATATTTCTTGACTGAGTACCCTTAAGAATAATTGCCTTTGAACCTGTTAAAAGGCTACCGAACCAATGCATTTTTGCACCTGTATGATAAAGTGGTGGAATACAAAGGAAACAGTCATCCTTTGTCTGTCCATGGTGAGCCTGTTCAACTCTACAAGAATGAATCAAGCTTTCATGATTATGTAAAATAGCCTTTGGAAAACCTGTTGTACCCGATGAAAAATAAATTGCAGCATCATCAGATTCTTCTAACCAACATCCGTGATATGAGCTTGAACATTCAGAAACAAGCTCATTATAATCGTCTGCAAAAGCAGGACAGCTACCACCAAAGTAAACAAGTTTACATTTTTTACTGATTTTATCTGCCACTGCTTCAACTCGTCCCACAAATTCATTACCGAAAACAAGAACATCAGCCTCAGCCAAATCAAGACAATATTCAATTTCGTCTGATGAATATCGGAAATTAAGAGGCACTACCAATGCACCTGTTTTAAGAATGCCAAAGTATATTGGCAACCAATCGATGCAATTCATTAAAAGAATTGCTACCTTATTTCCTTTTCCGATACCATTCTGTGTGAGCATATTCGCAAATCTGTTCGCTTTTTCTTCAAATACGCTCCAAGTAATCTCACGACGATAAGGACGTCTTGCACTTGATTCAACAAGTTCAAATTCGCTCCATGTAATTCGTCTGGTTTCAGGTTGCTCCGGATTAATTTCAACCAATGCAATATCATTAGGAAATTCTCGGGCATTTTTTTCAAGTAAATGTACGATTGTCATAACGCATCTCCAAAAATACAATATCATATTATTTTACTGCAACGTCCAATAAAAATCAATAAAATTTGATAAGTTTTTTAATTTTTAGTGTTGACAAATTTCATTTAAAGTGCTAAACTTTAAAACGTTAAAGCAATAATACCACTTTTCATGGCGTTTGTCAAGCAATATTTATTAAAAAGGAGTGATTTTTTATGACAACCACAATGATGATTAGTATTCCAATGCTTATTAGTTTCTTCGCACTTATGATAGGTGTCGGTTTTTATTGCAGAAAGCACTCAACAAATGTTGACGGATTCGTTTTAGGTGGCAGAAGTGTTGGTCCATGGCTTACAGCTTTTGCTTTTGGCACATCTTACTTCTCTGCAGTTATCTTTGTCGGATATGCAGGTCAGTTCGGTTGGAACTTTGGTCTTGCTTCCACTTGGATTGGTCTTGGTAATGCCTTTATCGGCTCTCTCCTTGCATGGTCTGTTCTCGGAAGAAGAACAAGAGTTATGACTCAACATCTTGGTTCTAAAACAATGCCTGACTTTTTTGAAAAGAGATATGATTCGAAAAAACTAAAAACTATTGCTTCTATTATAGTATTTATTTTCCTCATTCCATATACTGCTTCACTTTACAACGGACTTTCTTCACTTTTTAATAATGTGTTTAATATTCCTTATGCAGTTATCGTTATTGTTATGGCTGTACTTACAGGTATTTATGTTATTTTTGGCGGATATATGGCAACTGCAATCAATGATTTTATTCAAGGTATTATAATGCTTGTGGGAATTGTTGCAGTTATTGCTGCCGTTCTTGCGAGAAAAGGTGGATTTACAGAGGCTGTTGCAACTCTTTCACAGGAAGCAGGACCTGAATTCACATCAATGTTTGGTCCTAATCCTATTTTCCTTTTCTTTGTTGTTATGCTTACCTCTTTGGGTACTTGGGGATTACCACAGATGGTTGGTAAATTCTACTCTATCAAAGATGAAGACTCAATTAAGAAAGGTACTATCATTTCAACAATCTTTGCAATTATTGTTGCAGGTGGATGCTATTTCCTTGGTGGATTCGGCAGACTTTACAAAGATGAAATGGTTGAAAGCGGATTTATCTCTGATACCGGTGCAGTAATGTTTGATAAAGTTATTCCCACACTTCTTTCTGACCTTGCTCCCGTTATTATAGCTCTTGTTATTGTACTTGTGCTTTCCGCATCAATGTCAACTCTCTCTTCTCTTGTTCTCACATCATCATCAACTCTTACGCTTGATGTTATTAAACCAAGACTTGAAAAGAAACAAAAGGTTGACGATAAAAAGAGCATTCTTATTCTTCGTATTTTCATCGTTTTCTTTATTGCGCTTTCTGCAGTTATTGCGATTCTTAAAGACACAATTTGGGCAGAATCAGTATTCATTGCACAGATGATGGGCGTTTCCTGGGGTGCGTTGGCAGGTGCCTTCTTAGCACCATTCCTCTATGGCTTATATTGGAAAAAGACAACAAAGGCTGCCGTTATAACAAGTTTTATTTTCGGTACAGGACTTGAAATAATACAGCTTTTAATCAGTATCGGTCTTTTCAAACCAACAACTCCGATTTTAAGCTTCGTGTTCACAAATTCACTTTATTCAGGTGTTTTTGCAATGGTTGGCGGACTTGTACTTGTACCGATTGTAAGCCTGTTGACACAAAAAACATTACCAAAGAATATAGACGAAAAATTCAGTTGCTACGATGCAAACGTAACAACAAACATTACAAATTCATTAGGATAAAAAATTCAGGACTTGGAGTAAAAACCAAGTCCTTTCGTTATATGTTTAATATTCTTTTTGCATTTTTGTATAGAATCAAGTCTTTTTCTTCCGTTGTGAGTGAAAGCGAATTAAGTGTTTCAATTTCCTCTCCTGCCCTGCTCCAGGGAGCATCAGAACCAAAAAGGATTTTATCTGCACCATGCTTTTTAACTATTCTTAAAAACTGTTCATGTGAATAATAATTCATACCCATTGAGGTATCAAGATACACATCAGTTCCTGCAAGATATTTTTCAACATCATCCCATTGGCGTTGACCACCAAGGTGTGCCGCCACTATAACGCCACCTTGCATTTGCTTTGAAACCGCTGCAAACTGCATTGGGCTACTGTGATTTGGCGGTGGATATGCAGGGTCATAACCTGCATGAAAAAGTATAATCAGACCTTTACTCAAGGCATAATCATATATCTTAAGCATTTCAGGCGCATCAACTGTAAACTGCTGATATTCAGGATGAAGCTTAATTCCCGGCAAGCCAAGTTCACACACAAAGTCAATATCTCTTTTATAGTCATCTGTTGCAGGATGAATTCCGCCAAAGGAAATAAGTCTGTCACAGGTGATTTCTTTTGCCCAATTATTAAGAGTCACCGTCTGACTTGGTTTTGTTATAACAGGCTGAACAACTGAAACATCTACGCCAAACTTATCCATATTTGCAAAGAGTCCCGAAACAGTTCCGTCGCTACAAGGCATATATTCACCATTACAACCTGCCACAAGTGATGCAATTGCTCTTTGGGCGATTTTATCAGGAAAAGCATGAGTATGAAAATCTATTACCATATTACCGCCTCCATTTTGCATATTATGTGCAGAAACAGCATCCAATTATTCCTCAAACATAATTCTTAATTTTTCCGCAGCATTATAGAGGTCTTTTACACCTGCAGAAACTTTTTCATTTGAGAAGTTTTCAAGATAACGACTTGCTTCAAGTGTAAAATATCCGTCATAATTGATTTCTTTCAACGCATTTACAACAGCCACAAAATCAATATTCATTGAAAACGGAATCTGGTGTGAATCGTGAAGTTTATCATTATCGTGAATATGTAAAGCTTTAAGCCTGTTACCAAGGGCTTTTATCATTTCAGGTGCAGTTGTGTCACTACCCTTCATTTCAGCGTGACCGATATCAAGGCAAGCCACAAAATAATCGTCATTCACTACGTCGAGGTGAGCATTAAAACTTTCAGGTGTAGCACAAGCTGCAAAACAAGAATGCCTGTGAAACTTTTTCCAGTTCCACATATTTTCAGTTGCAATCTTCACATTATGTTCTTTAGCAAATGGCAAAAGTTCAAAATACATTTCTGCATTTTCCTCAGGTGTACCGTCATTCATAGGATGAATTATACAAATATCCCCTCCTGCTTCTGCTACACATTCGATTGCTCTTTTAAGATAATAACCACTTTTTGGTGATGATGGGAATGGTGCATGTCCCTGATTACAAACAATACCATTATCAAGACCGATTTGCTTAAGCTTTCGTGCAAATTCAAGATAATTATCCTGTGCTGTAGGATGATTTGTAGGTACTAAAACACCTTTTTTATTTTCGCACATCTGAAACATAGAAAAATCCCAAGCATCAAAACCAGATTTCGCAACAAGTTCAACTGCTTTTTCCTCACCAACAAGTGATGCGATTGAGTCTATTTCAGTAGAAATTTTCATCTTATCACAACCTTACCCAAAATGAATTTTATCAAAACAGATTATATCATATACAATCAGATATTGCCATATAATTTTTATTTAATTACCTAAAACAAACAAATCAGCCAACACAAAATTTCTGTGTTGGCTTTACCTTGAAAAAGATTATTGATTTTTGCATTCTCCGATAACACTGTATGCCATTTCAGGATAATCGGTTATAATGCAGTCAGCACCATTTTCAGTAAGTCTTTTTACATCTTCCTCTTCGTTAATCGTCCAATATTGAACTGCAATATTATAAGAATGAGCATAACTGAGCATTTCCTCTGAACCAAGGTCAATAAAGTCGTTAATCATTCCACCGTACGGAATTTGCAAAGCAACATATGAAGGATTAGTCTCTTTCAGGTCAATCCCCATTGCAAAGCAAAGGTAAAATCCCACAGCTTCAATTGCATCTGCAGTACGTGGTATTTCGGGATAATCAGATTTCATATATGAAGACACATCAGGTGCAAATGTTGACCAGACAGTTCTGTCCGTGAGATTTCTTTCGGAAATTATCGAATAAAGCTTGTCAACTGCACGTTTTCCGTCTGCACCGATACTCTTTACTTCAATAAGATAATTATACTTCTTGTCACCACAATTTGCTTCAACATAGTCAATTATGCTGTCACATGTTACAACTCTTAAATTTTCAGGGATTTCATCGCCTCGTAATCCTCTGTACGGGTATTCACCATCAACCTCAAAATTCTCACCAAGGTTAAGAACCTGAGCCTCCTCAAAGGTAAGAGATGAAACGTAAACATTCTTTTTACCAAATGCCTCAACAGCATTTGATGTATTATCGTAAGTCAGGTCATGTTGCAAAATCAATTCCCCGTCAGCTGTAATCTGAACATCAAATTCAAGTGTGTCAACGCAACAGTCGTCACCTTCTTCTATTATGTTTTCAAATGCCATAAGTGTATTCTGAGGTGCATTACCGGCACCCGAACGATGTGCTGCAATATCAGGATTAAGATATTCAACAATATATGGATTTTCAATTGATTCAAAAGGATTAGCCGCTGTTATTGCATTGTTTGAATCACTTAAACAATAGCCTGTAGGAAGAAGCAAAATAACTGCAAGAATTTTACAAATTGCTTCCTTAATAGTTAAAATCATCGGATACATAAAAAAACTGCCTCACTTATAGTAGAATGATAGTATTATAACACAAAAAAACTCATTTGACAACGACGAAAAATATGAGCACAAAATCAGAGTTTTCCTTTTAGAAAACTCTGATTTTGGTGGGCAGGGATTACTTTATATAAAGAGTTAGTTGTTCACCCGAATCCACTTGCATTGTTATATAAAGTGTCAGCAGACCCACGCCCTAAAAACGATTCCACGAATCGTTTTCTTAACGGGCTTTCGAATCCACCTATACTGTTATTAAACAAAAAATAAAACAGATACTCGACTGAGTATCCGTTTTATTTGGTGGGCAGGGGTAACTTTGTTGGTTGAATTTAGTATGTGCCCCGGATTGAGTTAAACATAAACAGAAACTGTCAGTAGCTCCACGCCCTAAAAACCATTCACCGAATGGTTTTCTTAACGGGCTTTCGAATCCACCGATAAATAAAATGGATAAAATAAAAACAAAAAAGACCTGCTATTGCAAGTCTCTTTTTTGGTGGGCAGGGGTGGATTCGAACCACCGAAGTCGTCGACGGCAGATTTACAGTCTGCTCCCTTTGGCCACTCGGGAACCTACCCATATTAAATTGCAAAAAAATGGAGCTGGTGGACGGACTCGAACCCCCGACCTGCTGATTACAAATCAGCTGCTCTACCAACTGAGCTACACCAGCGTCTCAACGCTCGATAATAATAACACGTATAAAACAAAAAGTCAAGTGTTTTTTTCAAGTTTTTTTAAAATTTTTTATTTTTTTGTTTTTTGTTATTTTTTGTCGTTTTTAATCAAATATTTTTCATTGTAATTTTTCAAACTCCCTACCCTTAAATTAAACATCTCTGAAAGCTATGTGTCGTTGACAAAATATTGGTAATATGATAGAATTTTTAGTTGATAATAAAGAAGAAAAATTCATTTTTAACATATTGAATTAAGGTGATTTAATGAAATTCTGCGTTTTGACTGCAGACGAATACAGAGAGTTTTTAAAAGGCAATCCACAGGCTTCTTTTATGCAGACTGTTGAGTTATCTGAACTCAAAAAAGAAAGTGGAAGTAAAATTCATTTTGTTGGTGTAAAAGAAAATGATATTATTGTTGCAGGTTCAATGATTTTAGAAGACAAATCCATTCTGAACCAAAAGCAATTCTATGCTCCTCGTGGTCTTATTGTTGATTACCACAATAAAGAATTGCTCAAATTCTTTACACAAGAATTAAAGAAATACATTAAAAAGCATGGCGGGTTTATTCTTACCATTGACCCTAATGTACTTTACAGAATTCGCACATCTGAAGGCGAAATAATGGAAGACGACAAGCCAAATGATGAGGCTGTGAACAATCTTCTCGACCTCGGATACAAACATTATGGTTTTAATATTTATCTTGATGCTTTACAGGTAAGATGGTGTTGTCGTTTTGAACTTGATGAGGATTATGAAGCTAAAAAGGCAAAGTTCTCAAAGCAAACAAGAAAGAATATCAACTCCTGTATCAAAAAAGGTCTTTTAGTTAAGGAAGGCACAATTGATGACCTTCAGGTTATGGCTGAAATTTTCGAAACGACATCAAAACGTCGTAATTTCTTCTATAGAAGTCTTGAATATTACCAAAGAATGTACAAGCACATGAAGGATTTAATGACAATTTATGTAGCTTATCTTGACCCTGATATTTATTATGAACACACACAAGGTTTGCTCGATAATGCAAAGAAAAATTATGACAGTGTGCTTCAGAAAATTGAAAAACTCACTGCAGGTGAACGTCTTCTCAACCAAAAAGAAGAAGCAGAAAGACAAGTTGCAAAATATGAGAAAGAATTGGAAAAAGCCGAGCAGTTCAGAAAAGAAAATCCTGATGGCAAGGCTATAGGATGTCTTCTTTCACTTCGTAGCGGTAACGAATACCTCACTCTTTCAAGTGGTGTTTTAATGGAATATCGTCAGTTCACACCAAAATACCTTATGTATGAACACCACATCAAAGAGGCATACAAAGAGGGGTTCAAGTACTGTAATTTTTATGGTATTACAGGTGACTTCAATCCTGAAAATGAATATTACGGAATTTATGAATTCAAAAAAGGCTTTAAGCCTAATGTTACTGAATATATCGGTCAGTTCGAATTGAAAATCACTCCGTTTTATGATGTATATAAGCTTTTAAAGAATATTAAAGGACTCATCGGAAAATGAAAATAGTTAATTTAGAAAAACAGGAATTTATTGATTTTTGTAAAGAAAATTCACAGGCTTCATTCTTTCAATCTCCATACTGGATTGACATTAAGAAACAGAATGGGTGGTCAGGCGAGATTTTAGGCGTTAAAGAAAACGGTAAAATCATTATCGCTACTGTTTTGTTATACAAAAGTCTTAAAGGTCTTGTAACATTCGCATATGCGCCAAGAGGATTTTTGATTGATTATTCCAATTTCCAATTACTTGAAGAGTTTACAAAGGAAATAAAGGAATATCTTAAAAGAAAAAATATTGCATTTTTAAAAATAAACCCTTATGTTGACTATCAGCTTCGTGATATTCATGGAAATGTTATTGAGGGTACTAAAAATGATGCTTTAATGGAAAAACTCAAATCTTTAGGATATATTCATTACGGTTTTTATGTAGATATGGATGAAAAGAAAGATTTGGAGCCAAGATGGATTTCCGTTCTTGATATCAAAGATAAAAACATCGACGAGCTCTTCAAAAATTTCCGTAGCGGCACAAAATGGGGTATAAATAACAGTAAGAAGAATTTTATCAATATTATTGAGGCTGATGAAAACAATCTTATTGAATTCAAAAATCTTATGAAGCACACCGCTGAAAGAAGAGAATTCATTGACCGTCCCCTCTCCTACTATCAGAATATGTTCAAGGTGCTTGACAAAGAAAATGCCGTAAAAGTGCTTTTAGCAGAAGTTAATCTTAAAGAATTACTTGATTTCACACAGGCAAGATTTGATAAAAATGCAAAGCGTCTGACTGTTATTGAAGGTAACCCTAAAAAGATTAACGAATATAATGAAATCAAGTCTGAACAAGAAAGCATTTCAAAGAAACTTCAGGTAATGGCTGAAGATGTTAAAGAATACGGTGATAAGAAAATTATTGCCGGTGGATGGTATATGCTTTACGGCAGAGAGGTAGTATATCTCTTTGGTGCAAGCTACAAGCCATTTATGAAATACAATTCACAGTATCTTTTACAATATGAAATGATTAAATATGCTACTGAAAACGGTTACGATAAATTTAATTTTTATGGTATCGACGGAAACTTCAATGAAGACTCAAAAAACTATGGTTTATTTGATTTCAAGCGTGGTTTCAACGCCGATGTACACGAATTAATCGGTGAATTTGACTTAGTTATCAATAAAGGAAAATTTGCACTTTACGAATCCATTTTCAAGGCATACAAAGTTATGAAAACAGTTCAGAAAAAGTTTATTAAATAATAAGGTTGAAAATTATGTATCAATTCAAAGCAGACATTCCTGTATCGGAATTTACTGAATTTATTGAAAATTCATCATTTGCACCTATTCAGCAGACTGTTGAATGGACAAAGCTTAAAAATAACTGGAAAAATCGTTTTTGTGGTATTTATAAAGACGATGCCCTTATAGGTGTTGCAATTATTCTTATTCGTACACTTATGCCGGGTTTCAACTACGCTTACTGTCCAAGAGGACCTGTAATGGATTTAACAGATGCTGAGGCTATCAAGGCATTTCGTGATGGTGCAAAAGAGTTTTGTAAAAAGAATAATATATACTCACTTAAGACCGACCCTGCAATTGTGGTTAATAAGATTTTACCTGATATCCCAACAGAGAATTTCTTTGACCCGTTCGATTTAGAACGAGCAAAAGTCGAGTTCGATACTCTTGTAAATAATGGTTTTGAGCATAAGGGATTTGTCAAAAATCTCGGTGAAGCAATTCAGCCTCGTTTTAATGCGTTGATTCCGTTAAAGGATGCAAACGGCAATCCCCTTTCAGCAGCTCAGTTTAAGAAAAACTACAAACAGAAGATAAGAAAGTATTTAGGTAACTTTCAACCTGCAAGAGGTCTTTTCTATGAAGGCGCAGAGCGCACACCTGAAAATATTGCACTTTTCAAAAAGATTTTAAGCAACACTGAGGAAAGACAAAATATTTCACTTCGTAGTGAGGATTATTTCACTTTACTTGCAGATGCATTCGGTGATAAAGCATTCTTTGCTTTCGAAAAATGCAAGGTAAATGATTATATCGCAAATCTTGAAAAAAGATACGAAAAAGAACCTGATATGAGGGACAAAATCACTGAACAGCTTGAAGATGCCAAAAAGATACTTAATAAAAAAGGTGAAATCGTTCCACTCGCTGCACTACTTACTGTGTATCCACCAAACAAAAACGGTGTAAGAATCGCTGAATATTTATATGCGGGTTCTGACCTTCACATTTTCCCATCGTTCTGTGCAACACTTTGCGGACTTTGCGAACAATGTATTCTCACAACAGAAAACGGTTGTGATTTCCTTGACTTAGGAGGCCTTTCAGGAACTCTCGATGACGGTCTTTATGAGTTTAAAAGTCAGTTTAACCCTATTATCATTGAATACGCAGGTGAATTTGATTTAAAGGTCAACATTTTCAAATATAATCTTATGGAAAAAGGATTACCAATCCTTAAAAAGTTGTATTCAAAATTGAGAAAGTTAATAAGAAGATAAAAAAGTCCCCATTCCAGTGAATGGGGATTTGTTCTTTATTTATTCTTTTTAAAAATCTTTAAGCCTACTGTCAATGCTACAAAAATAACAAAGCAGATTATTCCATAGATTATTCCATTGTCTGCATATTGAGAATATTCATCCACAACAGGCTTTAAGAACTCATATGTAATCAGGTCTTTCATTCCCTCAAAACGAGCTTCAAAGCTATTCTGGACATATGTGATTGCTCCACCGCAGCCACAGAACGCAACACCAAGATAAATAAATATATTAAGAAGATTTTTGATGTTAAGTAAAAGTAATATTATTCCAAGGATAATTGAAATTGTTCTGAATGCTGATGCAGTTTTCTCCGCAAACAATACGATTATTTTATCACAACTTGTTCCCGTTTCTTCTTCAATGAATTTAAGCACGGCAAGTTTTACCTGAGTACTGATTTTATCTTCATAATCTGTAGCATTTTCAGGGTTTAATTGTGGGTTTTCGTCGAGAGTTACACCGTCTTTAATTCGTTGTTTTGCTTCTGTAACGCTACTGTGAAGAAAATAGTCAGCGATTTCTTTAAACTCGTCTTTAACAAGCTTATTTACATAATGCGAGGAAAACACCTTATCAACAGTAAAATCTGTCAAAGCGTCTGCAAACGGAAACCAGAGGTCAGAATAATATTGTCCGCCTTTATCAATAATAATATTGTCAATGTTTGAGTTCACATATTCTTTTACATAATCTTCAAGCGTAATTTTGTTACCATTATGAATAAACGTAAGCGAAGCTAAATCGGTATTATCAATCTGTGTCTGAAACTTACTTGAGATAAAATATTCCCTTGCTGTACTTAAAAGAATTGATACAACAGATGTAAAAACAAGCATAATACTTAATACAACAGAAAGCATACCTGAAATGACTTTATAATTTTTATTCATATCATCACCTAAAATTATTGCCCTGCATCAAAAAAAGATACAGGGCAGATTTTCAAAATGCTGTAATTATTCAGCTTTTTCTTCCTTTTTCTTGTGGAAGAGAATTTTGTCAACCGGGAAGTAGAGGAAGAACTGAACTGCAGAACAAATCATTGTTGCAATATTCTTAGCAAGAACTTCATCACACCAGTCAAAGTTAACGAAAACACCTTTAAGTGTTGGGTTAAGCCAAGCTGAGAAGAAAATAAGACCAATTGTGAAAACAATGTAAATTGGAAGAGCAACTGCAACATTTGCACCTGAATTAAATGTCTTTTCTTTATTTACAAAGAAAGCAACAATCTGTGCAATGATATTAGCAACATTACTTACGATAAAGTAACCAAGTCCGCCAACTGCAACGGGATAAACAAATACCCACCAACTGAAATCCTGTGAATAAAGTTCCTTAATTGCAGGGATAAGCTGAAGTGTGTTGAGAAGTACAAACTGTACAATCATTGCAAGAAGACTTACAACGATAAATTTAACAAACTGCCAGATTGTAACAAGAACTGAACCTTTTGATTCAGCAGCCTTGTCAATGTCTTTTAAAACTGCCATAATGATATTCTCCTTTTATGTATCAAGATATGTATAAATGATACCACAATATGCCTTATAAGTCAATAAATAAAATATGACGGAGCCAGTACTCCGCCATACAATATGATTAATATTTTGTAAGGTATTCTTCGATTTCCCATTGAGTAACTCTTGTTGTATAACTCTTCCACTCTTGCTTTTTACCGGCAAGATATTTTGAGAAGATGTGTTCACCGAGAACTTCTTTTACAAATTCACTCTTTTCAAACTCCCTTGTTGCTTCCTGTAATGTACTTGGAAGATTATCGATACCGTTTGCTTTTCTTTCTTCTCGAGTCATATCATAGATATTTGTTGTGATGCCCTCAGGTGCTTTCATACCCTTCTTAATACCATCAAGACCTGCTGCGATACAAAGAGCCATCTCAAGATATGGGTTACAAGCAGGGTCTGCTGAACGAAGCTCGACACGAGTCGCCATTCCTCTTGCTGCAGGAACACGGATAAGTGCTGAACGATTCGATGCTGACCAGGAAATATAAACAGGTGCTTCAAATCCGGGAACAAGTCGTTTATATGAGTTTACAAGCGGATTTGCAACACAAGTGATTGCCTTAACATGATGAAGAACACCCGCGATAAACTGATATGCTGTTTCTGAAAGACCATATTTATCATCAGGGTCATAGAATGCATTCTGTCCATCCTTCATAAGTGAAAGATTTGTATGCATACCGTTACCGGCTACACCGTAAAGTGGCTTTGGCATAAATGTTGCATGAAGACCGTTTCGACGAGCATAAGTTTTAACAACGTGCTTGAATGTTACAACCTTATCAGCAGCTTCAAGTGCTTCTGCAAACTTAAAGTCAATTTCGTGCTGTCCTTCTGCACATTCGTGGTGAGAAGCTTCAATTTCATAATCCATCTGCTGAAGTGCAATACAAATATCGTTACGGCACTGTTCACCATCATCAGCAGGACCGATATCAAAATATCCAACAGCATCGTTCGTTTTTGTTGTTGCTCTGCCCTGTTCATCAAGCTTGAAAAGGAAGAATTCACATTCAGGACCAACATTGATTGAATATCCCATATCCGCTGCTTCCTTAATTACTGAACGAAGCACATAACGAGGGTCACCTGAAAAAGGAGTAACCTTATCAGCACCATAAACGTCACAGATTACTCGTGCAGTACCCTCTTTCCAAGGGAGAATTGTAAAAGTGTCAAAGTCAGGCTTTAAATACATATCAGATTCGTCAATACGAACAAAGCCTTCAATTGATGAACCATCAAACATCTGACCATCTGTAAGCACTTTTTTAAACATATTTTCAGTAATTGCGATGTTTTTCATCTGACCAAAAATGTCAGTAAACTGCAAACGCAAGAACTTAATCTTTTTTTCTTTTGCTATTTTAAGAATATCTTCAACTGTATAACTCATGGGATTTACCACCTTTCGAATGTGTATATCAATACATATATACCCATTTTAACTATATTATTATACCATTGATTGAAAAGATGTCAACAACTAAGTGCAAGATAAAAAAATTAAGGCGAGGTTATTCTGCCTCGCCATAAAAGTATTAATATTATGATTTATCACTCTTTTTGTACAACAAATAGGAATAAACGAATGGAACAATTACCATTGGAATAAGCACAACAAAGAAAAGCCAGAATGAACCTAAAAATGCTGATGCCATAATTATAACACCACCGATTACCCAGAGAAATCCTGCCATACGATGTGTTTTGTTCCAGTTTTCTTCATCATTGAGTGTCCATGGCAATTTAATTCCCATTGTATAACTCTGTTTGCATTTAGGCATATAATTGCCGATTATAACAAACAATGCACCCATAAACAGTGGCATAATTATTTCAACGCTGACCTTATGACCTAATGCAGTTGCATACACCATTGAGTTGCAAAGCAACGATATAACAGGAATAATCCACAGAACAAGAGTAAACATTTTATCGTTAATATTCTGCTTTTTAGGGTCAAGTGATGTTCCTAAAACACAAATCCAATGAAACGCAACTAACACCAAAGGCATCGCAAATACTACTTGCATCTTATTAGCATAACCATCAACTGCACCATTTATATCCCAATGTATTGGCACTTGGTCAGGCAATTTATCCCATAGCATAAGACCAATAAGTATTGGTATAAGGATTACTATTGATGTGATTATCAATTTTGGTAAATTCTTTTTAATCATTGCTATTATCTCCTTTCAAATCTGTTATCCATAGCATGATTTCTTCAAGCACAGATGCATTCAATTCATAGATTATGAATTTTCCGTCCCTTTTATCACGGACAAGGTCGGCTTCTTTAAGTACAGAAAGGTGTCTGGATATTGCAGCACCTGTTATATCGAAATTTTCTGTTATTTCACCCGCTGTCATCTGTCCATTTTTAAGCATATTGAGTATTTCTCTGCGTACAGGGTCAGAAAGAGCTTTTAATGTATTTTGAATTCCCATAAATTCACTCCTTTAACATTTAACTTAAATGTTAAATATATTGTAACATCGATTTTATTTTTTGTCAATATTATATTTTCTATAAAGCTATTACGAACAATTAGTATTCATATGAAAAAAACAATGACGGGAGCATGCTCCCGCCATACAATGGATTTTATTTAAGTTTTCTGTTAAGACCTTTACTTGTTGCTTTAACAATAGAATATACAATTCCCCAGACCACAAAATATATTACTATAAAGATTACTGTAAACAACAAAAGCACTTTTAGTTCAAATGGTATCCATGCATTCGCCACATAACATATAGAATATGCAATATAAAGCGTAGTGAGATGACAAAGCAATGATTTAGCCACTCCCCAATGCTCAATTTGATTAAATACACTTGCACCAGCGTGAACAAACGCAAGTAAATAAATTGAAATTATGCCTGAAAGTACTTCACCACCACTCAATGTGAAATTGTCTATTTTTTTTGAGAGTACAAAATATATAATCCCTAAAACTATTGGTCCGAAGCCCCCGAATAAAAGTCCACGATGAAAAAATACTTTTGCATATTTATTCATATTATAACCCTAACCTTTCTTTTACATTTTTAAGATTTCTTCGTGACACGAAATCAACATATCCGTTTTTGAAAATCACCGTTAATGAACCACCCACAGTTGCTTTGAATTTGTCAATTTTTTTGATATTAGCTATACACGATTGATTAATTTTAACGAAGTTATGATTAAAATGTTCCTCTAACTGATAAAGTCTTAATTTGAGTCTATATTTATTACTTTCAGTTAAAGCATAAACTCTGTTATCCTCTGTAATAAAACAAAAAACATCATTTAAATTGAGTTTTACTGTTTCGTTTTCTGTATAGCCGATTAAATCAAAAGAATTGTTATTGATAAGCTCTTCAATTTCACAGATAAGTGGTGTTTTTTCGTGAGCATATATGAGTATTTCTTCGTCACGGTCTTTGTTTATTACAATTTGAAGTTTCATGAAAATCCTCCTTGCAAGCTTATAGTATCACTCCGTTTTTAAGATTGCAATATGATTAAAGTGTTCGGCAATTTTGGAAATGCATTCGGTAAAAAATAACGGTGGAGGATTTCCTCCACCGTTATTTAAAAAGCAAGGTATAAAAAACGGAACGATGTTGTCATCGTCCCCTACAAAAGTTATTTAGTTGAGATTTTTCGCTTCGTTCAGAATGACACAAATCATTTTGCGCTTTGCATTTTGCAATTTGCACTTATATGATTTCTCCACCACCGAGGACAGTATCTCCATCAAAGATAACAAGTGACTGACCTTTTGTGATTGCTCGTTGTGGTTCGTCAAATTTAACGTGTAATATTCCGTCTTCTGTCTGCCATGCAGTTGCCGGTTGTTCCTTATGTCTGTATCTGACACGAGCAAGAACACGAGTTGGCTCTGAAATCACTTTTCCGCTGATTATGTTAACATTTTTAGCAGTTACTGTATCAGTAAACAAATCTTCATTATCACCAAGGATTACATTATTTGTTTCAGGGTCAATATTAAGTACATAAAGTGGAGTTTTATACGCAATTCCAAGACCTTTTCGTTGACCAATTGTATAATTAACAATACCCTTATGCTCACCGAATGAAAAGCCGTCTTTATGCATAAACTGTCCCTTTGGATACTCTTTATTGTTATAACACTTAATGAAACTTACATAATCTCCATCAGGAACAAAGCAGATATCCTGGCTATCTTTTTTTCGAGCTGTTATAAGATCATTTTCTTCTGCAAGCTGACGAATCTCAGGCTTTGTATATTCACCCAAAGGGAATTTGATGTGTTTAAGCTGTTCTTGTGTAAGCATATAGAGAAAATAGCTCTGGTCTTTTGTTTCATCAACTGCTTTTTTCAGCTTATATTCTCCGTTTTCACAAACCACTCTTGCATAATGACCTGTTACGACAAAATCTGCATCCAACTCATTCATTTTATCCATCATAGCACCAAATTTAAGAGTTCGATTACACTCAACACACGGATTTGGAGTTTTTCCTTGTTCATAGCACTCAATGAACTTATCAATTACCTGCGCTTTGAATTCTTCTTTAAGTGGAAAAATATAAAAAGGCATTTCGAGTTTATCGGCAACTGCCTTTGCATCACTGCAATCCCCTTCGGAATACAGCTGCATTGTAGCCCCGACACAGTTATAACCTTCATTTTTCATAAGTAAAGCAGCGACGGAGCTATCAACTCCGCCACTCATAGCAATAATTGCTTTTTTCATTGTACTCACCCAAGCTCAAGCATTTTATCAATGCATTTTCTGGCTTTCTCAATTGTATCTGCCGGTAGTGTAATTTGTTCGCCACCCTTACCCTGAATTGTATTGTAAAGATCAACAAGTGTTGTGGCTTTCATATCAGGACAAATAAGCTTTGGTGACAATGCATAGAAATTCTTATCCGGACATTCATACTGTAATGACTCAGCAATACTGATTTCTGTACCGATAATAAAGCTCTTATGGGTACTCTCTTTTGCAAACTTCATAATACCTGTTGTTGAGCCTACATAATCTGCTAACTCTACAACCTCAGGCTTACATTCAGGATGAACAAGGAGAAGTGAATCAGGATAGAGGTCTCTTGCTTTTTTAACATCATCCGCTGTAATCTGTCCGTGAATAGGGCAACCACCGTTTACAAACTTGAAAGTCTTTTCAGGAAGTTGTTTTGCAACATAGTCACCTAAATTACAATCAGGAATAAAGAGTATCTTATCATTTTCCAACTTACTTACAACATTTACTGCTGATGCAGATGTTACACAAACATCACAAACAGTTTTTAATGCTGCAGTTGTGTTGATATATGCAACAACAGTATAATCAGGATATTCTTTCTTGATTTCTTCAATATAGTCCACACTCATCTGCTCTGCCATAGGACAACCTGCAACAGGACTTGTAATATAAACCGTCTTTTCAGGTGAGAGAATCTTTACGGTTTCAGCCATAAAACGAACGCCACACATAATTACAGTTTTTGCATCAGTTTTCGAAGCCTCAACACTTAACTGAAAACTGTCACCTGTAAAATCAGCAATTTCTATAATCTCACGAGCCACATAGCTGTGAGCCAATATACAAATATCTTTTTCTTTTTTTAATTGCAGGATTTTTTCCTGCATTTCTTTTACTGTCATTTCAATCTTCCTTTATAAAGATTAGAACGAGCTGCCGAGGTCGTCAGCCCCTACAAATAATTAATGATGGTGGTCTTCAAATTCAAATTCCTTAGCATCGTATTCAATGCCGTTTTTGTCGTAATAATCCTTAACAGCTGCTTTAATTGCCTGTTCAGCAAGAACAGAACAGTGGATTTTAACTGCAGGAAGACCATCAAGAGCTTCAACAACTGCTTTGTTTGTAAGCTTAAGTGCTTCTGACAAAGGCTGTCCTTTAATCATATCAGTTGCAATTGAGCTTGTTGCAATAGCAGATGCACAACCATAAGTATTGAATTTAACATCTGTAATAATATCATTCTCAATTTTGAGATACATTTTCATAATATCGCCACATTTTGCGTTGCCAACTTCTCCTATTCCGTCAGCATCGTCCAATTTACCAACATTATGTGGATTTACAAAGTGTTCCATTACTTTTTCTGAATATTCCATTAGTTGTTACCTTCTTTCATTATCTTTTCCCACAATGGTGACATATCACGAAGTCTGTCAATAATTGGTGGTAATTTTTCTAAAATATAATCCATCTCTTCAGGTGTATTATCTTCACAAAGACTCAAACGAAGTGAACCATGAGCTACCTCGTGTGGGAGTCCGATTGACAAAAGCACATGGCTTGGGTCAAGTGAACCTGATGTACAGGCTGAACCTGAAGAAGCGCTGATTCCCATTAAATCAAGGTAGAGAAGAAGTGATTCACCCTCAACACCCTCGAAACAAGCACTGACATTTCCGGGAAGTCTGTGTGCGCGGTCACCGTTAATACGGCTACGTTCGATTTTAAGAATACCCTCAATAAGCTTTTCTCTCATTGCAATAAGTTTCTTTGTGTTTTCCTCCATATGGTCACAGGCACTTTTGAGTGCTGCTGCCATACCAACTATTGCAGGAACATTTTCTGTGCCGGCACGACGATTTTTCTCCTGAGCTCCACCTTCAATAAGATTTGGAAGTCTTATACCCTTTTTGCAGTAAAGACCACCTACACCCTTTGGTCCGTGGAATTTATGACCTGAGAATGACATCATATCAATATTATCTGCTTTAACATCAACGGGAACATGTCCAACAGCCTGAACAGCATCTGTATGGAAAAGAACTCCATTTTCCCGACATACTGCACCGATTTCACGGATTGGCTGAATTGTACCGATTTCATTATTAGCAAACATAATTGTTACGAGTGCTGTATCCTCACGGATTGCATTTTTAACATCTTCAACTCTTACTACACCGTTTTCGTAAACATCAAGCAATGTGATTTCAAAGCCTTCTTTTTCGAGAACATTTAATGTGTGAAGAACTGCGTGATGTTCAAACTTTGAACTTATAATATGCTTCTTACCTTTTTTAGCCATTAAGTAAGCTGCACTCTTGATTGCCCAGTTGTCACTTTCACTACCACCTGATGAGAAATAAATATCATCAGGGTCGGCATTTAAGCATTCAGCAACCATTTTTCTTGCATCTCTTACTGCATGAAAAGCATCTTGTCCAACTGAATGTAAGCTTGACGGATTTCCGTAAATTTCATTGAAGCAAGGCATCATCGCATCAAGAGCAACTTTTGATATTTTTGTTGTTGCGGCATTATCTGCATAAACCTTCATATATACATCTCTTTTCGTTAAAATGAGTCTTATTTCTTATTTCACAGTAAACTACTATGAATTCACTTATATGATACTACTACTGTAAAATTTTGTCAATTATGACATTGTACAAACAGCACTAATTCACAAAGAATTTTTCAGCAATTCTCACAGATGACATTGCATCCTTACCATAATAGTCTGCACCAAGCATATCAGCATATTCCTGTGTCAGCACTGCACCGCCAATCATTACAGAAACACCCTCTGTCTGTTCTCTTAAAAGCTTGATTGTTTCTTCCATTGCAGGAACTGTTGTTGTCATAAGTGCAGAGAGCCCCACTAGTTTTACATCATGAGTTTTTACTGCATCAACAATAGTCTGTGGTGCAACATCTTTACCCAAGTCAATCACATCATAACCATAATTTTCAAGAAGAACCTTTACAATATTCTTGCCAATATCGTGAATATCACCTTTGACAGTAGCAATAACTATCTTACCCTTTTTTGCTGTTTCAGAACCGGTATTCTGCAAATGATTTTTAATTATATCAAAACTTATACCTGCTGTTTCAGCACTCATTAAAAGTCCCGGTAAAAATACTTTGTTATTCTCAAAATCTTTTCCGACTTCGTCAAGTGCCGGAATTAAAACTCCATCAATTATTTCAAGGGGAGTTTTCGTTTTGAGTTCCTTTTCAGTTTCATGCTTTGCCTGTTCCTTCAAACCTTTGATTACGGCAGTTTTAAGGTCAACGCAATCACTTTTAACCTCTGTTCTGGTATCCGTCACATTTCCGATATAGCTTTCAAAATTATTATCATTACCCATCAATGCATTGAATGAATAATAAGCATTCATCATCATTTCACTTTTGGGATTTATAATTCCTGCACTTAAACCATTATTCATAGCAAGTGTAAAGAAGGAGGAATTCAGTAATTCACGATTTGGAAGTCCGAATGAAACATTTGAAACACCGAGAACAGTATGAACACCTAAATCATTTTTAAGTTTACGGACACATTCAAGAGTTACCTTTGCATTTTCCTTATTTGTACTTACTGTCATACAAAGCGGGTCAAAAACAAGGTCGTTTTTAGAGATACCGTATTCCTCTGCTTTATTAATAATCTTTTCTGCGATTGATATTCTACCATCAACTGTTTCAGGAATTCCCTTTTCATCAAGAGTAAGACATACAACTACACCACCGTATTTTTTCACAAGTGGAAACACAGCATTCATTGACTCTTCTTTTCCGTTTACAGAGTTAATCATCGGTTTACCATTATAGATACGAAGCGCTCTTTCCATAGCAACTGTATCAGATGTGTCAATCTGTAATGGTGTATTAAGAATGCTCTGGAGTCCCTTAACTGCATTCACCATCATTTGCGGTTCATCAATTTCAGGAAGACCCACATTCACATCAAGAATGTCTGCACCTGCATCAGTCTGACTAACACCCTCACGATAGATATAATCCATATCATTGTTACGAAGTGCTTCCTTAAGAAGCTTTTTGCCTGTCGGGTTTATTCTTTCACCTATTATTACAGGTTTTTGGGTAAGCATTACAGTCTTTGAATATGAAGAAACTGCAGTGTAGTTTTTCTTTACGATTTCAGTCACTTTTTCGTTTTTACACAGGTCAATCATTGCCTTTATATGTTCAGGAGTCGTACCACAACAACCACCTAATGCACAAGCGCCATTATGAAGAATTGAAAGCTGTTTCTGTGCAAATTCGTGAGATGTCACATTGTATGTTGTTTTACCATTCACACTGATTGGAAGTCCTGCATTTGGCTGAATGAATATTGGTGTGCTTGAATACTTCTTCATTTCCTTTAAAAGCAGGAGCATCTGGTCAGGGCCAAGCCCACAGTTCATACCAATACCATCAACGCCCAAACCCTCAAGTGTCACAACTGCAGTTTTTATATCTGCACCTGTTAAAAGGATACCTTTTTCATCAAAAATCATCGATACAAGAACAGGAAGATTTGTGTTTTCTTGTGCTGCTAAAACAGCTGCTTTAATTTCATACAAGTCACCCATTGTTTCGATTAAAACAAGGTCAGCACCTGCATTTTCACCTGCTATAACCTGTTCTTTGAAAAGAGTATAAGCATCCTCAAATGGTAAATCACCACAAGGCTCTAAAAGTCGTCCGATTGGACCAACATCAAGTGCTACAAATGTATCTCTGTCATAATTTTCTGTGGATTTTTTTGCAAGTGAAACTGCTGCTTCGATAATTTCATCCACATTATCGAATTTAAGAGAATTAGCACCAAATGTGTTTGTTGTAATAACATTACATCCTGCATCTAAGTACTCCTTATGGATTTTAAGAAGCACCTCCGGATGAGTAATGTTCATATTTTCAGGTAATTCACCTGTTTTTAAACCATTTTTCTGGAGCATTGTACCCATAGCACCATCAAAAAACAGTATTTCTTTTCCGAATTTTTCTTTAAATTTCATAATTATCATTCCTTGATTACACCGATAAACGCTGTAACAGTTTTTGTGGGAGTCATCATATAATTTTCTGAAAGAGTTACACCAAGCTGTGTTGTCATTGGTAAAAGTTTAAAGAAATCAACCTGAGAAGAGATATGAAGTTCACCATACCCGGGACTGAAACGAGGTCGATGTTCACCTTTTATTGTAGATTTCAATTCATCACAAGCAATATCACAAAGATTTTCGACCAATGATGCACCAACACAATGAACAACACTTGTCATTGCCACATCAGTAACGCTATATTTACGGACAAGCGTATCAGCACCAACACCGATAGTTGCACCGAAAAGGATTACTGAAGTAGAATTCCGAAGATGATTGAGTAATTTTTTACTCTTAAATTCAATTCCATCAATTACTATTCCATCTTCTGTTCTTGTAAAATCGTATTCTTTATAAATATATTTAGGTGTGATTACTTTAGAAAGCTCTTCATATGCTTCTTCAATCAATTCACATATTGCTTCACTTGGCTCTGCACCGTGTTTATATCCCATATATCGTGCAGTTTCGTGCAAATCATATTTTAACAACATCCGCAGTTACCTTTTTCTTTCTGCTTATCAACTAAATATTGCAAAGTGATTGAATCAACAACCTTATTGACTGCATCAAGTACACATTGCCAGATTTCAAGGGTTACACAGTCCATACAGTTTTCGCAAGTATTTTCATCAGTTGCAAGACAAGCAACAGGAGCAAGACTACCCTCTGTTACACGAAGAATTTCACCGACTGTATATTCAATCGGTTCACGTGTTAAACGATAACCGCCTTGTGCACCACGGATACTTTCAACAAAATTTTCTTTTGCTAAAAGTTTAATAATCTGTTCAAGGTATTTTTCACTTATACCCTGTCTTTGAGAAACAGTCTTTATTGAGATATATCCGTCATCCTTATGGATTGCCAAGTCGGTCATAAGACGAAGTGCATATCTGCCTTTTGTTGAGATTTTCATATTATCATAACCTTTTAAGTATTGTTATTTTTACCTTGTATAATAATATAATACAAAATTAGTAGGAATTCAAGAGTTAATTCATATAAATTTAGTGGGAATTGAAAAAATTAAGTGCAAAATGCAAAACGAATAGGCAAATCGGAGTTTGAAGAGGATAATCCAATTACCCTCCCTCATTGAGGGCGCGGGTGTCCGGTGGACACCTCTGCGAAGCTGAAGCGCTGTCTAAGCCGACAGGCGAGTAATGAGGTGGCATTTTCGTAAGAAAATGACGGAAGGAGTTTGTTGTTCAATATGGTAACTCCCTCAGTCTCACTACGCTCGACAGCTCCCTCGGGGAGGGAGCGGAATGGGTTCATCTCCCAGATAAATTATAATTTGTATAAATACTCAGTCAAAGAAAAAACGTGGTCAAAAGACCACGCTTAATTACCATTCTAACTGTCGATGATATGGGTCTGCCTTGTACCCATATTCAGCAATGTATCTTACAGTATGTGTTTCATCATTATATGCGAAGAACAGATAATTGTATTCACACATATCAATTACATCATCATATCCTTTTTTAAAATAAACACATTGCCAATCCCCCATAGTTTCTATGCACATAATATTATCTTTGTTTAATATTCTTTGTTTTTCATTTTCATAGTCACTTCCATATATCGATTCTGTATTATGGTCAAGTTGCCACTCTGCATATATATTCATATGAAAAGCATTTAAAAAATCATCGGAATATGAATAATAATATTTTGTTGTAGAGTTTTTATTATATACAAGTTGTTTTACTGAGTCAGGCATTTTATATGGAAAAACCTGGAAAATATCTTCCCACTCATATATCATATATTTTTCATCAACTTCCAAATAATTATTTGGATTGGTTGTTTCCGAAAAATATCCAGCTAAAAAATGACACATAAATACAGATGGTGACAATAATAATGATATTGACCATAATACTATGATGAAAATACACAAGGATTTTTTTCTATCTTTTTTCTTACCTATTTTTTTATTTTTCTTATAAATAAAATAGATTGCTAAACACAACACAAATTGTATTAAGAAAAAATATTGTATCAGAAGAATAAAAAACTTGTGTGGAAAATCAAAACAACACGGAACAAATTCAGGATATTTATAATTGAATCCAAATATTACTAACAACAGTACCAGTATCATCGCACCACAAGACAACACCATACCAATAACAGAAATTACTGTAAAAATATGTTTTTCTTTTTGTTCCTTTGGTGACAGTTCCATATCTTCTATGGGGACATTTTCATTTTCTAAATTGGTTGAAAGTTTTTCGCAGATTATTTCGACCGTGATATTTTCTTCATCTGCAAGAGTGCCGATTTTTTCAATTATTTCTGTATTGAATTGTATTTTTTCATTTGTTCTTTTTATATAATCTTTAACTGTTTGTTGTGCAGTTTCGCCACCCATTTGCAAAGCTTTGATTTCCTGAATTGAAAAATCTGCTTTACGAAGCAAGGCAATATTTTTTAACTGTTCAACATCATTTTCAGAAAAGTCGATACTTTTTCTGCCATTGTAATTTTCGTCATATTCAGGTTTAACAAGGTCGTTTTCAATATAAAGTCTTATTGCACGGTCAGTAAGACCTGTTTCTTTGATAACCTCTTTAATTTTCATGGCAAAGCCCCCTTTACAATGACGATTTTACATTTTTACCTTAGGTAAAAGTCAAGATTTTTTATGCATTTTTTCTCTCCCTCCGTCATTTTCTTGCGAAAATGCCACCTCCCTCGTCAGAGGGAGGCTAAAAAGTATTTAAGTATTATTTTGTTTTATTCTTATCTTTTTCTGCTAAGTCGTTTGTATTGATTGATTTGCCGTAAACCCAGAATCTGCAAACAAGAAATTCTGTTACCATATTGCAAAGCATTGTTACAGCGAGAACAATATACTCGTTTATACCTGAATTTTCAGCCATATCACCAAGGTATGTTGATACCGGTGTGAAAATGAGGTAGTAAATTGCAACTTTAAGCATTGCAACAGGTACATTTGTTGCTGATTTGAATGTATAACGACGATTTACAGTAAAGTTATATAATACTGAAAGCACAAGTGCTGTAAGGTAGCTTCCCCAATACTCAAGATGTGCCACTTCATTCAAAAGAGTAAATGTAACTGTTTGAATAATACCTGCACCCATTGAGAATGCAACGAATTTTGCAACCTGAATTGCTGTTTCCTTTGGAGTTAGCTTTGTTTTATTATTTTCTGCCATTATCAAAATCTCCTTTTCGTTTTATGATTTTATTATAACACACAGATAGATATTTGCAAGAAAAAAGACTCTCACTTTTTACAGTAAGAGTCTTAATTTGTTAATCGACTTATTCAAGTCACAGTTTCAGATTAAATCATAGCTGAATTCAAAGTCAGCACTTTCACCTGCGATACGAAGTGAAACTGTACCGATAGGTTTTTCAAGGGTATATGTCTGTGAAAGCTCGTTAAGCTTGAATTCGTGAACTATTTCATCATTATGTACAAGCACAACTCTGAAGTTTCCTGATTCAACCCACAAATTGTAAAGAGTAATATCCAAGCGGTTACCCCACACATTTGTTGTATAGATTTCTGCAACACCTGTAAACTTCTTTGATGAATATTCAGGCAAAGATGAAAATACACTTGTTTTTTCTGAAAGATTCTTTGCACCCATATCCATATTGATTATATTGTAGTCGGTGATTTGCTGCAGATTATAGTTATCAGAACCATTCTTGTCTTCAATATGTTCAAGCTTGTCTCCGGAAAAGACCAGCACACAAAATACAACCACAAAAACAATTGCAAATATAAGTGGTCCTCGTTTTTTAATCTCATTCATTTTATTAACTCTCTTCTTTTTTCTGCTGTCACAAGAACAAATTAGTATCAAGCCATATAAATATAGTTATGGCATTGGCATTATAAACCATTTACAATTAAATCAATGATATATGTAATGAAGAAAATGATATATACTTCAATTATTTCAAAGAAACTCATTTCAGTTTCTTCTTCATATTCAATTTCTGCACCACAGAAGTCGCAGAAGCCATCCCAGTCATCATCCTGACAAAAGCCGTAATCACCTTCAATATGACCTAAAATATACTCGTCACATTCTTCACAGTAAAGGCCTTCTGAATATTCGTGTTCAACACAAGAGCCCCATGTTGCATCAACATATACAAGAGCGTGTTCTTCACCAGCATCTGTTGTATGAACTGCACGTTCCAATGAGAATACTACGTCAAGCCCTTCATAATATGTATGGATTTTAAAGAAATAAGTCTCACCAGCTGTGAATTCATAGAGGATTACGAAATCATAGGAGTCAGCAAAATCATCGTTGCTTGCTATCTCTTCATATTCTGAATCATAAATTTTTGCACTGACGTCGTATTGCGATTCTTCTGTATATACATTACTTGAAAGGATAGCTGTTACATCTTCGTCAGGTATGAATTTAACAGCATAATCTCCAGTCATATCAAACACAGTAACTGTTTCTCCAAGTTCGATTACTGGAGTTTCTGAAACCTTACCACATTCGCATGTCATAAATCCTGTGCTATTAACATCGTGGTCACAAACTTTTTTGCAATATTCACAAGTATTTTCATCCCATTTATGAACACAATTAAGAGCGATGTCGAACGTTGCCTCTTCTTCACTATATGTAAGAACAGTTATGTAGTACACAACGCCTGCTTCGAATTCGAATTCATCTGAGAAATTATACCCGAAATCAGAGTCGTCAAATGTTTCATCAACTTCACCATCTTCTGTCTGTACATAACAGTAAGGGTCAATTTCATCAGGTGCATATGATGTTAATTTGTATGTTACTGTTTCTTCAGAAACAAATGTGAAAACTGGATTTGTACTTTCAGATGCTGTTACACTTACTCGCTCATAAGGTTTAAGCACATTGTCAGCTGCACTTGCAGTAACTGATAATACTGAAAGAAGCATTACAAGAGAAAGAATGATTGATAAAAGTTTTTTGGTTGTCATAAAAAATACCTCCATTGATTTATTTTTTTGATTTGATTGCAAGTTCTTTAAAAACACTTGCAACTGCTTTTTCTGCTACGGTTTCAAAATCAACCTTTTTCATAAACTCCTGAGTTTCGTCAATTATTTTCTGGTCGATTTCATAGATTCGCAACATAGTGGTAATAAGTCTTTCGACTTTTGCTTCAATAGTGAAATACATATCGCATGGCACTGTCATATATGCTCGCATTATACCGATTGAAGCGATTTCAAGCTCATAAAAATCCTTGAGTGCAAAGTCAGGAAACATATCACCAAATTTTTCATAGAGCATATCCGTTCTTCTACGAAGTATTGCTTCACTCGTTTTCGGCATTGAGTATGCTGAAAGATAGAGATTTCGCATATCCTCGTTCATTTCTGCCATATAAATTTGCAGAACCTCATTTGTCATAAAAATCAGCAGTCTGTCGTCAGTAAGTTTTTCTGATACTCTATCAGAAGCCTCGGTTACACCATCAAGGAATTTTGTAACGAGCATCCCCAATATATCTTCCTTACTTTTCATTTCGTAAAGAATTTTACTTTTAGGGATTCCGGAAGCTTTTGCAATATCCATAATGGTGGTTCGTTCGAATCCTTTTTCCAAGAAAAGTGCCGTTGCAGCCGTAAGAACACTTTTATAAAGTTGCTTAGTTTCAGCTTCGTCTCTTATATTCGCCAAAATACTCCTCCTTTGAACCTGCACTTCAAATTGAACTACGGTTTAATTTCAAGATTATATTAACACGAATATTCTTCACTTGTCAATATTTTTTCAATAATTTCTCAGATTATTTTATTGTTTCTCACGCTATGTGAATATATGAAAAAAGAGGACGGTATAAACCATCCTCTGTTGTTATATCTTGTTAATTTGTTATAAAAATTAATTAGTCAAGTGGTTTCATTGTTGGGAAGAGGATAACGTCACGGATTGCCTGACTGTCTGTAAGTAACATTGTCATACGGTCAATACCGAAACCGATACCGCCTGTTGGTGGCATACCAAGTTCAAGCGCATAGAGGAAATCCTCATCAGTTGTATTAGCCTCTTCATCACCGAGAGCAAGAAGCTCTTCCTGTGCCTTGAAACGTTCTCTCTGGTCAATTGGGTCATTAAGCTCTGAATAAGCATTTGCCATTTCCCAGCCGTTCATAAAGAACTCGAAACGCTCAACATAGTTAGGGTCTTCAGGCTTTTTCTTTGTAAGTGGAGAAATCTCAATTGGGTGGTCCATAACGAATGTTGGCTGAACAAGGTGGTCTTCAACAAATTCTTCAAAGAAGAGATTGAGGATATCACCTTTCTTATGATGCTTTTCAAACTCAACATGGTGCTCTTTTGCTACTGCGTGAGCTTCTTCTGTTGAATTGATTTCGTTAAAGTCAACACCGGAATACTTCTTAACTGCATCAAGCATTGTGATTCTTTCAAATGGCTTACCTAAATCCATTTCAATTCCGTTGAATACAATTTTTGTTGTGCCAAGAACCTCTTGTGCGACATAACGGTAAAGATTTTCTGTTAAATCCATCATACCGTGGTAGTCAGTATATGCCTGATAAAGCTCCATAAGTGTAAATTCAGGGTTGTGACGAGTGTCAAGACCTTCGTTACGGAAAACACGTCCGATTTCGTAAACTCTTTCCATGCCACCAACGATAAGACGCTTTAAGTAAAGCTCAAGAGAAATACGAAGTTTGATATCTGTATCAAGTGCATTGAAATGAGTTTCAAACGGTCTTGCCGCTGCACCACCTGCATTATAAACAAGCATTGGTGTTTCAACTTCCATAAAGCCTTCACCGTCGAGGTATTTACGAACTGCACTGATAATCTTTGAACGATTAATAAGAGTCTGTTTTGACTCCTGATTCATAATAAGATCAATATAACGCTGACGATATCTCATATCAGTATTTGTAAGACCGTGGAACTTTTCAGGAAGAATCTGTAAGCTCTTTGAAAGAAGAGTAACAGCAGTTGCATGGATAGAAATTTCACCTGTTTTTGTTCTGAAAACTTCACCCTCGATACCGATAATGTCACCGATATCAAGCTTCTTGAAGCCTTTATATTCTTCTTCACCAATGCTGTCACGAGCTACATATGACTGAATATTTCCTTTAAGGTCCTGAATATTACAGAATGATGCCTTACCCATAACACGCTTTGACATCATACGACCTGCAACACGTACTACCTTACCTTCAAGCTCGTCAAAGTTATCCTTAACATCAGCACTATGATGTGTCTGGTCATATTTAGTGAATACAAATGGGTCCTTACCCTCTTCTTGTAATGCCTTAAGTTTTTCCTGACGGATTCTCTGCTGTTCACCTAAATCAAGTTCAGGCTGATTCTGCTTAATATTATCTGCCATTTTATTCACCTTATCTTGTGATTTCTACAATTTTGAATTCAAGTGTACCGTTTGGTACTTCAACAATAACCTTATCGCCCTTTTTGTGACCGATAAGCGCTTTACCAACAGGTGATTCGTCTGAAATCTTACCTGCTGCAGGGTCTGCCTGAGCAAAACCTACAATTGTATATGTGTATGTCTTTTTCTTCTTATCTGTAAGTTTAACTATTGAACCGATATGAACATTTTCGTTGCTAAGCGCATCAACATCGAGAACCTTTGCAGTTTTAAGAATGTGTTCAATTTCGCTGATACGTGCTTCGAGCTTAGCCTGGTCATTCATAGCCTCGTCATATTCACTGTTTTCTGACAAGTCACCAAAGCTCTTTGCAAGTTTGATTTTTTCAGCAGCTTCTTTTCTGCCCTCAACTTTTAATTGTTCAAGTTCAGCCTCAAGTTCTTTAAGACCTTCTACTGTGAGTAATGTTTCTGCCATTTTTATAACTCCTTTTATTCGGATTTTGGGCATAACGAAACAAGCAGTCGTACTGCCCCAATTAAGCTATATTATATTAAATATTTCCATTTGTGTCAAGAGAAATGAATATCCTTAACACGCTTTTTTTCATTATCTACAATAATTGTATCAAAAATGCTTTCTCCTAATGAAAATACACCACAAAGTTCATAAACAGCAGAATAAAATTCATACTTGTTTACTCCATCTTGCAACAGTTTTTCATATATTTCGGGAACTGTAAAATCATCACCTGATGATATATTAATATTTTGTTTATCAAAAACAGTCATAACAAGTGTATCTGTATTAACTTTAATATCTGCATCATTAAAATCATTTGTAAGTATCGGACACATTCCGGTTTCATCAGTTATTTCTTCACAAGTCCTACTATATTCTTCTTTGTTGGTTGTACAAATGCTCATTGAAGAAGCATATTGTGAAAGCTTTTTCGTAAATTCTTTGTCAGAAGCATCTTTATCCATAACCGAAATTGAATACAATTTGCTTTTATTGTTCTCAAGAATTTGCAACATGGTGTTTTTCATCATTTTATTATACAGAACTTTACTTTTAAAAACACTTATATTCATATTTTCAGGTATTTTTATTTCACTACTTAAAATAAGTCTTGACGCACACTTACCAACAGCAAGAATCACATTTTCCCAATTTATTTCTTTTTGACTTGTAGTAATTTCAAGCACAAAAAACGGTGCACCTTTATAAACGGGTATTGTTCTTACAGTAAAATCATCTGTAAAAAATTTTCCAAAGACTCTTTCAAAAAACGTTCTGTTTCTTTCTTTCACACTAAGTACACAAAACATAAAAATCCCTCCGCATTATACTATGCAAAGGGATTATATAATATTTAATTACCTAAAAGACTCATAGCCTTTTTAAATTGTGGGTCTTTATCCAGAGAAAGCATTGGAAGTCTTGAAAACTGTTCAGGATTGAGTTCAACCTTATAATCAGGTTCTATCCCTACACCATTATAGCTTTCACTCTTGTAAGGCAAGATTCTTGCAACTGTTAGAGAAATTGCACTACCATCTTTCAGCTCGAAGATTTTCTGCATAGTTCCGTTACCTGCTGTTTTATCTCCGACAAGTTGTGCCATACCAAAATCTCGTAAGTCACAAGCAAACAATTCAGCTGCTCCTGATGTATTTGAATTAACAAGAACAACCATACCTATACTTGAACTTGTTGAATCAGAGGTAAATGTTTCAACTGTTTTACCATCCTTATCAATAGCAGTAGCAATTGCAGTTGTACCTTCAGTTGCCACCGGAACAAGAATATCAATACACTCAACAGCATCCGGAATAAGTCCTGTGTTATTATTTCTCACATCAAAAATTACAGATGTAACATCCTTCTTGTTCATATATTCAAGTGCTTCCTGTAACTGGTCAGCAGTTGTACTGTAAAAAGCTGTTATTTTAATATAACCTACATTGTTGTTAATGCTGTAGTAAACTGTCTGTGCCGAATATCCTCTTGCAACAGACACAGTGTGACTTTTACCATCGTGTGTAAATGTAACCTGAACATTAGTAAGCTTTTCACCATTGAGACTTTCTAAAAGCTCCTCATAATTAGACGAGTTGACTTTCACAGAATCAACAGCTGTAATAACGTCACCTTTACTTATACCCTGAAGCTGTGCAGGAGAGTTTTCAGAAACTTCTGAAACATAGATGTTATTATTCTTACTGTCATAAACAGCAATAACACCAATGCCTCCTTTGTTACCCTTTTCCTCTTCCTTATAATCAGCATACTCATTAGCAGTCATATAATAACTGTAACGGTCACCAATACCTTCAGCATATCCTTCAGAAACCATTGTTTTTAAAAGTGTTTCATTTATTTCACCAAAATAGTTTTTTCGGACTATTTCATCAATATCGGAAACAGTGGAATGAATACCTGAACGCTGAGATACATCCTTAATCATACTGTTGTATATTTTCATTGAAACCATCATAGTAATTGAAACTGCAACGGCAACAGCAAGAAAAATACAGGATATTGCAAAACCTAATGAAATTTTTTTATTCAAAGGACATCATCCTTTACTGTGGATTATACTCACCAGCTTACACAAGTGGTGAAGGCAAATAAAGTTCCGGATTCACACGATTACCGTTAAGTCGCATCTCAAAATGAAGATGTGAACCGGCAACAGGGTTTGCATCCGTTGGTCGTGGCCAGCAGTTACCTGTATTACCTACAAGACCGATTACCTGTCCCTGAACAACCTTATCACCAACGTTTACATATCGTGCATCAAGGTGACAGCCAAGTGAACTTAAACCATTACCGTGGTCAATATTGATATAATGACCATAAGTTGATGCCACATAAGTTGATTTTGTAACAGTACCGGATGCAACAGCATAGAACTTCGCACCCTTGGTTGTGTAATATGTTTTACCGTTAATCACTCTGTTTGCAGGAGCACAAAGGTCAATAGATGCTGTACCACGGGAAGAATGCTGTGCAAATGTTGCTGAATAATAAACAGTTGATTCCTGAATAGGAGAAATAAGACCTTTTGATGAAACCTTAAAATTATGGTTTACTACACCATTATCGATAACACCACTACCTGTTGAGCCTGTGTTATTGATTTCCTTGTCCAAGGCTGCAGAATATTCTGCTTTTTCTTTTTCAGCCTGAGCAAGTAATTGCTGATAATATTTACTATCTTCTTTGAATGAACCAATAATTTCATTCTGTTTTCTGATGTTTGCAGCATTCTTTGCCTGTGCAGTTTCAAGCTCATTCATCTTAACATCAAGAACAGCTTTTTCTGCCTGATGTTCTGCACGGTCAGCTTCAACAAGCTTTTTCTTTTCATCAATTTCCGAACGCTTTGAGTTTAATTCCTCAAGCATACGGTTAAGCTCTTTTATCTGTTCTTCAAGACTTTTAATGATATTTGTATCGTGCTTTGCAACCTGACGGAGAAATTCGCTTCTTGCAAGGAAATCAGAAAAATCAGATGCACTAAGGAAAATTTCAAGCTCGGAAGTCTCACCGGCCATATATGTAGCTCTCATACGTTTTCTGAGAAGCTCCTGAGTATCCTTTATTTCCTGCTCCTGTTCTTCCATCTGTTTCGTAACATCTTCAATCTCTTTTTCAAGAGTTTTTATACGAGCTTCAAATTCCTTAATCTGAGCAGTCAATTCATTGATTTTCTTTCTGATAGGAGAAATTTCCTTTTCAAGCAATGCAATCTTCTGGTCAATTACCTTACTCTGTTCCTGCAACTGCTCAAGTTTTTTCTTAGCATTTACCTGACCTTTATTACTATCAGAAATTTCCTGTTCGTACTTATCAATTTCCGCCTGAATCTCTGCTAATGTTTTAGCTGAACCTGAAAACGGAATCGCAGTAAAAAGAAGCACCAAAGCCATGAAAGTCGCAAATACTCTTGTGCTAATTTTCACTTATAACACTCCCTTGCTCTTTAAGATATCTACCCATAGAAATAAGACTTCCTACAGAACCTGTAAATGTACCGATTAAAGCAAACAGTAAGAAAATGTAACCTGCATACTGTCCGAAAGCAACAGGCTTAAACAATGCGAGCATATCATTAAAAACATAAGCAACGCCATAATAAAGACCTGCAAGCACACCGAAAGACACAATGCTTGAGATAATACCTATTACGACACCTTCAATCATAAACGGCCAACGGATGAACCAGTTTGTTGCACCAACAGCCTTCATAATGCTGATTTCAAGTCTTCGTGAGAACATTGTAATTCTGATTGTATTTGCAATAATAAACAATGAAACTATGAAAAGAAGAAGTACCATTCCTGCAATTACAATTGTAACAGCATATCTGATATCAAGAAGCTTGTCCGCAACATCACTGTTTTCACGAACTGTTTCTATATGTTCAAGACCCTTAAGACCTTTTACAGTCTGTTTGAAAAGAGCCATATCGGAAACAACGACCTTATAAGCATCAGGCATTGGATTTTCCATACCCTCAAGGAGTGCGGAATCTTCACCTAATTCCTTTTTACTGTTTTCAAATGCTTCCTCTTTTGAAACAAATACACAATCCTGAATATTACCTAAATCATATATTTCCTTATTTAGCTTATCAATCTGCTCGTCAGTTGTACCATCTTCAATATATACCATAATAACATTCTGACTTTCGATTTTATCAAGCAATGCATTGATATTGAAGAAAAGCATTGCACCAAGACCGATTATTACAAGACATGCCATAAGAACAGTAACTGACGCCAATGACATAAGTCTGTTTACCCAGACATTACGGAAACCTTCTTTTGTTAAATAACCTAAACTTGCACCTTTCATTGAGCGTCACCTCCATTCATCTTTTCTTCAAGACTGGCAATGACCTCTTCAGGTGAAAGTTCAATATCTTCCACACCATAAGATTTCATAAAATCTTCAAGTTCCTTGTCACTGTTAGGTTGAGCATAGAACGACGGAGATGTATTATCCTCCTCATCAAGCTCAAGAAGTGAACTGATAACTTCTTCACGCATCTGGTCAACCTTTTCCTGAAGTTCCTGTTCAACTGCCTCTTTAAGCTCAGCCTGTGTTTCATAATAAATTGTTTCCTCTGCAGTTTCCTCAGCTATTTCTTCAGCCTGTTTTACACCTGTATCAGAAACAACCTCACCCTGACTGATAGTAATAACACGATGATTAAAACGACGAACAAGCTCATGCTCGTGAGTAACCATTACAACCGTTGTGCCGTTAGCATTGATATGATTGAGCAAATCAACGATTTCATATGACATTTCAGGGTCAATATTACCGGTAGGTTCGTCAGCAATAATAATGCCTGCATTATTTACAAGAGCACGTGCTAACGCTACTCTCTGCTGCTCACCACCTGAAAGCTGTGTTGGCAACTGTCTTGCTTTTGAAGTAAGACCCACAAGGCTCAACACATATGGAACACGTTTTCTGATGTCCTTTTCCTTGGCACCGATAACACGCATAGCAAATGCGACATTATCATAAACTGTCATATTAGGAATAAGACGGAAATCCTGGAAAACAATACCCATTGTTCTGCGGAATTTTGGAATATCTCTTTTTTTAATTTTGTTCAAATCGTAATCATTAATTATAACAGAACCGCTGTTAGGAACCTGTTCACGCATAATGATTTTCAGGAAAGTACTTTTACCTGCACCTGATGAACCTACAATGAAAACGAATTCACCGTCTTCAATAGTAATAGAAACATCACGAAGGGCATTTGTACCATTATCATAAGTTTTTGAAACGTGTTTGAATTCAATCACAATATGCACCTTAACCTTTATTTATTAAAATCTCATTTTTTCACCTAAAATTAGTCACAATAACACACCATAGTTATTGTAGGATACATTATACCACAAAATGTTGTGTTTGTAAGGCTTTTTACCAAATGTTAATATTTATTGTATAAATGCACAAAAAATTAGCGATATAGTTCAACATTATGTACAATAGAAAATAATATCTGTTTCGAGATTTTTTGAATAACGCTTAAAATATTCCCTACACCTTTTCATATGAAAAGACGGAGCCAAAGCTCCGCCTTACTATTAAAATATTAAATTACATAAGTGATAGATAAAGTTCTTTGATTTCTTCAACGCTTGTATCTCTTGGGTTACCGGGACGACAAGCATCATCAAATGCAGACTGTGAAAGGAAGTCAACATCTTCTGCCTTTACGATTTCCTTAAGGTCTGTTGGGATACCAACATCAACTGAAAGCTGTTTAACAGCATCAATTGCAGCCTTTCTTGCATCTTCAAGGCTCATAGCATCAACGCCATCAACGCCCATAGCCTTTGCAATATCTCTGTACTTTTCACCTGTTGCAGGAGCGTTGTATTCCATAACCGTCGGAAGAATAATAGCATTTGCAACACCATGTGGTGTATCGTAAAGAGCACCAAGAGGATGAGCCATTGAATGAACGATACCGAGGCCAACATTACTGAAGCCCATACCGGCAACGTACTGTCCGAGAGCCATTCCCTCTCTGCCTTCATCTGTATTTTCAACTGCACCACGAAGTGATTTTGCGATAATTTCAATAGCCTTGATATGGAACATATCTGAAAGTTCCCAAGCACCCTTTGTGATGTAACCTTCAATAGCGTGAGTAAGAGCATCCATACCTGTTGCTGCTGTAAGTCCCTTTGGCATTGAAGCCATCATATCAGGGTCAACAACTGCAACCACAGGAATATCGTGAACATCAACACAAACCATTTTTCTGTCCTTTTCAACGTCTGTGATAACATAGTTAATTGTAACTTCTGCTGCTGTACCTGCTGTTGTAGGAACTGCGATAATTGGCACACAAGGGTTCTTTGTTGGTGCAACACCTTCAAGTGAACGAACATCTGAAAATTCCGGATTTGTGATAATAATACCGATTGCTTTTGCAGTGTCCATTGAGGAACCGCCACCAATTGCTACGATACAATCTGTACCTGCATTCTTGAATGCCTCTACACCAGTCTGAACATTTTCGATTGTTGGGTTTGGTTTAATATTTGAATAGATTTCGTATGGGATTTCTGCATTATCAAGGATATCTGTTACCTTTTTTGTAACACCGAATTTGATAAGGTCAGGGTCAGAGCAAACGAATGCTTTTTTAAAGCCTCTTGCCTTTATTTCGTCAGCAATAGCACTGATAGCACCTTTGCCATGATAAGATGTTTCGTTAAGTACAAAACGATTTGCCATAATAATTTACCTCCATAGTCAGATAAGTCTGACAAAAATTTAACAATATTATTATACAATAAATCCTCCGATTTTTCAAGTGTAATACGGAGGATTTTATCATTTAAATATAGTTTTTTATTTCATCAGGATGAATTACACCTTTTTCGGTAATAAATGCTGTAATCAAAGAATTGTCAGTCACATCAAATGAAGGATTTAATGTTTTTACATTTTGCGGAATCATTGGTTTCTCGTACCACATATCCCCTATTTCATTGCCATCTCGCATTTCGATTACGATATCTTCACCTGTTTTTATATTTTTATCAAATGTTGAAAATGGCATACACACATAAAATGGAATGTTGTAATGCTTTGCGAGGATTGCTACACCGCTTGTACCTATTTTATTGGCAGTATCACCATTGAGTGCCACTCTGTCGCAACCTACTAAAACTGCATCCACAAGGTTATTTTTCATTACGAAAGATGCCATATTATCACAGATAACGGTTGTGTCAACACCGGCATCACAAAGTTCAAAAGCAGTAAGCCTTGCGCCTTGTAAAAGCGGTCTTGTTTCGTCTGCAAAAACCTTTATATTATGTCCTTTTTCTTTTGCAATATATACAGGTGAAAGTGCAGTACCATACTTTACGGTACCAAGACGTCCTGCATTACAATGGGTTAAAATTGAGTTGCAATTCTTAAGAATTTCAGCACCATATTCGCCGATTTTATGACAAATTGCAATATCATCCTCAATCATCTGAAGAGCTTTGTTTGTAAGAGTTTCTTTAAAAGTCTCTGCGTTGCACGTTCCGGCAACTTTCAGCATTTCTTCAGTTGCCCACTTAAGGTTTACTGCAGTCGGTCGGCAAAGAACAAGTTTTTCTGCATAATCCTTTAATTCAGCAAAAAGAGCTTCATATGTAATAGCATCGCTTTTATTCATAAGCACTGCCAATGAGATTGCCGTAAATACACCAATAGCAGGCGCTCCACGAACTTTCAAAAGCTTAATAGCATCGAAAATTTCCTGATAATCATCAGTAAATATTTCTTCATATTCGTTTGGCAAAAGTGTCTGGTCAATAAATACTGCTTTATTATTGACAGTATCAAACCCAACTGTTGCACCACTCAAAAATGACATCAGAATTCACCTACTATTTCAGTAATAAGTCTTTGCATTTCTTCACTTTTTTGTCTGCCTATTGTAAGAACTTCCTCTTCAGTGAGTCTTTCACCTGAAAGTCCTGCTGCTTTATTGGAAATCAGTGAGAATCCAAGAACATCTATACCACAATGATTTGCAGCAATTACTTCCTGAACAGTTGACATACCAACTGTATCTGCACCAAGCACTCTAAATGCACGAATTTCGGCAGGAGTTTCATAAGACGGTCCTGTACAACCAATATATACACCCTTCTGAAGTTTCATTCCTAGCTTTTGTGCACAATTGAATGCGATTTCACGAAGCTCAGGTGAATATCCGTAGGTCATATCAGGGAAACGGCAACCAAAACGGTCATCATTTTTTCCGATAAGACAGTTTCTGCCTGTAAAATTAATGTGGTCAGTAATCACCATAATGTCACCCACATCAAAGTTCTCGTTAATGCCACCTGCTGCATTTGTAACAATAAGTTTTTTAACCCCCATCATTTTCATAACACGGATTGGCATTACAACATTTTCTACAGGATAACCCTCATAAAGGTGAATTCTGCCTTGCATACACATAACCTTTTTACCATTAAGTATACCAAAAACAAATCTGCCAACATGACCAGGTGCTGTTGATACAGGAAAATCAGGGATATCGGCATAATCAACAAACTGTGGATTTTCAATTTTTTCGCCGAGAGTTCCAAGTCCACTACCTAAAATGATACCGATTTCAAAGTCACCGGTAATTTTTGATTTTATAAATTCAACTGCCTTTGTAATCATTGTGCATTAACCTCTTTTACCACTTCGCGTACAAGACGACTAACTTCATATCCCATTCTTTCAACATCAATAGTTGTGAACTCACCATTTTTATAAAGGACCTCACCATCAACCATTGTAAGCACCACATTACTCTTATTTGCTGAATAAACGAGATTATTAAGAATATCAAAATCAGGATACATATTTGGTGTTGTCATATCAAGAACAATCAAATCGGCTTTATTGCCAACCTTTATTACACCGCAATCGTTTCTTCCCTGTGCTTTATATCCATTAACGGTAGCCATTCTGTAAATATCCTGAGGAGTCACGATATCCGCCTTATTATTTACACTCTTTGGTAAAAGTGCAGCAAGATACATTTCTCGCATAATATCAAGTCCGTTATTACTTGCGGCAGAGTCAGTACCGATACCGA